>JARLIH010000434.1 GCA_031291845.1 Isosphaeraceae bacterium | reverse complement strand
TGCCCGAATGGGACCTGGACCATGTCCTGGCCCACACGGCGGGCATCTGGGAGGCAGTGCGCGGTGAGCGCCTGTTCGTCACAGGAGGGACCGGCTTCTTCGGCGGCTGGATGATCGAGACCCTGCTGCACGTGGACGCGCGGTTGCGTCTAGGCGTGCAGGCGCATCTGCTGACGCGCAATGCAGCGCGTTACCGCGCGACCGTGCCGCATGTGGCGGGTCATCCGTCGATCACCCTAAGCGAGGGGGATGTGCGCGACTTCACGTTCCCCAACGCCGATTTCTCGATCGTCCTCCACATGGCGACCGAGACGGAGCTCGGTGGCTCCGCCGCGGCGTCGTTCACAACTGCCGTGGCCGGCACCACCAGGGTTCTTGAGTTCGCGGCGAGGTGCGCCGCCCAAAAGCTGTTGCTGACCAGTTCTGGAGCCGTGTACGGGACACAGCCACCCGATATCGAGCGTATCGACGAGGGCTACGTTGGCGCCCCCCGCCCCGAGGATCAGGCCGCGGGCTACGGCCACGGCAAGCGGGCTGCCGAATTCCTCTGCACTGCGGCCGCTGCAGACACGGGTCTAGAGGTCAAGATCGCCCGGTGCTTCGCCTTCGTCGGTCCGCTGCTTCCGCTCGACGCCAACTTCGCGGTGGGCAACTTCATCAGCGACGCGCTCAAAGGCAGCCCGATCCGCGTGAACGGCGACGGCACCCCGCGACGGTCGTACCTGTACGCGGCCGACCTCGCGGTCTGGCTCTGGACGATCCTCATCCGGGGCGCATCGGTCAGGCCCTACAACGTGGGGTCGGAAGCGGACACCAGCATCCGCGACCTCGCCGCGCTCGTGGCGGCTGTTGTCCGGCCGAACACCGAGGTCCTGGTGGCACCCGCGTCGACTGGACGTGGGTTGCCGGCTCGTTACGTACCCTCGACCGGGCGGGCGGCATCCGAGCTCGGGCTCCAGCCGATCGTTGGACTGGCCGATGCTGTGCGCAGAACCGCCGAGTGGCAGTCCGGATTGAGGGCGCCTGGCTTTCCAGAGGGGGCTTCAACCGTGACAACTGAGGGACCGGCGTGACGCCCGACCGCTACTTGGAGACGTTCTTCAATCGTCCCGGTCTGAAGCGTTTCGCATTTCCGGGCACCCTGTTGTGGGGTGACGGAGCACGACTCGAGATCCCTGCGATCCTCGAACGCGTTCGTGTAATCGACTGCTACCTCGATGCGCACTTCGCAGAGCACCCGCTCGCCGCGGAACTGCTCGCGCCTCTCGAGGGCCGGGTGCGCCGACGGTTCGTTGTAGTCGGCGAGCCCCGCACACAGCAGGTCATCGCCGAAGCGCACGAGTTCGAAAGCCCCGATGCCGTGCTCGCGATTGGCGGCGGCAGCACTATGGACTTCGCGAAGGCCGTTACTGCGTGCCGGATGTTCGGTCTCGTGGACGGTGTTGGGATGGGGTCACTTCGCGGATTGGATCCCGTGGCTGGCGCAGCACGTCCGATCATGATCGACGTCCCTACCACCGCTGGGACCGGCGCCGACACGAGTCGCTACTACGTGACCTACGACGCGAAGACGAAACGGAAGATGCATGGCAAGAGTTGGCGCCTGATCGCCGACTGGAGCGTGCTGGACCCAGCATTTCTCCGGGACTGTCCGGACGCCCTCCTCGTCACGAGTGCCTTTGATGTGTTTGTCCACCTCTTCGAGTCGATGATCTGCCGCGGAGAACAGTCATGGTTCGGGCAGATGCTGTCGCTGGACACCATCCCGCGGTTGATCCGAGCACTCGACGCAGTGTATAGGCTCGGTGATCGTGGTTCCGACACGCTTGTCGAACTGCTGTATAGCGCTTCGGTCGGCGGGATCGCCATCTCAAACGTTCGCACTGGCAACGTCCATGAGGCCGCTGGCGCACTACTTGAGGCGACTTCTCTGAGCCACGCGGAGACACTGGAGGTGTTCTTCCGAAGCGCTTACGACCAGTATGCGGGCGCCACCGGTCCGGTCTGCGAGGACCTGCTGCGCCGACTCGCAACCACCTCGCCCCACCTCGCCCTCAAATCCATGGACGATCTGATTGGCTGGTGGACAGAGCAGTTCCGGGCTGTGGGCAGTCTTGCGCACATCCACAGGGAGGTTGCGCGATTGCGGCCGGAGAGCGTCGGACTTCGCGAGCGCATCTTCGATCGCGTGTGGTCGGACCGCGTTTGGATCGAGAAGGAGAGTCCGATCGAACTCACAGAGCCTGCCGTCTGGGCATTCATCGACGATTCCTTGGCACGTCATGGGCTTGGTGATGTCTGACCTGCTACCTGCGGGACTGCCGGATCATCCATCGCTCGTGGTTGCTCTCGCGCGGACTGGCCTCGACCTACCTCGCCAAGATGGCCTTGAGGGTCTCGCCCAACTCGCCCGGGCGAGCGGCGTACTCGGTCTGTCAGCACCGCATGCGGGCGATGACACGTCGGAGGTAGCACGCTGGGTAGAAGCGACACTCGATGGGCTTCTGGCGTCACGACCGCGACCGGTAGTCGTGTTGGGCACCGACGATCCGGGCATTGCGGCACTTGGGCGACGGCCTGGCTGCCTCCCGGTGCTGGTCGCGGATCGGACCACGCCGTGGCCTGTCGAGGGGGGCGTCCTCCAGACGGAGGACTCGAGGGTTTTGGCCCCGTTGCTCGCGAACCGCCCGTCGGCGCTAGTCCATCTACTGGGAGCCTCCGAGAGCGAGGTCCAGGCGGCGCATGAGCGAGCGGCCTCGCGATTCCGCGCATCCCTGGCTTGCGGCGGCCGTCTCTTCGTCTTCGGATCCGGAACCGTGGGACGTCAGGTCGTTCGCTCGCTGCGGAGGCACGAACTCAAGCCGGCAGGCCTGATCGACAATGCCCCTCACCGTCAGGGATCCGTCGTCGATGGGCTGACCATCCTGCCGCCTGACACCATAGCCGCGGACCGCGATGTCGTAATCGTCGCGGCGGGCATGGCGGCGGCCTTGATTGAGGCCCAGCTCGATGATCAAGGCGTTGCGCACCGCTTCAACATGTCGGAAGTGTTCTTCGCTCTCGGCGCCCAACCCGAGCGCGCTCTCGCCCGCCATCTGATCGCCGATCGACTTGACTACGTGTGGCTGTACGGTCAGCTCGCGGACGAGCCGTCACGGACATGCCTCGACGCCGTCATCCAGCACCGCCTTACGCTCGACACGGCCCATTTGGCACGGGTTTGCGTCCGGCATGAGCCCCAGTGGTTCGATCGGGACGTAATCCCGGACGATGACGGCCACATCCTGGTCGATGGGGGTGCTTTCGACGGCGACACGCTGGCTGCGTTCAGCGCCAGATTCGGCGGACGGTTCGTCCGCGCATACGGCTTTGAGCCAGATCCTGCGCTTGCGGCGCGTGCCGTCTCACGGTTCTCGGCAGATGAGCGAATCGTCGTCGTGCCGAAGGGCTTGTCCGATCGCACTGGGTCCGCCTTCTTCTCAGTCACCGGCG
>JARLIH010000433.1 GCA_031291845.1 Isosphaeraceae bacterium | reverse complement strand
GTCCCAGCAAGATGACCCACTGCACCGGTCAGACTGCGCGGCCGGTCCCGCCCTCCTCAATCACGTGCTCTCGAACCAGGCCCGTTCCTCGGCCCGACGAGCGAGGATTCATGCCCGACGCCGGAGGAAGGTCAGCGGCGATCGACGGTGGTTGCTGCCTCGCCAGGGCGATGCCCCGGGCGGTGATCTTGATCCGGAAATGGGCGGCGACGTCCCGCATGAAGCCGGTCCGCATCAGACGTGCCACGACGTCTGCCGTCTGCACCTCGTCGAGCCCGAGTGCCTGCCCGACCTCGTCGCCCTCAACCGCACGATCGAGGCTGCCTTCACACCGATCGTAGACGCCGCGGATGAACGAGCGATCGAAGTCCTCCATCGGTACGCATCCTAGCCTGATCATGAGCCGGCCCCTCGCGGCTCATTCAGAGACAAGGGGTGACTCCGCCGCGAAGCTTCCGCAGTGTGCGCGGCACTGTTTGCATAGCGTCTTGGATTCATGGAGCCGGCGCCGACAGCGTTCGACGCGATCGATGAGTGGCTAAATGCGACGGTGATTGCCGCATCAGCCCTTGAGCGCGCGGATTGGGCGCGGGCGGAGGAAGCTGGCCAAGGGCCTGGAGACGAGCCTGCCGCTGGGCCCGGTACACGCTCAGCATGAGCTCGGAGAGGATCTCCTCGAGGACTCGAGGATCAGTGACGGGTTGCGCACGGTCGACCATGAGAGCACCCTTCGAACGTCGGCCGTCAGGCCGGCCGGCGCTGGGTGGGGAACGCCCGGTCGAGCGATCTAGCGTCGTCGAACAGGCGTTCTAGTTGTCCACGGGATTCGGGCCGAGCGGGTGGTTGTCCACGGCGGGTGAACAGGGAGGGGGAGAAGGAGCAGCGGGTGGCCGCGCCGACCGAGGTCTTGTGGGACTTGGAGCCCCACTCCGTCGGCAAGCACCGGCTCCTCCGCAAGTATCTGGACGCGTGGCTGCCCATCCTGGCCCAGGCTGGCTACCGAAGGATCCTTCTCGTGGACGGCTTCGCTGGTCCCGGGCGCTACCGCGGCGGCGAGGACGGCTCACCGATCATCATGTTGAAGGCCTTCCTAGAGCACCGAAGTAGAGCCGTGATCTCGCGTTCGGAGTTGCTCTACTTCTTCATCGAGCGGGATGGGGCGAGGCTCGAGCACCTTTTGGGCGAGATCTCAACGCTGATGCCTACGCCACCCGCGAACGTCAAAGTGAGGCCGATCCGCGGAGAGTTTCGCGAGGTGATGGCAGACGTCCTCGCGCAGGTGGGCCTCCCGGTTCCGACGTTCGTCTTCATCGATCCGTTTGGCTACGAGCAGAATCGGGTGGAACTCACAAGCTCGATTCTCGGCTACTCAACCTGCGAGGTCCTCGTCTACCTCCCGACCAGGTTCATCGCGCGGTTCATGGCGGAGCCCGACACTGCCGAAGCCTTGTCACACCTCTATGGCGGACAGGAGTGGCGCGACGGCATCGACCTGACGGGCCGTGCCCGTCTGGATTTCCTGCGCGATCTCTTCGCCACGAAACTACGCAGGTCGGCTACGCACGTGCGCTCGTTCGAGATCGCCACTGCCGGGGGAGGGGGCTACGACCTGTTCTTTGCGACCAACAGCCGACGTGGTCTCGAGAAGATGAAGGACGCGATGTGGGCGGTGGACCCAGAGCGGGGTGAGCGGTTCCGCGACACGACGCGAAGGGATCAACTGGTGCTCTTCGAGCCCGAGCCTGACCCGATCCCGCTTCTGCGGCTCCTACAGCACCGGTTCGGTCGCGAACCCTTCACGGTTCAAGAGGCTGTCGACTTCGTGCTCTTCGACACGGCCTATCACCCCGGCAAGCACCTCAAAAGGATGACCCTTATGCCCGCCGAGGCTCGCGGGGAGCTCGTGGTCGACCGCGGTGCAGCTCGCCGAGGCAGCTACCCGGAAGGTGCCGTGCTGAGGTTCGCCTAGACCGCCACGAGGTCGCGCTTGGCCAGCGGGACGGGATACTCGTCCCAGGTCCGTCCATCGAGCTCCCGGCCACCGACCCTCGGAGTCCGTCCGCCCCACTGCTTGAAGAAGAACGCGACGCCGGCCTCGACCGCGCGATCGCGCAGGTCGCGGACCCAGCCCGCCTCCATCGGTCGGTGTCCGACCCCGGACTCGCCACCCACGATCAGCCAATCGATGTTGGTTAGGTCAAGCGATGGGAGCGGACCCAGGAGCGGCTCGGCGGAGATGAATCGCACGGCTGCCGGCGTCTCGCGGAGCGCGCCGGCGCGCCCAACCCACCGGTCGTTCTCAATCGAGGTCCCGAGCCACACGTTCGGCAGAATTCCGTGGCGCTCCGTCCAAAGCCGGTGCACGGCACACATCCGCTCCGGGCGCTTCGAAAGCACCTGGAACTCGTGCTGCGGGCACTGGGCCATCACGTCGAACACCTGGCGGATGTACGGGTCCGGCACGAGCTCGTGGAAGAGATCGCTCATCGAGTTGACGAACACACGCCGCGGGTGGCGCCACCGCGTCGGCAGGAGGAGCCGCTCGGGGTGCAGGATCACGTTCTCGGCGGCGTTGGCCGGCGTCCAGGGAGCCTTCGACCAGCCGAACCGGAGGCTCAGGGTCTCCGCGTAGCAATTGGCGCAGCCGGGGGAGACCTTCGAGCAGCCGGTGACCGGGTTCCAGGTCGAGTCCGTCCACTCGATCGCGGAGGAATCACTCATCGCGCATCCTCCCGTGCATCGTCCCATGGTAGCTGCGAGCAGCTGACGGTCAAGAGCGAACGGATGAGCGATCCGCGAGGCGCGCGAGCTGCCCAGCCGAGCGCGATAGTGAACACCCGTTCTATCGTTTGGTCAAGCGCCATCATGGTCAGACTCGGCGATTGGCGCGACCACATCAGCCAAGGAGATCGGCCCTGGCCGCCTCCATAAACGCGCGGAGCGCCGCCTCATAGGCAGCGACATACGCGTCCAGGGGCTCCTTGCGATCGTTGACCGCCGCCATCACGACCGCGTTCGCCGCGATCATGAGGTCACCGCCCGAGTCGGCCAGGTTCGAGGAGATCAGTACCAGCTCAGCGGTCCCGGCGAATCCGACCCGCACGAGCCCGAAGTACTCCTCGGGTTTGATGTGGGATCCAGGACGATGGGTGACAGCCATCTGAACCATGGCCATCGCTCGACTTGCGACGCCGACGCACACCTCCCGCCGGCGGTCGCGCCACCGCTCCCGCGCGGCTCGATCGAGGGCCTCGCGGCGGAGATCATCGTCCCGCGACCACCGTTGGCGATCACTGGACGTCGCGAATCGGAAACCGAGCCATGCCACGGACAGGCCCGTCACGAGGCCTCCTGCGACGGTGAAGAGAGCGATCAAGACCTGGCGCGTGTTGTCGTCCACCTAGCCTCCAGGCGGTCGGCCTGTTTCCCCGAACAGCGTGCCCTGGTCGACCGGCGCGGTCACCTTCGCCGCGCGCTGGAGCGGCGCCGACACGAGCGGCGGCAGCTGCGGCCGCCGGCCGCGCTCGAGCAGGTCCGCGACCGAGAGGATCTGGATCCGCGGGTAGTCCTTCCCCGAGACGTCTGAGTGGTACGTTCCCGCGATCGTCGCCTCGTGCTGCATAGGTTTCGTGGGCTCGTCGAGGGTGACGAGGATCCCGATCGCCGCGCCTTCGCGCTCGCACACGGCCTTGAGCACCCGGACATCGTCCGCTTTGGGGTGGCCGGACTTCACTGACACGAGCGCCTGGAGAAGCCCACCGTCGGCGCCGGTGAACGTGATCCGCCCGTCGATCCCGGTGTCCGCGCCCTTCTTGTGGTCGCCAGAGGCCGGCAGGGCCCCGATCTCGTCGAGCGCCCACCATTGGAACTGGTAGCGGCCCTCGGGTACCTGGATCGCCAGGAGACGGGCGCCCTCGACTTCCGTTGGCTCGCCCTCGACGTGGATCGGGGGAAGCTCGGGGAACGAGTCCGCGAGCCGGCGCCGCATGACGCCGACTGCGAGGTACGTGATGTCGATCCCGATCCACCGGCGGCCGAGCTTCTGAGCGGCGACCAGCGCAGTGCCGCAGCCGCAGAACGGGTCCAGGACGATGTCGCCAGAGTTTGTCGAAGCGAGCAGGATCCGCTCCAATAGTTCGATCGGCTTCTGGGTCGGATACCCGAGCCGCTCCGCTCCATCTGCCTGCTCGATGTCGGCCCACAGATTCGTGACGGTCTTGCCGGCCGAATCCTCCAAGTACTTCTTGTACTCCGGGACCTGGCCGGGCTTGCCTTGCCGAATCAGGCCGGCCTCGAGAGCAGCCTGCATACGCTCGCGCGTCCACCTCCAGACACGGGTCACGCCGAGGAACTCGTAGCGGAGGTTGGGACGGTCTTGGTTCGGGTTCAGAAGCGGCAGTAAACGGTAGGTTCCATGATCGTCCTGATACCTGTACTTGAGAGCGACATAGCTGGGGTCGTGTACGGAGTAGATCTGACGGTAAGTCGGGTCGTCACCCTTGGCGTAGCGAAGAATCGAGTCCGTCACCGTCGGGAAGTTGACGGTCGCATGGCTCTTGGGATTCGATCGACGCCAGACGATCTCGTTCCGGAAGTGTTCCGGCCCGAACACCGCGTCGAGCACGATCTTCAGGTAGTGGCTCGCCGTTGGGTCGCAGTGCAGGTAGAGGCTCCCGGTCGGCTTGAGCACGCGGTGGAGCTCGATGAGCCGGACGGCCATCTCGACGAGGTACGCGAGCATCGGGGTCTTGCCGATCCCGAACTCGAGGGCCGCGAGCAGCTGCGAGACGCCGACCGGGACCGCGCCATGGTGGAGCGTGCTGTTCTTCAGATACGCCAGGTGCGCCTCGGGCGTCGGGCCCCAGTGCCAGGAGTCCTCGAAGGCGTGGATCTGCGCGTCGCTCTTCCGCCCGCTCTCGTCGGCGAAGATCGCGGAGTAGGTCCGGTTCGAGTTGAAGGGCGGGTCGAGGTAGACCAAGTCGACGCTCTCGGCCGGGATGTATCGGCGCAGGATCTCGAGGTTGTCCCCGTAGTAGAGGACGTTCGTCTCCATCG
>JARLIH010000432.1 GCA_031291845.1 Isosphaeraceae bacterium | reverse complement strand
TGATCGACAAGAAACATCCAAAGAGTTTATCGCTGATCCTGCGTCGAGGCTATAACTTCATGTCGCATTCGGGGGTATAACATGACGTCGCGTCGGGGGTACAACATGACGTCGCGTGACAAAGACGTGGGCATGGCACCCGGTCCCCCGGCTTCGCGTGAAGGATGACCCGTGGGGATCAGCGAGGAGTGTCCGAAATTCCGGCCATTTGCGGATGCAACGCCGTTCCGTATCGACCTGGACCCTGGGGAACTCGTGGTTGAGGCCCGATTCTCCTCTTGTGGGGCTGCGCGGGTTGTGTACTCTGCACGTCTTCTCCCCCAAGGGGAGCGGACGTCCGCGCGCGAACCCGGTTGCGGTTCGACCCCTTGCGTCGCGTCGGAAGGCTTCGGGACGGAGCCCATCCCATGAAACCATGGATCTTGGTGGCGATCTTCGTCTTGCCCCTCGTGGGATGCGCGGGCTACCAGGAGCGCCAGCGCCTCCGAGAAGAGATGAAGAGGGACTCGGTGGGTGAACGGGGCGCGTTGCAACATGGGCCGGGTCGGTTCGCGGTGGAGTGACGCGACCGAATAGAGGTCCCCATCCGGCCGTGCGATAACCACCGACACGAATGCTATCGCGCTGGATGCGGCCCGTGATAGAATGGCCGGTGAGGTAACATCGGGTAGAGCAGGGCGTTGGGAGGGCGGCGATCATGTCCATCATGCCCTTGGCCCCCGCCGAGGTCGAATACCCCGAGCGGGATGGCAAGCCGATGGCGGAATCGCCCTTGCACCGCGACACGATGGTCGCCGTCATCGATGTGCTGCGGCAACGATTCATCGATGACCCGATGATGTACGTCTCGGGCAACATGTTCGTCTATTACGAGCAAGGCAACCCGCGGAAGAGCGTCGCCCCCGACGTTTTTGTGGCCAGGGCCCGGAACGATCCCCTCCGGCGCGTTTACAAGACGTGGGAGGAAGGCGACCGCGGCCCCGAGCTGGTCGTTGAGGTCACCTCGCCGTCGACGCGCGAGGATGACTTTGATCCGAAATTCGTCCTCTACCGCGACGTCCTTCGGGTTCCCGAATACTTCCTTTTCGATCCGCTGGAGGAGTATCTCGATCCTCCTCTTCAGGGATTCCGTCTGGTTGGCGGCCAGTACGTGCCGATCGAACCGGTCGCAGGGCGACTGCCCAGTGAAGTGCTCGGTCTCCATTTCGAAAGGAGCGGTTGGGTCTTGCATCTTTACGACCCGTCGACCGGTAAGACGCTGTTGCCCTCATCCGAGGCCCGCGCCGCGGCCGAGCTCGCGCGGCTGGAGGCGGAGCGTGCGCGGATCGATGCAGAGATCGGCCGCTACGAAGAGCGGGCCGCGCGCCAGAAGGCGGAACTCGCCCGGCAACAGGCGGAGCTCGCCCGACAACAAGCGGAACTTGCTCAGCAGCAGGAGCAAACGGCGCGCGCGGCGGCCGAGAGCGAGAACGAGCGCCTCAGGCTCGAGCTGGAAGAGCTCCGACAGCGACTCGGGGAATCGGGACCATTGTAAGTCCTACCACGAGCCAATCGCCGGCGCGTGGTTCCCTTTCGCGACGGGATTGCCCGCCCCTCAACTCGACCGCTATAATCAGCGGATGAGGAATCCAACCGTTGTTGGAGACTCTGCGTCTCCCCAGTGAAGGCTGCGCAAACGATGAATTCCACGAGCTGGGGCGAGAAGCTCCGAGACCTGTTCTTGAGTGATCCGCTCATGGGGCTGGCAATCGGCGCGGCCGCGGTGGCGCTGGCGTCGACGCCGATCGCCTTTGCGGTGCTGGGCCGGCTGAGCTGGTTCAAGGCGCGGCGGGGGCGGGTCATGCAGCGCCCCGAGTTTTCGTCCATCGTGGCGGCGATGGTGCTGGTGATGGGAATTCCGGCAATCTTCCTCGCACTCACGGTGAAGAGCCGGCACTTCGACGAGGATCGCTACGCCTTCGACCCGAACAAGACGTGGTCGGTGCTGGAGCAGGGGAGGCAGTACCAGGACGTCCAGGAAGCCGACCACGCCGTGAAGGCGGAGATGGCGCGGTTGGCCGAGGAGCGGAAGAACCTGGTCGACACCGTCAAGAAGCTCGACGAGGCGATGCTCAAGCTGCGGGCCGTGGCCGGAACGTCGCCGGCGGTGGCGCAGGCTGTGCCGGCGGTCCTCCAGCGGCTCGCGGCGGTACGCCAGTCCATCGCGCTCGACGGGCCGCAGCAGTTGATGGACTTCACCGCGCCGCCCGTGGAACTGGCAGCGCTGCCGGCCAACCCGGCGCCTGCTCCCGCGCCGGCAGCGGCGGCGGTTGCCGTAGCCCCGTCTGCGCCCGCACCGGCGGCCGGGGAGGGGTTGACCAAGGCGGCGGCCACGGCCGAGATCGCCACCGTCCCCGCGCCCCAGCAGCCGCTGGCCGCGATGCTGCCGTTGACCGAACTGCCGGCGGGTTGGACGGTCGGCAAGTCGGGCGACAAGCACCTCGAGACGTTCAACGCCGACAACCTGTTCGAGAAGATCGACGGGCGGGCAGAGAGTTTTATCCAGTACGACGTCAAGGGGATGGCGTACGCCTACTACCATCCCACAGGGGATGAGTCGAACGAGGTGCAGGTCTACATCTTCGAGATGGCCAACTCACTCAAGGCGCTCGGCAAGTACGGCTCGGAGAAGCCGGACGAGGCGAAGCCGCTCGCGGTGGGCACGGACGGGTACACGGCTTCGGGGAGCACCCTGTTCTATTCCGGGCCGTACTACACGCAAATCGTGTCGACGCAGGACGACCCGAAGTTCGCCAAGTTCGCGCAGGACATGGCCAAGCGGATCGCCGCGCAGCAGGTTCCGGCGGCCGCCGCGCCCGGGGCGACGCCCGAATCGGTCCAGGCCACGCCGGAGGGGCTGTTCGCGCTGCTGCCGGCCCAGCCGAGCAAGTCGGGCGCGAAGTACGTCGCGCAGGACGTCTTCGGGTACAGCTTCTTGTCCGACGTCTTCATGGCCGATTACCAACAAGGGACAAACTCCTGGCAAGGGTTCCTCCGGCCTTATCCCGACGCGAAGACGGCGCAGGCCGTCTTCGACCAGTATGTCGAGGACGCCAAGAAAAACGGCGCGGAGGTGAAGGCGATCGAAGCGGAAGGGGCGGACCGGATGGTTTTGAGTTCCAACGTCGGCCTGAACGACGCCTTCTTCGTGAAGGGCAACGCCCTCGGAGGGGCCAACGGGGCCGCAGACGCCAAGCAGGCCGAGGCCTTCGCCCGTGCCTTCGTGAAGGGCCTCCCCGCCAAGGTCCCTATTGTTCCGACCGGCAAATAACGACACAAACGCAACAATCCCCGAACATCGCCCCCCCTTCCTCCGAGGTGCGCAATGAGCGAAAAACTGACCCGCACGCAGCTCAAGAACCTGGAGCGGCTCGGGGGCGTCAACCCGGCCGACGAGTCATTCTCGCGCAGACAATTCCTGACGCAGGCGGGAGGCACCGGTGTCGTGATCGGCGGCTCCCTGGCCGGCGGCTACCTGCTCCGCGACCGATGGGGCATGGAGGGGGTCAAGCCGCCCCCCCCGGTCAAGCTCAAGAATTACTCGGTCACCCTGCCGCCGAGCCGGCCCAGCCTCGTGGTCGTCCGCTCCAGTCCGCCGAAGGCTGAGGACTTCAGCTCGAAAGAGGCGGAGTACCAGGCGCGCGAGGAGCAGGCGCTCAAGATGGTCGAGGCGGCCATGACGGCGATGGGGGGCGTCTCCCAGTTCATCCAGAAGGGGGACGTCGTCGTCATCAAGCCGAACGTCGCCTTCGACAAGAACCCCGACCTGGCAGCGACCACCCAGCCCGACACGCTCGCGGCCGTCGTCAAGCTGTGCAAGGCCGCCGGCGCCCGCAAGGTGATCGTCGCCGACAACCCGATCAACAACCCCGAGAGCTGCTTCTACAAGACGAAGGTCGGCGAGGCCGCCATTCGCTCGGGTGCGGAGCTGATGCTGCCGAAGGACAGTTACTTCGAGCAGCTTTACGTCGGCGGCGAGACCATCACCAACACCTGGCGCATGTTTTACCGCCCCTTCCGCGAGGCGACGAAGGTCATCGGCATCTCGCCCGTGAAGGACCACAACCTCTGCAAGGCCACCGTCACGATGAAGAACTGGTACGGGCTGCTCGGCAACCCGCGCAACCAGTTCCACCAGAACATTCACGGCATCATCTCGGACTTCGCGCTCATGATGAAGCCGACGCTCGTGATCGCCGACGGCCGCAAGCTCCTGATGCGCAACGGCCCGACCGGCGGCAGCCTGAACGACGTCAAGCGGTCCGACACGATCGTCGTCGGTACCGACTGCACGGCCGTCGATAGCTGGTGCGTCACGCGGCTGCTCGACAAGTCGCGGCACGAGATCGTCTATCTCGACAAGGTGATCGCCCGCGGCCTGGGCAAGGACTGGCGGCCGCAGTGGACGCAGGAGATCACGGTCTGACGCGAGCCATAATGTTCGGAACCGCAACGAAGCCGTTTTGGATCGACGAGTCGGCGGAGAAGCAAGAGGGCTATTTCTACGGAGAAGAGAACACGCGGGTCTTGGCCCTCGAGTATGAGGGCCGCTCAATTTGGCTTCTCATGCCTGAATGCCTCGCGCCGACGGAAGTCAAGGTGACGGCGGTCACCGGCGATCTGCTCTTCCTGCTGGGAGTGCAGCGAGACGAAGAAGACGTAAATGGAGATATCATTGACGGTGGCTACGGCGTCGTGATGGTGGCCCGCAGACATCCCGAGCGCGAGGGTGTTTACAGCCTTTTCGTTTGGCACGCCCTCTTTGAGGAAACTTTGCCCCGCGCGGGCGTAATGGGAAACGACTAATGGCTTCCGTCAGCACCGAGCATATTGAGATCACACCTGGCGTTTGCGGTGGCAGGCCCCGCATTGCTGGCCATCGCATCACGGTCCAGAACGTCGTCGTCTGGCATGAGCAGATGGGGATGAGCCCGGATGAGATCGTGGCGACGCATCCGACGATTACGCTCGCCGACGTTCATGCCGCCATGGCATACTACCACGATCACCAAGAGGAGATCCGTGCTCGGATGAAAGCCGACGACGCGTTCGTTGCCGAGATGCAGGCGAATGCTCCTCCGTCGCGCTACCAGCAGCTCTTGGCGGAACGTCATGCCCAACACGATACGGTTCCACCTCGATGAGAACTGCGACTCCAGGATCGCTGTGGCCCTCCAGCGGCGTGGCATCGATGTAACGACGTCAACCGATGCCGGCTTGCTCCGCGCGCCCGATCAAGAGCAGCTTGCATATGCGGTTTCCGAAGGCCGTGTGATTTTCACTCAGGATGCCGACTTTCTCAGGCTGCACGCGACGGGAGCGCCGCACACTGGTATTGCTTATTGCCACCCGGAGAAGCGCTCTCTCGGCGAAATCATCCGAGAGCCCGTCCTGCTCTGGGAGATTTATGATCGCGATGAGATGACGAATCGAATCGAGTTTCTTTGAACCGCAAAACCGAGCACGAAACACTGGATGACTTGAGCCTTCAGTTGGCGGAGGAATAGGTTTCATGGTCAAGATCCGACGCGCCTACGAGGCCCTCTTTCTCGGCCTCTTCCTGTTCTTCCTGCTGATCACCGACCTTCGGTACTTGAAGGGGTGGCCGGTCTCGCTGTTCCTGGAAGCGACGCCGCTGGTGGCCGTCAGCACGGCGCTCACCACGCACACGATCTACCGCAACCTCGTCTGGGGCCTCGTGATCATCGCCATCACGATGATCCTCGGCCGCGTCTGGTGCAACTGGATGTGCCCGTTCGGCATCCTCCACCACCTCTTCGGGTGGATCGGCAACCGGCGCAACACCAAGCAGTTGATCGAGGTCAACCGCTACCGCAAGATCTACGCGATCAAGTACTACATCCTCGCCGCCATGATCGCGATGGCCTGCCTCTGGATGATCCCGACCGCGATCGACGCGCCGGGCAAGATCTACAACGCGTACAAAGGCAAAGAGCTGCGGCAGCATGGCCCGGGACGGATCTTCGCGGCCGTGGGCGCCGGGATCGCCGAGGCGGCCGAGGAGCACAAGCAGGGGAACAGCTCGCTCCAGATCGGCCTGCTGG
This sequence comes from Isosphaeraceae bacterium, assembly GCA_031291845.1. Taxonomy (GTDB): domain Bacteria; phylum Planctomycetota; class Planctomycetia; order Isosphaerales; family Isosphaeraceae; genus DAIDJG01. Next base: position 38,319 of record JARLIH010000432.1, on the reverse strand, counting down.
ACCCGATCGCGCTAACGGTCCGCTCGATGACGACGAGCGTGCTGCCGACGGTGCACAAGGCGACCGAGGACATTTACACCGAGCCGCGCGAGTACTGGCAGGCGTGGGTCGTCGGAATCATGTTCATCGGCCTGCTGGTCGCGAACTGGTGGATCCCGCGGTTCTTCTGCCGCGTGCTTTGCCCGCTGGGGGCGTTGCTCGGGATCTTCAGCCGGTTCTCGCTCTGGCGGATCGACCGCGACCCGGTGCGCTGTACGGATTGCGACCTGTGCATCAAGAACTGCGAAGGGGCCTCCGACCCGCACGCGGACCTGCGTAAGAGCGAGTGCTTCGTCTGCCTGAACTGCATCGAGGATTGCCCGCACGACGCGCTCTCCTTCCGCTTCCTTCCGCGCAAGGCGAGCGAGGTGACGTACCCGGCCGTCCGCCGCCGGCAGCTCGTGCTGGCGGGGCTCTTCGGCTTCCTGTTCTTCCCGATGGCGCGGCTCTCGGGGGGCGTCCGGAAGAACTTCAGCAAGTACGTGATCCGGCCGCCCGGCTCGGTGGCCGAGGATGAGTTCCTCCGGCGCTGTATCAAGTGCGACCAGTGCATCCGGGTCTGCCCCACGAACGTCCTCCAGCCGAGCCTCTTCGAGGCGGGGGTCGAGGGGCTCTGGACGCCGATCATGATCTCGAAGATGGGGTGGTGCGAGCTGAACTGCACGCTTTGCAGCCAGGTCTGCCCCACGGGGGCGATCCGCGAGATCTCGATCGCCGAGAAGCTGGGCGTCGGCCCGGTCGAGGCGAAGGGGCCGATCAAGACCGGGACCGCGTTCTACAACCAGGGGCGCTGTCTCCCCTGGGCGATGGATACGAGCTGCGTGGTCTGCGAGGAGGTCTGCCCGGTCAGTCCCAAGGCGATCTTTACGCGCAACGTCGAGGTGACGGACCGCTGGGGCGCGACGCTCGAGCTCAAGCGGCCGTTCATCGACCCGGACCGCTGCATCGGCTGCGGCATCTGCGAGCACGAATGCCCCGTGAAGGACGATCCGGCCGTCTATGTGACCGCCATCGGCGAGACGCGCGACAAGACCCGTTCGCTGCTGCTCTCGCTCGTGGAGGGCGAGGCGACGGACTGGGTCTCGGTGTGAGCCGGTCCTGAGCGCGGGCACGCCCCATTCCAAGAAACGGCCACGGCCGACGAAAACCCTCCAGGTCAGGTCCCTGACCTGGAGGGTTTGTGATGCGCACGATCATCGCGACGGGAATGCTGGGCAGCGGCTTCCCGCACCACTGCCCGATTTGCCGGCGCTGGGTTTGGGTCGAGCCGTCCGACCCGCCCGGTGACGCCCCTTGTCCGTCGTGCGGTTGCCTTCTCTGGCCGAGCCGGCGTAGGCTGCGACGGAGGTCCGCGCCGCGGCAGCCATGGCGGGCCCGCCGCGCTAGGGCCGCCTCTTGGGCGGGCCTGGTTTCATGGGTCGGCGCTCGCCTGCGAAAGACGGACTCGTCAACGCGCAACGCAGCGCCCGCGCGGTCCGGCGTCTGGGATCCTTGGCTCGACGCCTGAAACTCGACGCACACGTCAATCGTGCTTCATTGGCGGGCCTGCGAGGGGTGGGTGGCGCGCCCGAAGTCTTCGACGGGCGTGGTCGCTTTACCCTCGGTCGTGCGCCATGCCCGTCGAAGACTCCGGGCGTGCCATCCGAGTCACCTGAGCACGCATTTCCCGTGCACCAACAGGCGGGAGCGTGCAGAACTTCGCGCAACAGGCGAAATGCCGACGTCGACACGCGCGCGTGCGCAGTACACTTGCGCTCCGTCCTATGATAATTCAGGTGGCTGCGGTATCGCGTGGCGAGGCTCTGTACTGCAACAAAGCTGCTGGTGAACGTCTCATGAAGCAGACCCTGGTCCTGCTCGGTTTGGGGCTCCTCGCGTTCGGGGCCGCTTACGCCGCGACCAAGCTGTGGAACGCGCCTCCCGCGCCGCCGCCGGGCATGGCGTGGATTCCGGGGGGCGAGTTCCTGATGGGGACCGACTCGGAGCTCGGCTGGCCCGATGAACGCCCCGCGCACCGCGTGCGGGTCGATGGCTTCTGGATCGACCGGACGGAGGTCACGAACGCCCAGTTCCGCGCGTTCGTCGCGGCGACGGGGTACATCACGACGGCCGAGCGGGCGCCCGAGCTCGACGAGATCATGAAGCAGTCCCCGCCCGGGACGCCCCCACCGGCGCCCGAAATGTTGGTGCCGGGGTCGTTGGTCTTCCAGCCGACCGCCGGGCGAGTGGACCTTCACGACTTCTCCCAGTGGTGGCACTGGACCCCCGGCGCGAGCTGGCGACACCCCGAAGGCCCGGGGAGCGACCTCGCGGGAAAGGACGAGCACCCCGTCGTCCATGTCTCCTGGGACGACGCCCTCGCCTACTGCCGCTGGGCCGGCAAGCGCTTGCCGACCGAAGCCGAGTGGGAGTTCGCGGCCCGAGGCGGGCGCAGCGGGTTGCCGTACACTTGGGGCGAACAGCCGTTTTCGGCGGAAACGCCCCAGGCCAACATCTGGCAAGGTGAATTCCCTCACAACAACAGCGCGGAGGACGGCCACCAACGCACGGCCCCGGGCCGGTCGTTTCCGCCGAACGGCTTTGGCCTTTACGACATGGCGGGGAACGTGTGGGAGTGGTGCGCCGACTGGTACCAGCGCGACCTCTACGGCGAACGCGCCGGCAGTCTGACCGTCAACCCCGCCGGGCCCGCGCGCAGCTCGGACCCGGCCCAGCCGTACACGCCGCAGCGCGTCCAGCGCGGCGGTTCGTTCCTGTGCAACGACAGTTATTGTTCGCGCTATCGCCCGGCCGCGCGCCACGGCTGTAGCCCTGATACCGGCATGTCGCACGTCGGTTTTCGCTGTGCGCTGACCCCGAAATGAGAGGAGCCAAATTCGCATGTATCGACGAACGCGTCTGCAGGCCGTGGTGCTGGTAGCGATCGGGTCGCTGCTCGGCTACGCGGTGGCCAACATGGACCGGTCCCGGAGCGCGGGGGCAGCCGCCGCGCCCGCGCCCGCGCTCGTGACGAGCGCGGAAGCGACCGCCGGGCCGGCAGCGGCGTCTTGCCTGAACAGTCTCGACCGCGGGCAGCTCCTCGCCCTGGCGGCACGTAACGAGGCCGTCGCCGCGGAGGCGGCGCAGGCGGGCAAGAAGCCGAACATCCTGGTCATCTTCGGCGACGACATCGGCCAGACGAACGTCAGCGCCTACTCGATGGGCCTGATGGGCTACCGCACGCCGAACATCGACCGGATCGCCCGGGAGGGGATGATCTTCACCGATTACTACGCCGAACAGAGCTGCACCGCCGGGCGTTCGTCGTTCATCACCGGCCAGTGCACGTTCCGCACCGGCCTGAGCAAGGTCGGCGTGCCGTCGGCCACCGTCGGGCTTCAGAAAGAAGACCCGACGATCGCCGAGCTGCTCAAGCCGCTGGGCTACGCGACGGGCCAGTTCGGCAAGAACCACCTGGGGGACCGCAACGAGTTCCTGCCGACCGTGCACGGGTTCGACGAGTTCTTCGGCAACCTCTACCACCTGAACGCCGAGGAAGAGCCCGAACAACGCACCTATCCGCGCGACCCCGAGTTCAAGAAATTCTTTGGCCCTCGCGGCGTGCTCCGCTGCAAGGCCACGGACAAGGACGACCCCACGAACGATCCCCGCTTCGGGCGCGTCGGCAAGCAGGTCATCGTGGACACGGGCGCGCTCACCAAGAAACGGATGGAGACGATCGACGACGAGACGTCCGACGCCGCGATTGACTACATCAAGCGGCAAACCGCGGCCGGCACGCCGTTCTTCTGCTGGTACAACAGTACCCGCATGCACCTTCGCACCCACGTCGCGCCCGAGCGCAGGAGCCCCCCAGGGCTGACCGCCCGAACCGAGTACGCCGACGGGATGGTCGAGCACGACGGGCACGTCGGCAAGCTGCTCAAGACGCTCGACGACCTGGGGATCGCCGACGACACGATTGTCCTCTACACGACCGACAACGGCCCCCACGCCAACACCTGGCCCGACGGCGCGATCACGCCGTTTCGGAGCGAAAAGGACACCAACTGGGAAGGGGCGTTCCGCGTCCCTTGCATGATCCGCTGGCCCGGCAAGATCAAGGCGGGCTCGGTGTCGAACGAGATCGTCAGCGGGCACGACTGGCTCCCGACGTTTCTGGCCGCGGCCGGCGACCCGGAAATCGTTCAGAAGCTCCTCAAAGGGCACGAGGCGGCCGGCAAGCGGTTCAAGGTCCATATCGACGGCTACAACCAGTTGCCCTACCTGACTGGACAGGTCGAGAAAAGCCCCCGGCGCGGGTTTTTCTACTTCAACGACGACGGCGACATCGTGGCCCTGCGCGTCGAGAACTGGAAGACCGTGTTCATGGAACAGCGGGTGCCGGGCACGCTCCGCGTCTGGGCCGAGCCGTTCACCCCGCTCAGGTTGCCGAAGCTCTTCGACCTCCGGGCCGATCCCTACGAACGGGCGGACATCACGTCGAACACCTATTACGACTGGTTCCTCTCCCAGCCGTACATCATCTATGCCTCGGCGGCCGTGACCGAGAAGTTCCTGGCCACGTTCCAGGAATACCCGCCTCGCCAGCGGGCGGCGAGTTTCAGCATCGACCAGGCGGTCCAGAAGATGAAACAGCGTCTCGGCAGTGACTGAGGCGCAAGTTCACACCCTCCTGCGACCCGGGCGCCCCCCTGGCGGGCGCTCGGGTCTTCTTTATGGTTATTAAAAGTTTTAGGAATTATTATGCGAGCCATCGCACCACTCCTCGCCGTTCTTTCACTCGCGACGGCCGTCCGTGCCGCCGAGCCGCTCGCGTCCTGGAACGACGGACGCGCTAAGAAAGCGGTGATCGCTTTCGTCACGAAGGTGACCAAAGAGGGCGGGCCCGACTTTGTACCCGTCAACGAGCGGATCGCCGCCGTCGACAATGATGGCACGCTCTGGTCCGAGCAGCCGACGTACACGCAGGTTGCCTTTGCGTTCGACCGCATTCGCCACCTCGCCGCGAAACGCCCCGAATGGAAGCAAACGCAACCCTTCAAGGCCGTGCTCGAAGGGGACATGAAAGCGGTCCTCGCCGGAACCGCTCGCGACCGGGTCGAGCTGATCGCCGCCAGCCACGCGGGGATGACGCCCGAGGAGTTCGAGACGATCGTCAAGGAATGGCTCGCGACCGCCAAGCACCCCCGGTTTAGCCGGCCGTATACCGATCTCGTGTTTCAGCCGATGCTGGAGCTGCTCGCCTATTTGCGCGCGAACGACTTCAAAGTGTTCATCGTTTCGGGAGGCGGCGTCGAGTTCATGCGGCCGTGGTCGGAACGCGTGTACGGCATCCCGCCCGAACGTATTGTGGGAAGCTTGATCAAGAACAAGTACGAGATCCGCGACGGGCGCGCGGAGCTGATTCGCCTTCCCGAAGTCGAGTTCATCGATGACAAGGCGGGTAAGCCCGAGGGGATCCAGCGCGTGATCGGGCGGCGGCCGATCGCCGCGTTCGGTAATTCCGACGGCGACTATGAAATGCTGCGCTGGACGTTGAGCGGCTCGGGGCCGCGGTTCGGCCTGATCGTCCACCACACCGACGCCGAACGCGAGTGGGCCTACGACCGGCACTCTCCCGTCGGGCGGCTCGACAAGGCGCTCGACGAAGCGCCGGAACGCGGGTGGGTCGTCGTCGATATGAAGAAGGACTGGAAGGTGGTTTACCCCTTCCAGTTGCCGGCACCGTGACGACCGACCCCGGTCCACACGCCCGAAGCGCTCGCGAGATTCTCCATAAACCTCGCTTGTGTTTCGGGTTGGCGTAGATCATCGACAGGCGGCAAACGTACGAAGCGGACATCTGGGACTGGTCACGCTCACGACCCCCAAAGTCCATCTGGCCTAATTCCTGATTAAATTGATCGAGATTGTCGATACTGGTCTTGACGGGTGAATTTTCATCGAGAATAATGTGGCCTGGAAAGACGGGGGGAACACGTCCTCGGCTCTCCTGTTGAATTTGTAATCGTGGTGAGGTGAGCATGGCAGACCTAACGGCTACCTCTCAGGGGGACGGACGATCGCGCCGCTCACTGCGCGACGGCGAGTTCGACCTGGAACAGGTCCGAACGGCGGTCAAGGGCATTCGCTACGGCGAAGTGCGCGTGATCATCCAGGACGGAGTCGTCGTCCAGATCGAGCGTGTCGAGAAGCAGCGATTGCGGTGAAGCGCTGGCTCGCCGACGTTGATGTCGCCGACTCGATCCCGAGAGGCGTGTTCGCATTGAAAACGCGCCGCGCTGACTGGCATGACCGGAGGCGAGCGCAGACTCGGAGCAGTCTGGCATGCTCGCATTCCGACCGAATCGCCGGCCCGCGCCGGTGCGCATTCTCACTCGCTTGATATTCCCCTGCGGTAATCCACCGCGTCGCGCTGGAATCGATCGGTCGCACTGCCGCGCGGCGTTCATGCGGATCGTGCTGCTCTGCGCGTTCGTCAGCCCGGCGCGGGCGGCCGTCTCCGATCAAACCGTACCGCGGCAAGACCCGGCGGCGGTCGAGTTCTTCGAGAAGCGCGTCCGTCCCCTGCTGGTCAGTCGTTGCTACAACTGCCACTCGGCGAACACCAACGCCAAGGGGGGGCTGCGGGTCGACGATCGCAACGGCCTGCTCCAGGGGGGTGGCAGCGGGCCCGCCGTCGTTCCCGGTAAGCCGGAGGAGAGCCTGCTGCTCCAGGCGGTCCGGCACCAGGGGGACGTGCCGAAGATGCCGCCGAAGAAGCAGTTGACGGCCGACGAGGTCGACGTCCTCGCGCGCTGGGTCAAGGAAGGCGCGGCCTGGCCGGCGGTGACCGCGAATGTGACTGCCGGCAAGCCGAACCCGAAATACGATGCGCTGCGGAAGAACCACTGGGCGTGGCAGCCGCTCCAGGAATCGTCGCCGCCCGCTGTCCGCGACGGGTCGTGGCCGGCCGGCACCATCGACCAGTACCTCCTGGCAGCGCTCGAGGCGAAGGGTCTGCGCCCGGTCCGCGACGCGGACAAGGTCGTCCTGATCCGCCGGGTCACGTTCGACCTGACGGGCCTGCCGCCGACCCCTGCGGAGATCGACGCATTCGTTTCCGACGGTTCGCCCACCGCTTTCGAGAAGGTCGTGGACCGGCTGCTCGGTTCGCCGGCCTTCGGCGAGCGTTGGGGCCGGCACTGGCTGGACGTCGCGCGTTACGGCGAGTCGACCGGCTCATCCCGGAACCTGCCGTTCCCGCACGCCTGGCGTTATCGCGACTACGTGATCGAGGCGTTGACGCGGGACAAGCCGTACGACCAGTTCATCCGCGAGCAGGTCGCCGGCGACCTCTTGCCCGCCGGGTCGCCCGCCGAGCGGCAGGAGCACCTGGTCGCGACCGGCTTCCTGGCGCTGGGGGTCAAGGACGTCAACCAGCGGTTCAAGGTCCGGTTCATCATGGACAACGTCGACGAGCAGATCGACACCGTTTCCCGGGCCGTCCTCGCGACGACCGTGAGCTGCGCGCGGTGCCACGACCACAAGTTTGACCCGGTCCCGCAGGCCGACTACTACGCGCTCGCCGGCATCTTCCGCAGCACCGACCTATGCGCCGGACTGCGGAACAAGATGGGGGGCGGCGGTCTGGATTACTACGACACGGACTTGCTGATCAGTCTCGAGCCCGGCTCCGAGAGGGCTGCTTCCCGAGAGAAAGTCGACGCGGCGAAGAAGGCCGTCGCCGTAGCCCGGGCCGAGTTTCAACGCTTGCAAAATAACCCCGAGGGGGACGAGAAGACCGCCGACGGCCGCCCGAAGCGCGCGGTCGCCCGCCAGAACTTCAACCGCCTCCAGCGCGAGCTTCTCGACCTGACCGACCCGGCGGCGAACGGCGCGAAGGTGGCCCTGGGAGTGCGCGACGCGAAGGACATTGGCGACACCGAAATTCGCATCCGCGGCGAGGCCGAAAAGCTCGGCCCCGTCGTACCGCGCGGGTTTCTCTCGCTCCTTCAACTCCCGGACCAGCCGAAGATCAACCCGAAGCAAAGTGGCCGCCTCGAGCTGGCGCAATGGCTCACGAGCGCACAGAACCCGCTGACCTCGCGGGTGTTGGTGAACCGCGTCTGGCAGCACCTGTTCGGTGAGGGTCTGGTCAAGACCGTCGATAACTTCGGCGTGACCGGCGACGTGCCGTCGCACCCTGGGCTGCTCGACCACCTGGCGGCGGGTTTCGTGGCCGACGGCTGGTCGGTCAAGCGGCTCGTGCGGCGGGTCGTGCTGAGCCGCGCGTACCGGCTCGATTCGGGGACGCTCGAGGCCAACTTCCGGGTCGACCCGCAGAACCGGCTCGTCTGGCGCCACGCTCCGCGCCGGCTCGACGCCGAGGAGATTCGCGACGCAGTCCTCGCCGCGGCGGGGACGCTCGATCGGGTGCGGCCGCAGGGCTCGCCCGCACAAACGCTCAAGGTCATCGAACTGGCGAACAACGGACCCGTGGCGCGGACCCTGGGCGACCAGGCCCGTGCGAGCACCCAGCGGAGCCTGTACCTGCCGTTGCTCCGCACGCTGGTGCCGACGTCGCTCGAGGTCTTCGACTTCGCGGAGCAGGGGATGGTGACCGGGCGCCGTGATACCACGACTGTCGCAACGCAGGCGTTGTACCTGCTGAACGACCCCTTCGTCCGCCGGCGCTCGTTGGAGCTTGCGGAACGCCTGGTCCAGGCGGCTGACCTCGACGACGCCGCGCGCGTGCAACACGCGTATCGACTGACGGTCGGCCGAGGCGCGTCGACGATCGAAGTCGAACGGGTGCTAGCGTTCCTGGCGGGCTACGAACCCGTCGCACGTGAGGTGTTGGCCGCGGCGCCCAGCGAGCCTGCTCCCAAGCCCGAAGTCGTGGCCTCGGCCGCCGAGGCGACGGGCGCGGACAATGCCGCGTCGAAGAAGCCGGCGCCCCCGGTCAACCCCGACGAGGTCATTCAGGGCGATGCCCCGATCAAAGAGGAAGTGATTCGACCGCGTGACGCCCGGACCGCCGCCTGGGCCGGCTTCTGCCAGGTCCTGTTCGGGACCGCCGAGTTCCGCTATCTTCCGTGACCCGAAACGAGAAAGGGAATCCTGATGTCACATTCGAAATTGCGCCCTGAGGGGGTTGCTCTCTCGCGGCGGCAGGTCCTGAAGAGTGCGGGAACAGGTTTCGGTTATGTCGCCCTGACCGGCCTGTTCGGCCAGAACGCCGTCCGGGCGCACGAAGCGACGGGCGGCCGACCGGGCGACCCGGGCCCGCTCGCGCCGAGGACGCCGCATTTTCCCGTGAAGGCCAAGCGCATCATCTTTCTGTTCATGAGTGGGGCCATGGCGTCGATGGATACCTTCGACTACAAGCCCCAATTGCAGAAAGACGACGGCAAGGTCGGGCCGGGAGGGGGTGTCCTGACGGCGTCGAAGTTCAAGTTCCAGCAGCATGGGCAGACCGGAACGTGGGTTTCCGAGCTCTATCCGAACGTCGCGCGGCACGTCGATAAGCTTTGCTTCATCAAGGGTCTGCACACCGATACGCCAGCGCACCCCGAGGCCGTGATTCAGCTTCACACGGGCGCTGCGCTGGCCCAACTCACCCGGCCGTCGCTCGGGGCCTGGCTCCTCTACGGCCTGGGGACCGAGAACCAGGACATCCCCGGCTACGTCACGATCAACCCGCCCCCCAACTTCGGCGGGACCGTGAACTACGGGAGCGCGTTCTTACCCGCCCACTTTCAGGGGACCCGGATCAGCGACAGCGGCTATGTGCCGAACCTCAAGGCGCAGGCGGCCAAGACCTTGCAGCGCCAGCAGCTCGATCTACTCCAGTCGATGAACCGCGACCTGGCCGCATCGCCCGGCGCACCCGACGAGCTGGACGGCGTGATCCAGTCGTATGAACTGGCCTTCACGATGCAGGACAAGGTGCCCGCGCTGCTCGACATCTCGCGGGAGCCGCAGGCCGTGCTCGACATGTACGGCGTGAAGCCCGGCCCCGAAGGGAGCTTCGCCCGCCAGTGCGTGATGGCTCGCCGGTTGAGCGAGGCCGGCGTCCGCTTCGTGGAGGTCTGCCAGCCGGGCTGGGACCATCACACGAACCTCCATCAAGGTCTGATCCGCAACAGCGCGGCGACCGATCGCTCCACCGCAGCGCTCTTGACCGACCTGGAGCAGCGCGGGCTGCTGGACGAGACGCTCGTGCTCTTCGGCAGCGAGTTCGGCCGGCTCCCCACCGCGCAGGGTCCGGACGGCCGTGACCACAACATCACCGGTTACCCCATGTGGCTCGCGGGTGCCGGCGTGAAGCCCGGGTTTTCCTACGGCGGCACCGACGAGTACGGCCTGAACGCCGTTGAGGGTCGCATGCACATGAACGACCTGCACGCCACCGTACTCGCCTTGATGGGTCTGGACCACGAGCGACTAACCTATCGCTATGCGGGTCGCGACTTCCGCCTCACCGACGTGGCCGGCAACGTGGTCCGGGACATCTTCGCCTGAACCGTGGGCGAGGTTCAGGCAGCGGTTACGCCCAACGCGGGCCGGTCCTACAAGATTGCACGAGCGTGTTACCTGGACCGTCGCTCAAACGATCACGGCCGGAACGTCTTCTTCCGAGGAAGACGTTCCGGCCGTTTTGCTGGCTCAGCGGTTACCGCCCGGTCGGGTCGGTTAGCAACTGCAGCAGACGGGCATGTTTCCCAGCATGACGCAGCAGATGCAACCCGCCTTCATCATGGCGGTCATGTTGTCGCAGCACGCCTGAATCATTGCGCAGCACGCCTTGTCGCCACTGGTGCAGGTGATGCGGACCCCGTTGTCCATCATCTCGCAACGGCACATGCCCATCATCAGGTTGCAGCAGCAGGCGACCATGCCGTTCATCACCGCGCAGCAACTGCACATGCCGCCGGCCAGCATCGTGCAGAGGTTTTGCATCATCCCCGCGGACATCGTGTCATCGCACGTGCAGACAATCTTCATGCCCCCGTCGCACTTTTCCATCCGTACCGTGCAGCGGGGAACCATCATCATGTTCATGCCCGTAGGCACGGATCCCGGCGCGGTCATCGTGCCGGCGCCGGCAGTGGTCATCCCCGGCGTGGCCAGTCCCGCTCGATCCATCATCATAGCGCTGCTCATCGTGGTGCTCCTCCTTTTGGACGTTTTGGCCAGTCACCCCGCCCGGGTCCTTCCCCCAGCAGAGTTTCCGACCCAGCTTATCCCAAGGACGGATGGCAGAGCAATATCGAATCCACAAAAAATAATGCGCTTATCAAGTTAGCCATCCTGATTAACATGCTGCTTTTGGTGATCTTGCGGAGGTCCGCCCAGGACGATCGCGCTGGTTTTTCCGACGTTGTCTCGTGGCGGGGTTTGTCTCGTTTTCACGACGACCTGCTCGCGTCGCGGCCGGGTCTTGAGGAAAACATCACTGCGCAAACAGTAGGTAGTCGATAATGATGATAGAGATTCAGTGGGACGGCGAGGGAACTCGCCCGCGGCGGAGCGACTCATCATGATGCGCGAACCGTACTTCGGCGAGGGATTGGTTCTCTCTCCTCTTCGTGGAGCGCCTGCCACGGTGTCGCCGTCCGCCTTTGCCGTCTGTCCCGTGCCGGTCTGCGCACGGCCCTCGGATGCCGGCTGGTCGATGCACGACATTTACCGTCTCGCCTACGAGCAGGCCCAGGCGGCCTTGCTCCCCCCGTGGCACGATCGGCTTTTGCGGGCCTCGTCCAACTAGCGCGGTTTGCCGTTCCGTGCTTCTCCTTGTAGGATGCATGAAACGCACCATCCCCCCTTCGTTCCCCCAGGCCCGTCGAAGACTCCGGGCGTGCCACCCAGAACCTGCCGAAGACCCCGATCACGCGACTCCGCAATCGTCCTGGACGACCGGTCCGTTTTCTTGCCGACGAGCGAACCCTCCCGTATGATAGGCGGCCCGGTGGGGTCGATCAGACGCGAACACGTCATAGCCGTTTTGTGCGCTCTCGTGTGAAATGCGCCCGCGTGGCCGCTGCCCTTCGAACTCGCCACTCCAATCGTACCGTCCCTGTGGCGACGAGGGTTCCATGCACAACGATCAGCGATCGTCGGTCCGGATCGCGGCCGGCGCAATCTTGGTGTTCGTCCTTGCCGGGGGCCTGCACCACCGCGCAGCGCGCGCGAACGACGGAGCGGCGACCGGTCTCGACCGCACCGTCCTTCCGATCCCGGAACCCAAGTACCCACCGATCACTGAGCTCGACGTCCGGCACGCGAAGGCGCCGCCGCGGTTCGAAGTCAAAGCGCCGGCTGGCGCTCCCAACGTGCTGAACGTGCTGATCGACGACATGGGGTTCGGCCAGTCGAGCGTCTTCGGCGGGCCGATCCACATGGGGACGGTCGAGCGGCTCGCAAGCCGCGGACTCCGGTACAATCAGTTTCACACCACCGCGCTCTGCTCGCCGACGCGCGCGGCGTTGCTGAGCGGGCGCAATCATCATGTCTGCAACATGGGATCGATCACCGAGACGGCGACGGCGTTCCCGGGCCAGACCGGTCAACGCCCCAACAGCGTGGCTCCGCTGGCGGAGATGCTCCGCCTGAATGGATTCACGACCGCGGCGTTCGGGAAGTCGCACGAAACGGCGGCTTGGGAGGTCAGCACGTCGGGGCCGACCAACCGCTGGCCGACGCGCTCGGGCTTCGACAAGTTTTACGGCTTCATCGGCGGCGAAGCCAACCAGTGGGCGCCGACGCTCTACGACGGTTTGAACCAGGTCGAGCCGCCGAAGGATCCGAACTACCACTTCATGACCGACATGACCAATCAGGCGATCGCCTGGACCAAGGCCGTCAAGGCACTCACGCCCGAGAAGCCGTTCTTCCTCTACTTCGCGCCGGGCGCGACACACGCACCGCATCACGTGCCGAAGGAGTGGATCGCAAAGTACAAGGGGAAGTTCGATCAGGGTTGGGACAAGGTGCGCGAGCAGACCCTGGCGCGGCAAAAGGAGCTCGGTGTTGTTCCCAGGGACGCAAATCTAGCCCCCAAGCCGGCAGCGATCAAGGACTGGGACAAGCTGACCTCGGACGAGCAGAAGCTGTTCGCGCGCCAGATGGAAGTGTTCGCCGGCTACGGCGAGTTCGCCGACTCCGAGGCTGGGCGGTTGGTTCAGGCGATCGAGGACCTGGGGCAGAAGGACAACACGCTCATCTTCTACATCGTGGGCGACAACGGAGCGAGCGCTGAGGGGGGGATGAACGGGCTGTTCAACGAGGGGACGTATTTCAACGGCGTTCAGGAGACCGTCGAGGACGTACTGAAGCACTACGACGAGCTCGGCGGCCCCTCCTCCTACGGGCACTACGCCGCAGGCTGGGCCGTCGCGGGAGATACGCCTTTCACCTGGACGAAACAGGTCGCCGCGAACTACGGCGGCACGCGCAATCCGATGGTCGTCCGCTGGCCCAGTCGCATCAAGGGCTCGGGCGAGGTGCGTTCGCAATGGCATCACGTCATCGACATCGCGCCCACCATTCTGGAGGCGGCCGGCCTGCCCGAGCCGAAAGTCGTGAATGGGACCGCGCAGACTCCGATCGAGGGCGTCAGCCTGGTCTATTCGTTCGAGAACCCCCAGGCCGGCAGCCGGCACACCACCCAGTATTTCGAGATCTTCGGTAATCGCGCGCTGTACCACGACGGCTGGCTGGCGGGCACCGTACACAGGGCCCCCTGGGAGGCGAAACCCCGCGCTTCGCTCCGCGACGACGCGTGGGAACTCTACGACACGCGGACCGACTTCAGCCTCCTCAACAACCTCGCCGCCACAAACCCGGCCAAGTTGAAAGAGATGCAGGCTCTCTTCCTGAAGGAAGCGGTCAAATTCAGCGTGCTCCCCCTCGACGACCGCAGCCTCGAACGGCTCAACGCCGCGCTCGTCGGGCGGCCCGACCTGATGGCGGGACGGAACTCGTTGACCGTATTCGCGGGAATGACTGGTATGACTGAGAACGTGTTCATTAACCTGAAGAACCACTCGCACGCCATCACGGCCGAGGTCGACGTTCCCGAAGGGGGGGGCGAGGGCGTCATCCTCTGCCAGGCCGGCCGGTTTGGCGGCTGGAGCTTGTACCTGAACGCGGGAAAACCCTCCTACACGTACAACTGGCTTGGCTTGAAGCGTTACGACGTCGCGGCCTCCGAAGTCGTCCCCCCCGGCAGGGCGACCATCCGTTTCGAATTCGCCTATGACGGCGGCAAGCCCGGATCGGGGGGGACGGGAAGGATCCTCGTGAACGGCAAGAAAGTCGCCGAAGGGCGGATCGAGAAGACTCACGCTTACATATTCTCAGCCGACGAAGGTGCGGACGTCGGCAGGGACGGTGGCACTCCGGTCGTGGATGACTACAAGGATGACGATGGGCGCTTCAACGGCACAATTCGGAGCGTGACGGCTGCGCTCGAATAACACAGGCCGTCAATCGCATTCAAGCACCACGCCTGCAAAACCGATACAACCGCTACGGTCGATCGGTCGCGGTCTCTGTACCTCCCGCGGAGGCGGTGTCGATGAGGACGCAGCTGGGGCTCTGGGCGGGATGCGTAATTCTGCTGACCCTCATTTCGCCAGCGCGAGGACAGGGCCTCATCGCCCCAAGCGCCGGTCCCATCAATAGCGCCATGGCGGGAGCTTCGACGGCCGCCCCGGTCGATTTTGGGTCGAGCTACTGGAACCCGGCGAACATCAGTGGGCTCGAGAACCAGGAGTTTCTCCTCGGGACGGCCCTGACGATCCCGAGCATCCACCTCGAAAGCTCGCTCAAGGCTGGCGCGGTCGGCGGGCTGTTCCCCCCGGCAAACCGTTACGGCGAGGCACGGAGCGACGGCGGCGTGCTGGCGAACCTGGCCACGGGCGTCGCCTTCCGGATGGCGGACGACTCACCCGTCACGTATGGGATCGGCATTTTCGGCCTCGCGGGGGGCGGCGTGAACTTCCCGGGAAGCACCGGCACGCCCATTCTCTCGCCGCGCCTGCCGAACCAGTATTTCGGCGTGGGACCCATCTATTCGAGCATGTCCTTGCTGGCCGTGGCGCCGATGGCCTCCGTACGGCTCACCGATCGCCTCTCGTTCGGCGGCGGCCCCGTGATCACCTCGGGTACGGTAAGCTTCTCCCCGGCCTTCTTCGCACCCGGCCCGAAGGATGGCGGCCTGGTGGCGACGTTCCCGGCCGCCACCAATGCCCAGCCGTTCTGGGGCGGCGGATTCCAGCTCGGGCTGCTCTACGAGCTCGAGGACTGGAATTTCGGCTTTTCGTACAAAAGCCCCGTCTGGCAAGGGCGCTGGGATTTCAACGCGACCTACCCCAACCTGGCCGAGCGGCGGATCGGACTGCACGCGAGCCTCCCGGCAATCTACTCGTGGGGCGTCGCCTACAAGGCCCTGCCGAAGACGCTGATCGACGTCGACCTGCGCTATTTCGACTACGCCAATTCCGAGCTCTTCGGCCAGAAGGTCATCGATGGGGGCCTCGACTGGCGGAACGTCTTCGCCGTGGCGACAGGGGCGCAGTACCAGGCGACCGACCGCCTGACCCTGCGCGCCGGCTACCTGTTCAACACCAACCCGATCCCCGACCCCAAGACCCTCTTCAACGTGCAGACTCCCGCGATTATCCAGCAGACGCTCACGCTGGGGGCCTCGCTCCGGCTGAACGACGACGTGACGCTGTCGCTGGCGTGGATGCACGGCTTCCGCGATGCCATCGCGGGGCGCATTCTCGAAGTCCCGGGCTCGTCCGTGCGGCTCGATGCGCAGTACGACTCGATCGTCCTCGGCCTGAACGTCCAGTTCGGCGCCAAGCGAAAGCAAGCGGCGTCGCCGGTTGCCGAGACCTTCGGCTCCGGGGGGCTGTACGAGGCGGAGCCGATTGCGTCCGCCGAGAACGCTCAGCCAGCCCCAGCCGCTCCCGACCAACCCCGCGCCCAGCAAGGTGCCGAACTTGCCGCCGATCGCCCGCTGGTGCAATGATCGGCTGCTGGCAACACGGCCTCAGCGCAGAGGAAGCCAAAGACCTACGTCGCACGGGGTGGCACGCCCGGAGTCTTCGACGGGCGTGCTAACTCGAAATAGTGGTAGATGCTATCAGTCTAATACGATCTTCACAGACTATTAATAGAAATTATTAGTGTTTACGGATTGTCTTCCTTGGTTGCATCGACGCCAAATCCTCGTTCCCACGCGGAGCGTGGGAACGAGGGTTCCCGCCTGATTCGGGCGAAAAACCCATTGTCGTCGATACCATGGCCCGCAGAGGGGAAGGGAGTCAGAACCTCCGCATTCCCAAGAGAGATATGTCTTTGAGCGGTATGGAGCGTAATCTCGACCTGTTCTTTATCGAGATTACGCTCGACCGCGGAACGGCGTCACTCCTTGGCGAAGCTCAAGCCCGGGTCGTCGGGACCTTCGCCCACGATGCGGAAGGTCATGTGGGTCGGGTCCTTCCAGGTCACGCGACCGACGAGCGCAGGACCGTTGTCCTGGGCCAGCGTCAGGAGCCCCTCGCCGTACGTCGACGCGCCGGCGAACTGCTGCTTGTGCCCCTTCTGGGTGACCTGCCAGGTGAACGGCCCGTCCGCCTGGATCGTGAGCGCGATCGACGTGTCGGCCACGGGCTGGGCCCTCCAGGTGCCGGCAATCGTCGCCCCGGCCGGGGGAGCCGTGTCGACCGGCGTCGGGGCCGCGGGGGGAGTCGCGCCGGGTGTTTCCTTGGGCGGTTCGAGCTGCTGGAGCAGCTTCGCGGAGAGGGTGTCGTTGGGCTTCCGCGCGACGACCTGCTTGAGCATCTCGACGGCCGCTTCGGTGTGCCCCTGCGTGAGGTACTGGTACGCCAGCACGAACCGGCCCGAGGCGGATTTCGGGTGCTCGCTGCAGTAGCCTTCGAGAGCACGAAGCTGCGCCGTGTAGACCTCGACGTTGGGATAGAGGCCGATCATGGTCGTCCAGTCCCACCCCGGTCCGACGGCCAACACGGCATACAGCGTGGCAGCGGCCTCGTCGTAGCGGCCAAGCGCGAAGAGGCAAAGCGCCCGAAATTCGTGCAGCGTTGTGTCGTTCGGCAGCTTCGCCAGGGCGTTGTCGGTCTGTGTGAGGGCGTCGACGTAGTTGCCTTGCTGGAACGACGCGCGGCCGGCGTCGAAAAGCGCCATCGCCGGGTCGACGACCGTCTCGGTCGCGGGGGCGCTGACGGTGTCGATCGGTACGGAGTAGTTATACGGGACGGCCACCGCCACCGGCGCCGCGACGTAGTAAGGGTTGTAGTAGGGCATATAGCCCCATCCGTAGAGGGAGGAGCCGAACCCCCACGCGGCGAGCCCCCAGCCGAGCCCCAGGCCGGCTCCGAAGCCCCAGCCGGCGCCGTAGCCCCAGCCACCCCAGTAGGGGTTGTGCCAGCCCCACCCGCCGTAATGGCCGTTCCAGTACCCGTGGACCCAGCCCGAGTGGTATCCCCCGTAGGCGTTGAACCCGTAGGGACGGTACGTCGAGGCCCCGAAGGCCCTTCCCCCGGCGACCGCGCCGTTCGGGCCGGCCGCGAAGCCGCTGCGCGAGCCCGCCACGGCCGTGCCGCGCGGGCCCGTACCGACCGCGATATTGGAACGGCCCCCCACGGCGTTCCCGCCGGGCCCGACCACCCCCCCCGCGCGACCGACGTCGGTGAACGTCCGCCCGCCGGCCGTGGTCGCCTGGACCCCGGCGACACCCCGGGCTCCCTCCACCCCGCCGGGCCCTCGGCCCGCGACCCCCGCTGCGCCGTAGTCGACGGTGGTACCGCGATTGGTCGTGTACGAACCCGACCGCGAGCCGTAGTCGATCCGGCCCCCCGACATCCCCTCGCCGTATCCCCGCGAAGGCTCGATCACGCGTGGTGAACTGAACGACGGGGTACGGCCGAACGATCCCATTTCGCCGTAGCCGCCTCGATAGCCACCGCTGTACCCGCCGCCGCCGTAGCCGCCGCGGAATTCGCCGCCGCCATAACCGCCGCGGAACCCGCCTCCGTAACCCCCGCCGAAGCCACGGCCGCCTCCCCCGCCGAAGCCACGGCCGCCTCCCCCGCCGAAGCCGCGGCCGACGGCCGTTCCTTCGGAAACGCCGACCGCCAGTAATGCGCACGAGACGACGAACAAGATCTTGCGTTTCATCGCGGGCTCCTCGTGGTGGCTGGGTTCGTGGTGGAAGCGGGTGCCGGCTCGGGTCGCGACCCCGGTGGGGGCGGCGGGATCCGGACCAGCAAATAGGACGCGTCGTCGGCCAAGGATTCATCGCCGACGACCCGGTCGGTTGCGACCCAGCGCACCAGGTCGGGGCGCTCGCGCGACATGGTGTGGGTGGCAGAGGCGGTGGTCCCCTCGGGCCGAACTCCCTTGTACTTGACGACCCAGCGCCCGTCGTGCCGGCTCCACGCCCCTTCGCCGAAACCCCCCTCGGAGTCGAACTCCCAGGACCGCACCTGCTTCGCCAGCGGGTCCCATCCGATGCGCTGGGTCACGCTCAGCACCGGTTTCCCCTGGCGTTTCACCGTGAACGTGCGAATCAGGAAGTTGGCGTCTTCCGACCACCCGCAGTGCACGCGGACGACGGCATCCGACCCTTCGTCGATCCAGTCTCCAACTAGCCACTCCAGGTCCTTGAGCCGGTCGTGCGGCCGGCTGAACGGGTCAGCCTCCTCGCGGACGCCGGCGATGAGCCATTGGCCGCCGCGCTTGACGTAAAGCACCGTATACCGCCGCGCCACCGGCGCACCCTGCGGCGGCGTGACGAGCGAACGTCCTTCCTCCTTCGCGGCGTCCGGGCTGAGCAGCCGGATCGAGTCGATCTCAAAGGCGATCTTCGCCCCCTTCGCGGCGGCAAACGTGTCGGCGAAACTCCGCTCGATCACCGCGCGCCCCTCGTACCGATCGTCGTTGGCCTCGACGACCTCGGCGTCCTCCGTGAAGTGTGCCGCGAGGGCCTTGCTGTCGCCGCTGTTGTATTCGCGGACGAACGCCTCGTCGAGCGCGCGGATCGCCCGTTCGTCCTCCGACTGCGCCGGGGACGCCGCCTCCTTGGTGCCCGGCTTTTCCGCCGCCGATTGGCTCCGCTGCGCGTGTGGCCGCGTCCCCGGTGGTT
This sequence comes from Isosphaeraceae bacterium, assembly GCA_031291845.1. Taxonomy (GTDB): domain Bacteria; phylum Planctomycetota; class Planctomycetia; order Isosphaerales; family Isosphaeraceae; genus DAIDJG01. The sequence continues at coordinate 19,115 of JARLIH010000432.1, read as the reverse complement.
GTCCCGTCTGGGCGGACGTGTGAGCCGTGCCCACGACACCCAGAACTCCCAAGCAAACGGCCGAACGAAGTACGTGTCGAGACGGCATGGATCGTAATTCCTCCCAGGCCCTTGGGTCCCGAAGATGTGGACGCTTGCGTCGTGAAACTATCGTATCTCTGCGCGAGGTCGATCACCACGCTCGATGGTGCGATTCAGGACTCGCGATGCTGCCGAAAACAAGGGGCGCTCGCCCCCGGACGACCTGTCCTCCGACTTCCCGCGAGTCTGCTCCCAAAGCGCGCGGAGTGACGGTCGGCCCGTAAGCCGAGCTTAGGACGACTTCGGCCCATCGGAGCACCGCTTGCCGTCCATACCCCGCGACCGGTCGCGTTCCGGCATCATGGCGTGCAGCCCCGAGTCGCCGCGAAGGCCCCCCCAAGGGACGCGAGGGGACCGTGCGAAGGGCTCGGCGTGGCGAGCGGCGGTAGGCAGCCGTGCTTCCGGCGCTTCGAGAAGTCTCACTCCGCCTTTTTTGTCATAAAACCGGGGGGGTAACCCACTTTGCTAGACCTCCACGGAGGGTTTTTTGGAGCCAATTAGTTGACTGTCTGCTCGTTCATTGTTATGGTTCTCGCATGGCCAGGCCGAAAGACGACGACAAGCGGAACGCGATCATGGCGGCAGCGACCCGCGTGATCGTCACCCGGGGGCTGAGCGCTCCGACGGCGATGATCGCTCAGGAGGCCGGCGTCGCTAACGGCTCGCTGTTCACCTATTTCGAGACCAAAGCAGACCTGTTCAATCAACTCTATCTCGAACTGAAAGCTGGGATGGCGTCTGCCGCCCTGGAGGGACTTCCGGCGAGGGCCGAGCTTCGCGAGCAGCTATCTCACGTCTGGTCGAAATGGATGGTCTGGGCGGTGTCCCATCCCGAGAAGCGACGGGCGCTGGCGCAGCTCGCCGTCTCCGACGAGATCACGCCGGTGAGCCGCGCCGCGGCGCACAAGACTATGGCAGGCATCGGCGAGTTGCTGGAACGGATCCGTGCCAACGGCCCCCTGCGTAACGCCCCGATGGGCTTCGTCGTCGCGATCATGAACGCGCTCGCAGACGCAACGATGGATTTCATGGTCCAGGACCCGACCAACGCGGACAGGCACTGCAGGGTCGGGTTCGACGCCCTCTGGCGCGTACTGTCCTGATTTTTTTTGACCGAAGAATGACTGACTAGTCAAACAACAAAAGGAAGGCCAACATGCCGAGGATCGGTTTCATGGACAATCCGACAGGTCGCAAGGCGTACGTCATCACCGGCCCGACCTCCGGGATAGGCCGCTGCACGGCACTCGAGCTGGCCAGGCACGGCACGGTCGTCCTGGTCGGTCGCGACCGTGAAAAGCTCGACGGGGTCCAGAAAACCATCGAGCGAATGGGCCGGCACGCGGTATCAGTCGTGTGCGACCTGTCTGATCTTGCGAGCGTGCGCCGCGCCGTCGCGGAGATCGTCGCACTCGATCTTACGATCGTCGGCCTGCTCAACAACGCGGGCATCCTCCAGATGCGCGCTACGAAGAATGCGCTGGGCTGGGACATGACGTTCGCAACGAATCACCTGGGACCGTTCGCGCTGACCGAGGCGCTCGTGCCGCATCTCCCCGATGGTGCCAACGTCGTCTTCGTCGGATCGGGCACCGAAGATCCCGAACGCGAGGCCGCTGTGGCCGCCGGTTTCCGCGGCGGTCGCTACCTCTCCGCGGAGGCGAGCGCGCGAGGCGACTGGAAGCCCGGCGGCTCCGCGTTACCGGGCGGGGACGCCTACGCCACGTCGAAGCAGTGCAACATCGCCACGGTCATGGCGTTCGCCCGCGAAACCCCAAGGCTACGCTTCAACGCGTTCGAACCGGGCTTCAATCCCGGCACCCGTCTGGGGCGCGACGCCAACATTTTCCTACGAATCGTGGCGACGAGCATCCTTCCGATGCTCGCGCCCTTCATGAAATATTGGAGCAACCCGAAGCGAGCCGCGCGTGTGGCCACCGAGATCCTGATTAATGCTTCAGGTCAGACCGGCATCTACTACGACGACGGCGGCCATCCGATGCTCGGCTCCACGTTCGTGCGCGACGCGGAGTTCACAGATCGCGTCGTCGCCGAGACGCGCGCCCTGCTGGCGACGATTCCCATCTGACAAGCTCTGACGACACCGGGCCCCGGCACTACCGGTTGCCGAGGGTTTTGTCAGCGCCCGTTAGTTCCCGATGCGCCCGCCGGTCTCGTCGTTGAGGGCGGCCATGAGCTTCAGGATCGCCTGGCTTTCGAGCTGGCGCACGCGCTCACGCGTCAGTCCAAGGTTCTCGCCGACCTCCCTCAGGGTCATCGCCGAGTAGGGTTCGAGGCCGAACCGCATGCGGATCACGGCCGACTCGCGGTCCTCGAGCCGTTCGAGGTGCTCGAAGATCCGGTCGAGGTCGTCCGACTCGATCAGGAGGTCGTCCGGCGGCCGGCAACGCTCGTCGGTCAGCACGTCGTCGAGGGCGAAGCTGTCCTCGTCGTAACCTTCGGTGTGGGGCGTGAGGTTGTTGACCTTGATGGCCTTGGCAACGATCCCGACCTTCTTCTTCGAGAGCCGGAGCGCCTTGCCGACTTCCTCGGGGGTCGGCGTGCGGCCGAGCCGCTCGGTCAGGCCGTGGCTCATCCGTTTCCATTTCGCCAGCAGGCTGACCATGTACGCCGGCAGCCTGATCGGCTTCCCCTGGTTCATCACCGCGCGGCGGATCGACTGCTTGATCCAGTAACTTGCATATGTGCTGAATCGGGTGTCCATCATCCCGTCGAATCCCTCGACGGCCCGCATCAACCCCAGGTTCCCTTCTTCGATCAGGTCTTCCAGCGAGAGTCCCTTGCCGACGTAGCCGCGCGCGATGTTAACGACCAGGCGCAGGTTAGCCTTGACCATATGTTCGCGAGCGTACGGGTCCCCCAGCGCAACGCGCTCGGCCAGGTCGCGCTCTTCCTGGGCGTTCAGAAGTGGCGTCGCGTTGATGTCGTGCAGATAGATTTGGAGCGGTGAATGCCCGTTCGGCTCGCGGCGGGGGACGCGGGACGTCATGAGGTTAGCTCCTACTTGCGGCATCGAGGTCCCCGGGCGCCGCCCTATGCTCCGGCGGCCCCTCAGCCCATCCTTCACGTTCGTTCGTCGAACGCATGCATAATCGCAGGGCCTGTTCCTCGACACCTTGAAACTAGATCCCGATCTCCGGACCGTCAATTTCCTATGACTAAGAAAGCAGAGCCGTCCGGTCTAAGCAAGCTCAAAATGCAGGCAAGTGTTTCTTAAAAGGAACATGGGCCGTGGGACGACCGGGGCGGGTCGAGCTGGTGCCTGCGCTGTCGAGTCGATCTGTCAGCGCGTCGCGCGCTGCCCGCCGAAAGCGCCGGGCGAGCCACTCCGATCGGTCGGCCTTCCGACTTGGCAACCTTCGCGCGGGGCCGGGGCGGGTGCTGGACGGGCCCGGCGCAGGAGGCGAGAATGAAGGCCGGGCCGCGGGCGTGCTTTGCGGCCGCCATTCTCTCCAGCGTGTGAACAAGGAGCCGACTCTTGATGCGCCAACGAATCCAGCCGCGCGCCGCCCGGTCGGCGCTGTGGTGGGCCCTTCTCGTCGTGGGACTTCCGGGTTCCCTCTCGGCCCAGGTCGGGCCTGCGGAATCGGCGAAGAAGCTCAAGCCGGCCGAGGGATTGGAGGCCACCCTCTGGGCGTCCGAACCCCTGGTCGTCAACCCCACCAATATCGACGTCGATTCGCGCGGGCGCGTCTGGGTGACCGAAGGGCTCAACTACCGCCTCACCCGCGGGGGGAACAAGAAGTTCGAACGGCCGCCGGGCGCGGACAAGATCAAGATCCTCGAAGACACCGACGGCGACGGCAAGGCCGACAAGATGACCGTGTTCGCGCACGACATCTTCCCCGTCCCGATGGGGATCGCCGTCGAGGAACGCTATCGCCCCGACGGCAAGTACCAGGGAGCCAGGGTCTACGTCGGCAATAGCCCCGACCTGCTCGTGCTGGAAGACACCGACGGCGACGACAAGGCCGACAAGCGCTTCGCCCTCCTGACCGGCTTCGGCGGCGTCGACTCCGACCACGGTCTCCACGGCGTCGCGCTCGGTCTCGACGGCAAGCTTTATTTCACGCACGGCGACGGCTGCTGCTCCGTCCAACAGGACCACTCGGAACGGATCCAGAATTTTGACGTCCGCGACAAGAGCGGCCGCCACGTCTCGTCGGACCAGCTTGCGAACACCTTGCGGGTGGACCGCGACGGCCGCAACTTCGAGGTTCTGTGCGACCGCCAGCGCAACAATTACGAGACGTCGCTGAACGCCTTCGGCAACATCTTCACGAGCGACAACGACGACGACGGCAACCGCGGCTGTCGGGTGATCCAGGTGTTCGACGGCGGGCACTACGGCTATCGCACCCCGGGCAGCCCGCGCCACTGGGGCGAGGAAGTGCCGGGGAACGTCCCCAAGCTGGTCGGCACCGGCAACGGCAGCCCGTGCGGGATCATGGTTTATGAAGGCGACTTGCTCCCGAAAGAGTACTACGGCGGACTGCTCGAGGCCGACGCGGGCTCGCGCCAGATCAATTTCTTTCCGCTGACGCGATACGGGTCGACGTTCCGCACCGACTACAAGGTCTTCCTCGGCAGCGACGACCCGTGGTTCCGCCCGGTCGACGCGACGGCCGCACCCGACGGCTCGGTCTTCGTGGCCGATTGGTATGACGCGGGCGTCGGCGGCCACGCGTTCCGCGACCAGACGACCGGTCGCATCTACCGCGTCGCGCCCCAGGGCGCGAAGTTGAAGCCGAAGACGGCCGACTTCGCGAGCGTGCGCGGGCTGATCGAAGCGCTCAAGTCGCCCGTCGTGGCGGCCCAGGACGCTGCGCGGCGGTCGTTGATCGCGCGGGCGAAGGCCGACCGCGACAAGGTGGAGCCGCAGCTCGTGAATGTCTTTACGCAAGGGAGACCCGTCGAGCGTGCACGCGCCTTGTGGGTCCTCGCGGCCATCGCGGGCGACGCGCCTGTGCTCAATGGGCTGAAGGACGACGATCCGCGGATCCGGGAGCAGGCCGTACGCATGCTCGGCCGCGACGACCGCACGAACGGGCATGTCGATCTCGGCCGGAGCCCCGAGGCGGGCGAGCTCGATCCGCCGGCGTTGGCCCATCTCGGAGCGCTGCTCCCCCTGGCCGCGGACCCTGACCCGGGCGTGCGCCGGGAGCTGATCCTGGCGCTGCGGAACGTGCCGACGGAGAAGGCCGGCGAGGCGCTCAAGACGCTCGCGCGCATGTGGGACGGACAGGACCGCTGGTACCTCGAAGCGCTCGGCTTGGCCCTCGAGAAGCGGGACAAGGCGTTTTTTGAGTCCCTTTTTGACGGTACGCTCTACGGCGACCTCGACCTCGATGAGGCCGGGCAGGCGAGCCAGGTGGCCGTGCCCCCCTATTTCCCGGCCGACCGCAATGAAGCGTTTATTGCGGCGGGGACGAACGACCTCCCGGCGTCGCCCCTGTCGAAAACGCTCGGCCTGATGTGGCGGGTGCATACGACCGACGTGGTGCCGCTGCTTAAGCGGATCATGCCGAAGCTGGGGAGCCCCGAGCTGCAACAAGCGGCGGACGACGTGCTGGCCCAGTTGCGCGACCCGCGCACGGCGCTCGTGCTGGCCGACCTGGCGAACGCGACGCGCGACCCCGGGCGCCGCCGGGAGCTGCTCGCCACCCTGGGGCGCAAGCTCGAAGGGGAGTGGCGGGGGATGGGCACCGCGCCGGCGGTCGAACAGACGATCGAGAAGGCGCTTCAGGATCCGGAGACCCAGACGCAGGGTATCGCGCTCGTCGCCGCGACCGGTGGCGCACGCTACAAGGGGTCGCTCGAAGGGCTCATCGGCAACGCGAGGGCCCCCATGGAAGTCCGGGTAGCGGCCGTCGAGGCCATCGGCGCCATTCACGCGCCCGAGGCGCAGACGCTGCTCGACCGCCTGATCGGCGACACCAAGGGAAAGTCGAACACCGACCCCCTGGCCGAGGCGGCGGTACGCACGATCCCCCGGCTGTACGACGCCCGGCACCGTCTGCGCGAGATCTTCACGTCGCGCGACTACCCGCCGGCGCTCCGCCGCGAGGCGCTGCGCACGTTCGCGCGCCAGGGCGACGGCGCCCATCAGGTGCTCGCAATGGCGCGCGGGAACCAGATTCCCGATGAGCTCAAGATGGAAGCCGCGAGCATCGTCCACAACCATCCAAACCGCCAGATCCGCGAGGAGGGGGCTAAAGTGCTGCCGTTGCCGAAGGCGGCAGGCGGCCGCCCCTTGCCGCCGGTCTTCGAGCTCGTCCGCCGCGCGGGGGCCGGGCATGCCGACAAGGGGCGCGAGGTCTTCTTCCGCGCTGGGCCGAGCCAGAAGGGGAGTGCGGGGACGGTCAGTTGCGGCGGCTGCCACCGCGTGCAAGGGCAAGGGCAATGGGTTGGCCCCGACCTCTCGACCATCGGTATGAAGTACGGCATCGACGAGCTGTTCCGCTCGATCCTGAACCCGAGCGCGGCGATCGGCTACAACTTCCGCACGGTGGCCGTTGCGCTCAGGGACGGTCAAACGGTCGCGGGCATCCCCGTCGAGGAGTCGCCCGACCGCCTGGTGCTCAAGACGAACGACGGCAAGCGGATCACGGTCCGGCCAAGCGAGATCGAGGAACGCACCTACAGCGACGTCTCCCTGATGCCGGAAGGGTTGGCCGAGTCGCTCAGCGACGACGAGCTGGTGGACCTGCTCGCGTTCCTGTCGAGCCTGCGGCAGCCGGTGAGCATCGTGGGCCAGTACCACGTGATCGGCCCCCTGGTCGAAGACAACGGCACGCCGGCAATCGAGCCGGCGCAGAAGGTGGACCTCAACCTCCGCCGGCAAGGGCCCTCGGGGCAGCGGCTCTCCTGGCGCAGGCTCGACGCCAATGCCGAGGGGCGGGCCGACCTCACCACGTTGATCGGCGGCGACAGCAAGCACGTGGCGTATGCCTACGTGCCGGTCGTCTCGCCGGTCGAGCAGGACGCGCGGCTGGTCTTCGACACGCGGGACGACCTCAAGGTCTGGCTGAACGGGAAAGCGCTCGCGTTGCCGGGCGCGAAGGACGACGCGCCGAGGACCGTCAGCGTGACGCTGCCCAAAGGTCCGAGCGAACTCTTGATCCGCGTTCCGGGCGGGCCACACGCCGCGCTCGTGACCACGTTTGCCGCGAACCGGCCGCTGGTCTTTCGCACGGATGAGACCCCGTAGTCGAATCGGGTGCACGCAATGCACCGGTGCATTGCGTGCACTCGGCAAATGCCCGAACGATCCGGCGCCCCGCTTCGTATTGAATGGGAAGACCGCTGTGGACGTCCGTGCGCGTCGACGGAAGACGAGGGACCGACCATCAGGGAGGGCGAAACGCGATGTCGCGAGTCATAACGACCCCACCGTCAGGGGGCTTGCGCCCCGACGGCATGTTGCCCGGTGGCTGGTGGCACGACGATGCGCAAGGCAGCGGGCGGATCATCTGCGACCTGTGCCCCCGCGCCTGCAGCCTCAAGGCGGGCGACCGGGGGTTCTGCTTCGTGCGTCAGAACCTCGAAGGCGAGATGGTCCTGACGACGTACGGCCGGAGCACCGGGTTCTGCATCGACCCGATCGAGAAGAAGCCGCTCAACCATTTCTATCCGGGAACGAGCGTCTTGTCGTTCGGGACGGCGGGCTGCAACCTCGGGTGCAAGTTCTGCCAGAACTGGGACATCTCGAAGTCGCGCGAGGTCGAGCGCCTGAGCGAGCTCGCCACGCCCGAGGCGATCGCCGCCGCGGCGCGGGAGCAGGGCTGCCGGAGCGTGGCGTTTACCTATAATGACCCCGTGATCTGGGCCGAGTACGCGATCGAGACGGCCCGTGCCTGCCAGGCCGCGGGGGTCAAGACGGTCGCCGTCACGGCGGGATATATCACGCCCGAGGCACGCGGGCCGTTCTTCGAGGTGATGGACGCGGCCAACGTCGACCTCAAGGGGTTCACGGAGGAGTTCTATCACCACATCACCTATTCGCACCTTCAGCCGGTGCTCGATACGCTCGAGTGGCTCAAGAAGGACACGGACGTCTGGTTCGAGATCACGAACCTGATCATCCCGCAGGCGAACGACTCGATGGACGACATCCGGCGCATGTGCCAGTGGATCCTGGAGCGCTGCGGCGACGGCGTGCCGATCCACTTCACGGCGTTTCATCCCGACTTCCGCATGCTCGACCGCCCGGCGACGCCGCACGAGACGCTCCTGCAGGCGTACGAGGTGGCGCGGCAGGAGGGTTTGAAGCTCGTCTACGTGGGCAATGTCAACGACGTCCGCCACCAGAGCACCTACTGCCCCCATTGCGGGAAGCTGGTCATTGAGCGTGACTGGTACGCCCTGGGCGCGTATCATCTGCGAGGGGACCGCTGCACGGACTGCGGCGGGACCGTCCCCGGTCGCTTCGACGACCAGCCGGGCACCTGGGGCCACCGGCGCCAACCGGTGGCGATCGCCCGGTACGCCGCCGAGCCGCAAGTCGTCCCCTTGAACCTCGCGAGCGCCGCCATGAAACCAACCGCCGCGTCCGCCCCAGCCCGATTACCGGCACCCGAGGCACCACCCCCGCGGCTCGACGAGGATCAAGAGCGGCTCATCCTCTCCACGGCCGCCGAGTTCGTCGTGGCCGCGCTCCAGAGGCGCGCGCCGAGGTTCGACGACTCGACACTGGGGGGCGCTGCGGACCTGCCCGTCCTTGGGGCCTACGTCACGCTCAAGCGCCAGGGGCACCTGCGCGCCTGCTGCGGCACGCTGGGCCAGACGAGGGGCCTGCTCGAAGCCTTGCACCACGCCGCCGTGACCACGGCGACGGAAGACCACCGCTTGCCCCCGATCTCGCTGACGGAGCTGCCGTACCTCGACCTGAGCGTCAACCTGCTGTACGGCCTCGCGCACCTGACGGCACGAGGGCGCGACCGGGTGGCCGCGGTCGAAGTCGGCCGTCACGGCCTGCGCATCCACCGTGGGGAAGCGGGCGGCTTGCTCCTGCCCGTGGTGGCGGTCGAGAGCGGCTGGGACTCCGAGACCTTCCTGCGCCGGGTTTGCCGCAAGGCAGGGCTGCCGACGACGGCCTGGGAAGAGGATGACACGCAATTGTTCACGTTTGAGAGCAACGAGTTCGGTGCCCCGTTCGACGCGGGCGTACTGGACGCTGCGCTCGGCCCGTACGCCCTTTTCCCGGCGGCCGCGCTCCAGCAGCTCGCGAGCCACGCGCGGGGCAACATCATGGCCCTGATCCAGGGGATGGTGCCGAATTACTACGTGTACGGGCTGTCTGATGGCAACGTTGCGGGGCTGGCGCTGACGGTCGAGGCGCCGGGGCTCACGGAGCCGTTGCACTTCACGCAGCTCTCGCTGCGCCCGGGGGTGCCGCTCCAGGCCACGCTCTTCCGGCTGTGCGAGACGGCGGCCCAGACGCTCGGCCGATCGGGCGCAGCGTGGGGCGCGGCGCGGGTGGGGATGACGGTGCTTTCCGACCCGGCCATGCATGGGCCGGCCGGCACGCCCGACCTGCGCGGGCTCGATCCGGCGCGGCGCGCGTTGCTCCTCTTCGAGAACGAGAAAAGCGCGTGGGTCTACGCGCCCGGGCGCCCGGTCGACGACGCGTACGCGCTTTTGAAGGAACAGTTTGACGTCGTGAACCCCGAGGTCGCGGGCGTGTTCAGCCTGGCGGCCGACTCGACCGAGCGCGAGGTCGTCTTCCGCGCGACGCCACGGGCCGTCGCCGTGGGGGGCCAGCGCCCGCCGGCCGTGGCGGGCACGTTCTACCCGGCCGACCCGGCCGAGCTCGCGAACGTGGTCGACAGCCTGCTCGCCGCGAGCGAGCGCCGGCCCGAGGCCTGGCCCGCGGCGATGGTTCCGCACGCGGGCCTGAAGTACTCGGGAGCACTCGCGGCCGCGGTCCTCAACCGGCTCGAAATCCCCGACCTCGTCATCGTGATCGGCCCGAAGCACACGCGGCAAGGAGTCGACTGGGCGGTCGCGCCCCACGAAACGTGGTCCATCCCCGGCGCCTCCGTGCCGTCCGATCCCGCCTTGGCCCGCGCTCTTTGCGAGGCGATTCCCGGCCTCCAGCTCGACGCCGTCGCGCACCGGCAGGAGCACGCGATCGAGGTCGAGCTGCCGCTCCTGGCCCGCCTCGCGCCGGGGACGCGGGTGGTCGGCATTGCGCTTGGGGCCGCCCCTTGGGAGCGGTGCCGGGAGTTCGCGACGGGGCTGGCCGGCGTGATGCGCCGCCTGCCGGCCCGGCCCCTCCTGGTCATCTCGAGCGACATGAACCACTTCGCGACCGACCGCGAGAACCGCCGGCTCGACGCGATTGCCCTCGAAGCGATGGACCGCCTCGACCCGCAAGCGCTGCTCGACACGGTTGCCGAGCATAATATCAGCATGTGCGGCGTCGTTCCCGCCGTAATCGTGATGGAGACGCTGCGTCAGCTCGGTGGGCTCACCGTCAGCGAGCGCGTCGGCTACGCGACGAGCGCTGACGTCACGGGCGACACGAGCCGCGTGGTCGGCTACGCGGGCGTGTTGTTGAGGTGACCCCGAGCGGAGCGTGCGCGGTGAATGACCAACCTGCGCCCGACCCCGGTCGAGGCGGCGGAACCTCGTTAAAGCCGATGATCGGCCGCGCCCTGATCGGGTCGGCGGTCGCGGCGTGGGTTGGCGCCATGGTCTGGGTCCTCTGGCCGGCGAACGGTCCGGGTGTCGGAGGCGGTTCCCGGCGCGCCGACGTCTCGGACGTCGCCGGCTATGTGGGGAACCGGGTCTGTGCGGAATGCCATCCCGGCGAATATGCGAAACATACCGGGTCGGGCCACGCGCAAACGCTCTCGGACGCGGGCCAGCCCCAGGTGGTGAGCCGCGTTCGCGGTATGAGCGTCCAGGATCCGGAGGACCCGCGGACGTCCTGGAAATTTGCGATGCAGGACCAGCGGCTCGAGCTTGAGCGATCGCAGGGCGAGCAAGTCGATCGCCGCGTCGTTGAGTACGCGCTCGGCTCCGGACATCATGCGATCACGTTTGTCAGCCTCACCGGTCAGGGGTCGCGCTCGCCCGAGGGGCTGGAGCACCGGATCAGCTACTTTGCGAAGGACCGCTCGCTGGGGCTCACGCCGGGCCAACGCCGGGAGACGAAGTCGCCCGGCACTACGCCGCTCGGCAGGCACTTCAATGCCCAGGAGACGCAAAAGTGCTTTGAGTGCCACTGCACGCTCACGTCGGATCGTGGTAACGACGTGCTCGACGTGCGCACGATGGTTCCGAACATCACGTGCGAGCGTTGTCACGGGCCGGCGCGGGAGCACGCGGCGGCCGCGCGTCGCGGGGCTGCCGACCTGGCGATGCCGTTCGGAGCGGGCCGCTGGACGGCCGCCGAACAGATGACTCTGTGCGGCAAGTGCCACCGCCTGCCGGAATTCGTCCCGGCCGACCAACGCGTCCCCGAGAACACGTTTCTCCGCCGGTTCCAGTCCGTCGGCCTGATGTTGTCGAAGTGCTATACGGGCAGCCGGGGGGCCCTGAGCTGCGTGACGTGCCACGATCCTCACGGGCGCACGGCGACAAATCATGATGTCTACAATTCTAGATGTGTGAATTGCCACCAGGCGCCTCCCCAGACGACCTGCCGCGTGGAGGACACCGACTGCATCCAGTGCCACATGCCCAAGCGCGAGGCGGGGGCCGGTCTCTTCTTCGCCGACCACTGGATCCGATCCTATCGTGAGTGACTTGCTGCGCGGAGGGAGGCGACGGCCGAGCGGACCGATCCGGGGGGCACGCCCGTCGAGGATTCCGGGCGTGCCACCAATGTGCGGAACGAGCCGGCGATTGTCCTGCTCCTTATGAACCGCTGTTGAATCTTCCGGCGCTGAGTCACTATCATTAAAGTCCTCGCTAATCGCTCCCTTGCGACCACTTCGGATGCCCGACGGTCCACAACGACTTGCAGACCAGCTCCACCCGACTCACCCACCAAGCCGCCAAACCGACTCGCTCCGACGACTCGGTCGCCGAAGGACCTTGAATGAGCACGACCGAACCCGCCCTGGCGATCTCAACTCCGGTTGGGACCGGCCGCGGCCGGACCGCCCCGGTCCTTGCCTTGTTCCTCCTTTCGGGGGCGACGGGCCTGATGCTGGAGGTCGTGTGGTCGCGCATGCTCGTGGGGCTGTTCGGCTCCACGACGTGGGGCGTGCTGACGGTCCTCGTCGTGTTCATGGGGGGACTCGGTCTGGGCAGCCTCCTCTGGGGCCGTGCCGCCGCACGTTCGGAACGGCCGCTCCGGCTCTACGCGTGGCTAGAGCTTGGGATCGGCCTCTACACACTCTGTGTCCCACTCTTCTTCACCGGCGTCGGCTGGCTGTTCGTGGCGGTCAGCCGGACCTTCGGTGAAGGGTCGGCGGGGGGCTCCGTCGTGCGGGTGCTGGCCGCGGCGCTGGCCTTGGCCGTGCCGACGACGTTGATGGGAGGCACGCTCCCCGTCCTGACCCGCTTTGTCTCGCGCGGGTGGGACCGGCCGGGCCGCGCGGCCGGCATGCTCTATGCCGCCAATACGTTCGGGGCGGTGCTCGGCTGCTTTGCGACAGGGTTTGCCCTGATCCTCTGGCTCGGTCTCTCCACGACGAACGCACTGGCCGGCGCGATCGACCTGGGGATCGGGCTCTTGGTGCTCGCCTGGGACTTCGGCAGCCCACGCCTGCCGCCCGACGAACCGGCCGCTGCAGTCTCGACAGGGGGGCCGCCGCCGGTCAAGGGGCCGTCGATCGTCCTTGCCATCGCGGCCCTCTCCGGGTTCTGCGGCCTGGCCTACGAGGTGCTCTGGACGCGCGGCCTGCTCGCGGCCCTGACCGAGAGCACGACGTATGCGTTTACGCTGATGCTCACGGTCTTCCTCGCCGGCCACGCGGCCGGCAGTGCGCTCGGCAGCCGGATGCGGGCCCCCAGCGCAGCCGAGAGGGCCCGCGAATGGCGGTGGCTCGGGCTCGCGCAGGTCTGGGCCGGCGTGACGGCGATGTTCACGCTGCCGCTGCTGGTGCTGGCCCAGGGGCCGCTCGACTGGGTCTGGATCACGACGAGCTCCACATTCTGGGGCACGATCGTCCCGTTCCATCTCGGGGTCTGTGTCCTGATCCTGTTCGTCCCGGCCGCGTTCCTGGGCGCGAGCTTTCCGCTCGCAGCGCGGCTCTATGTCGGCCCGGGGCGGGCGTCCGGCAGCGGGACCGGGCGACTCTACGGCCTGAACACGGCCGGCGCCATCGCCGGCGCGGTCCTCGCGGCCGCGCTGCTGGTTCCCCGCTTCGGCACCCAGCACACGCTCGTAATTCTCGGCACGGTCCAGGTGATTCAGGGCGTATTGACCTATGTGGTCGGCGGCCGCGACGGGCGCTGGCTCGGCCGCCTCGGCAACGCGGTCGTTCTCCTGGCGCTCACGGCGGGGACGATCGCGCTCAACACCGTGTTGCCGCTCGCGGCGATCTACTCCCACAAGGAGGCAGGGAAGCTCGTCGATGTCCTGGAGGGACCCGGCGTCACCGTGACGGTGCACCAGCGGTCGGCGGAGGACCGCGTGATCAACATCAACAGCATCAACGTGGCCGGCACGAACCGCGTGCTCCGCACGACGCAGAAGGTGCAGGCCCACTTGCCCCTGCTCCTGCACCCAGCGCCTCGGTCGGTCCTCCAGATCGGCTTCGGCGCGGGGGGAACCTGCTGGTCGGTCGCGCAGCACGATGAAATCACTGCGATCGACGTCGCCGAGATCAGCCCCGAGGTCCTCGCGATGGCCAGGCGCTATTTCGCCGACATCAACCACGGCGTGCTCGACGACCCGCGCGTGCACGTCCGGATCGTCGACGCGCGGAGCTACATGGCCGTCACGGACCGGACCTACGACCTGATCCTCTCCGACTCGATCCACCCCCGGTTCCGGGGCAACGCCGCACTCTACACGCGCGACTATTTCGCGCTTTGTGCGCAGCGGTTGCGCCCGGGAGGGCTCGTTTCGTCGTGGCTCCCGCTGTACGGCCTCTCTGTTGACGACCTTCGGAGCGTGTTGAAGAGCCTTCAGTCGGTCTTCCCGCACGTCCAGGTCTGGTACCCGAACACGACCCCGAACGAGAACACCGTGATCGTCGGCTCGCTCGAGCCGATCCGTATCGACTGGGACCGGTTTACTCGCCAACTGGCCGAGCCCGCCATCGCGGCCGACCTGGCCGAGGTCGGGGTCCGTGGCGCGTTTCAGACGCTCGACTTCTTCCTGACCGGGGACGACGGCGTCAGCGCCCTGGCCACCGCGGGTCATCGGAACACCGACGACCACCCGACGCTCGAGTTCCTCGCCCCTCGCACGATCAACCGCCAGCGCGCCTGGCTCGGCAACTTCCAGGCGCTGATCACCCATCGCGAATCCGTCGTGCCCCTCGTCCGCGGGACCGATCCGGCGGTTCGGGCCGAGCTCGAACGCTGGCAGGCGGGGACCCGGTACAAGCTCGCCGCTCAAGTCGACGAGCTCGAGGGGCGCGTCGGCGATGCCGTCCATGATTATGCGGAATGCGTTCGCACGAACCCCGACGACCGCGAGGCCGCCAGGCGTCTGGACGCCCTGCGCCGGACGATCGCGCCGACAGGTCCGAATGGGTCTCGGTAAAGGGCGATGGAGAGTGTTCGTCACGCGGGTGAAGAAGGCCGTCGTTACGCCTCGCCCTTCAGATAGGCCTTGCGCACGTCGGCCGGGTAGCGTTCAATGGCGTACCGCAGCATTGTGCGGGGCATCGTGGCGGCGTGGCGCCGGAGGAATCGTGCGAGGGCCGGCTCATTGCGCTTGCCGACTTCGCGCAGCATCCAGCCCGTGGCCTTGTGGATCAGGTCGTGGCGGTCGTCGAGCAGGATCTCGGCGATCGCGAGCGTGTCCGCGAAGTCGTCGCGGGCGATGAAGTGGTGCGTGGCGATGATTGCGATCCGACGTTCCCAGAGGCTCGCGGAACGGGCCAGGCGATAGAGAGGGGAACGGTCCTTGTCGTGAAGGTAACCACCGACGACGTCCCGCGCAGAGCTGTCGACGAGGTCCCAATTGTTGATGTGGGCCGTGTGTGCCAGGTAGAGGTCGTAGACCTCGCGCTTCGTCGCTTCGTTCGCCTTGGACACCGATTCCACGAGGATCAGCAAGGCGAGCAGGCGCTCCTCGTGGATCGCGGAGCGCAACAGCATGACCAGTTCGTCGGTTGGCAACGCGCGGTGTTCGCGGGCGAGCTTCCTCAAGACGGGAACGCGGATGCCGAGGAAAACATCGCCCTCTCCGTATTGGCCGGGCCCGGTCTTGAAATAGCGGGCGGCGATTGCCGCGGCTTCGGGCGTGCCGAGACCGCGCAGGTGGGCCTGGAGCGCGCTTGCGTTGGCTAACGATCGTTCGCCGTCGGGGGCGCTCATGTCGTGTGCGTGGGCACCGGGTCATAACCGCCCGCGACGTCGGATCGCGGAGCGGCGAGCCCAGATCATAACAAGCCAGAGGCGGGCAAAACGAGACCTCGCTCAGTCGCCGCTCAAGCCACGGATGACGACGTCGCCGAACTCGTAGGGCAGATCGTTCTCATCCGGCTCCGTGTTGCCCTGGGTTGTCGCCAGGGCCACGGGCGTTGCGCGGTCTTGAGGAGCGCCAGCGGTCTCCACGAGGATGAGCCCCTCCGCAAAGGGGGCGAAGCTCGCCAAAGCGATCGCCGCGCCCGTCAACGGTTCGGTCCAGGTTTCGACGGGTTTCGCGTCGCTGGTTGCGTTGGGGAACGCCTGGTCACCGAGGATTCCAGGAACAGTGGACTGGGACATGGGCGAACCGTCCCAATCCGGATCCCAGTCTCCCCGGACGTGAATGACGTCGGAGGGCGCGTCATCGCGCACTGCTGGATCGGCGGCCGAACGGTCCCATATTCGTGCGAGCGCGGCGTGCGCGTCCGAAGGGGGTTCACTGGTCTCGGCTCTGGTCAGGAAGCCCGCATCGAGACCGGGGCTGCCGGCGAGCTCCGAGCACGAGTTCTCGTGCCCGGCCGCTACGACCAACAGACTGGACCGAAGGCTGTGGGCGGGCTCGCCCGTCAGTGTGGCCTCCGCGCGGTTGCAGGCTGCTTCGCCGAGGATTTCGAGCGACTTGTCGTCCTCTCGGAACTGGCCGGCGCTCAGGTCAAACGAACCGGACGAGAGCAGGACGACGCGCCGCTCCTGCGCGTAGGGGGAGGGCCAAGGCGCGCGGCGACGCCGTCTTCCCGGCGGAGCGATGGAGCAAAGCCCGACGAGGAGCGTCGACGGGAAATCTCGAGACATCAAGGGGCCTCGTCGGCGCGAGTCGCCAGTGGCCGATGACCACTGCGCCGGCAGCGCCCGCGGTCTACCCACCCCGCAACGATGGGGGTTCGAGGCGTCTCCGCGCGCTCCGGTTCCCTCAAACGTAGTCCATGACCGGCCTGCGTGCCGGCGGTGGGTTGCTCCTGGGCAACGGGTTGCCGCGCGTTGACCCGAGGAACGGCGACCCCGTGCCATTACCGCCCATCCCAGGCCGACTTGAGCGCGAAAACGTCGAGCGCGTGAATCCGCACGTTGCCGTCGCGGGTGAAGAATGTGAGCGTGCGCTGGTCGTCGGCGGGTGTCACGCCCACGGAAAGCGCGACCTGGCCGCCGTTGCCGAAGACCTCGATCGATCCCCGGTCCACCAGCACCTGGAGCCGCACACGCCCATCCACCGGCGCGAGGGGGGCCGTCTTACCCTGGCAGGCGAGCTCGCGTTTCTTCATGTCGTAGACGACCGGTACGCCCCGTACGTCGAAGCCGAAAGCGCTGGCTCCGTCGGCCGCCAGGTCGGCACGAATTTCGAAGAGATCGCCCTCGATCGCATCCGGCAACCCGTCCCCGGGTGCGACCGTGCGGTTTGTCCAGGCGCGCTTCCGACCTCGCAGGCTGGCGATCTCGTCGACCGGCTCGGCGTGCATTCGCAGACCGTCGGGGGTGTTGCGCAGGGTCAGGGTGCAGGGGACGGTCATCTGCTGGTTGAACGGCATGCCGGGGAACGTGATCCCGGTGCCCCAGCCCACCTGCACGCGCCGTCCGCCGGGCGAATCGCTGTATGTCTGGGCCGCGTAGAAGTTGCCGTACCAGAGCCGTTGTTTGCCCGCGGAATCGGGTTGAAACGTGGTGCCGTCGAAGTCGCCCAGCAGGTACTGGCCGTCCGCCGCATAGAGCACCCACTTCCGGACGGACGGGTTCCCTGCGACGGTGAGCGCGAACAGGTCGGGGCACTCATAGAAGCCATCGATCCGACTGCGGAACTCCCACGACTTCAGGTCGGCCGACGTGTAAAAGGCGATCCAGCGCTTCTCTTGAAGCTCGTCGTACACGGCCATCACCCAGCGCTTCGTGGGCTCGTGCCAGAGCAGGCGCGGGTCGCGCCCCTGGTGCTTGACGACGGGGTTCTTCTCGTACTCGGTCCACGTGCGTCCGCGGTCATTACTGAAGACGATGCACTCGCCCCGCCCCGTGCTCGTGAACGCCGCGACCAACGGGGGCTCATCCCCTTTCTGAAAGCCGCCGGTATTCGCGTGGTCCACCACGGCGCTTCCCGAGAAGGCCCAGTCGCCGTACTGCCGCGGGTAGAGCGCGATCGGCAGCTCCTTCCAGTGCACCAGGTCGGGGCTTACCGCGTGGCCCCAGTGCATGTTCCCCCAGTCCCAGCCGTACGGATTGTGCTGGTAGAACAAATGGTACTCGCCCCGGAAATATACCAGGCCGTTTGGGTCGTTCAGCCAGCCCCGGCGCGACGTGAAATGGAACTGCGGCCGGTGCGCTTCGCTATAAACGGGTGCTCCCTTGATCTCGTCTCCCTGTGTGATCGCGTCCAGCGCCCGCGACTCGACCGGCAGCGCATTGACGTCGATCATGAGCCGGCGTCCGCGGAACGGAGCGAGGTCGCAAAACGCCCAGAAATCGGGCGTGCCGTCGGCCAGCTCGATGTCGAACTCGCGGAGGACCGTCCCGTCCCCGGACAGACTCATCCGGCGCTTCGGGGCACCCGTCTTGACCGGCAGGTGCAGGAAGCGGGCCTCCGCGACCAGCTCGCGGTGTGCGGGAACCTCGGCGCGAAGGCGGTCGCTCTGCGCGATCTGGTCGACGTTGATGTGCCCCCAGCCGCCGGTGCGCTTGTCGACGATCTCGATGCTCGCGTTCTTGCCTTCGAGCTCGGCCACGTTCCAGCCCTGCCAGTCCAGCCGCTCGCTGCCGCCGGGGCGGTCGTTGGGGCCGGTCGCAGTGCGGACCGGCTTGCCGTCGACAACGAGGTTGATGCACGTCTCGCCCGGGTACTTCCCGCCGCCGATCAGGAAGTTGATCGCCCGCCGCTCGATGCGGAACGGAGGCGAAGTGAGCGTACCGGTCGAGTCGTCGCCGCCGTGAAAGCTGTTGACGAGCCCCTGGCCCTGGAAGCCTTCAACGGTCATCTGCCCCGGCAGCGTCCCCCGCGCGGGGCCCTGGCCGAACGCCGTGCCGGTGGCCTGCCATGCGCCAAAATCTTTACCCTCGAAGTCCGCGATGACGATGTCGTCTCGTCCGGCCGCCCAGGCGGCCGTAGCGAGGGTGAATAGGACCAAAGCCGCAATCGCAGCGAGGGCCGGTCTCGTGGAAGGAGCGTTCATGATCAAGTGCGCCGCACGGGTGAGGACCGCGGGGTGGATGTGGACCCGCTGGTTGAGTGGCATGGTACAGCGAAAGGGGCCGGCGAGAAACGCCGCACACGGGTTTTTCTCGACGATCGGTGCCTGGCGTTCCGTAGAGCGAAATTCGAAGTACGGCGAAGCCGCAGTCTCCTGTAGGGGCGGGTTTCAAACCCGCCCAGCAAGATCGATGAATGGGTTCCTGTCGCGTGACCGGCGTGTTGGACCAGGGGAAGAGAAGGGCGGGTTTGAAACCCGCCCCTACACGATCTGTTCCTTATATGAATCCCGATTCGCCATGCG
>JARLIH010000431.1 GCA_031291845.1 Isosphaeraceae bacterium | reverse complement strand
GTCGTAAACCTCGTCGCGCTCGCGCCCGAGGTCGATTTCCCGGAAGTCTCCCTCCGCAATCGATGCGACCTGCCGCTCGACGCGGCGGATGCGCGCGCCGATGCGGTGGGCGATCCAGCCGGCAACGACCGCGGTTAGCGCGAGCGACCCTGCGCCGAGCATCAACGGCGGAAGCGCGGCCTCGCGCCGGGCCTGCCGCCAACTGCTCTCGGCATAGAGCACCACCAGCGATGACCCCCGTGGACGGCTCGGTGCACCGAGCCTTACCGCAAAGTAGCGCGTGCCGTTGTGCAGCACCACGGGCGACACGCCCAGCGAGTCCAGGTGGGCCGCCAGCGGTACGGCGTGCAAGGCCCCGCCATGGTCGTCGCCGGCGGGGAAGCTCGTCGCGGTCACCCGCCCCTCCGTGTCGAGCGCCACGAAATGCGCTCCGGAAAGACCCCGCATCTGGCCAAGCACATTCGCGGTGTAGGGGAAGTTCGCGTGACCGAGCGAGTCGATCACACCATTGAGACGCTCAATGATCTGGCGCTCACTCCTCGCCGCCGCCAGCCCCGCGGTGGCGGCGGTGATCGCCGCAACCGCAACGCCCTGAATCGCGATCAAGGGGATCAAGATCTGATTGCGAATCGTCCGGCCCATTGACGCGCTCGACCCCACGGAAAACGCAGCCTCGGCCCGAACGATCGGGCCATCTTCCATCAGACCCTCGCGACGCCCGACTTCGCAAGGGGCTGCACGCCCGGCGGCATCCCGAACGGAAAGTCACACTTATATCGCTTAAGTTCGTTCAAATCATTACTTCACACCGGACCGTGTGGCAGCCGAACGAGACGAGCGATGTCAAGACCCTAGCGAGTGGACAATCCGTGTCCGGGCGTTGGCGACTTTTTCGCCGATCGCCTGACGGCGGAGCGACGACAAAGAAATTCAAGCCTTTCCGCAACAATAGTTTGCGCTCCAAAACGCTTCGCGGCACAGCGCTTGCTTGGGAGATGGGGTCGGCTGCTGCGCCGATTGATCTTGCAGCACGACAACCACGACGGGCGTGCGGTTCTGCCCGGTCGTCTTGCTCGCCGAAGAGAGAATCACCCTTATGACAAGCCTTGCGTACGCGCCCCGTCGCCGACCCTCGCGCTCGGCCTTCACGCTGATCGAGCTGCTGGTGGTCATCGCGATCATTGCCGTCCTCATCGCCCTGCCCTTGCCGGCCGTGCAGGCCGCGCGCGAGGCAGCGCGTCGGATGCAGTGCGTGAACAACCTCAAGCAGATCGGCCTGGCGATGCACAACTACGAGGGGGTCCACGGCATGCTCCCCTCAGCGCGCACGAATTCGCCGCACTACTGGGGCTCGCTCGCGCAGATCCTTCCCAACCTCGAGGGCGGAGCGCTCTACAATATGGCCAATTTTGACCATCCTGCCACCCCTTCGAGCCGGAACGGCAACGACATGACGAACAGCACGGCCGTCCAGGTGATGATCACCGCGTACCTCTGCCCCAGCGACTCCAAGCAGGACCGGGTCGACCCCGGTTACGGCCCGACGAACTACGTCGCCAACGCCGGAAACGGCCCCATGGCCGCCACGTTCACGCGGGCCGACGGCACCAGCGGTACGCCGAACGGCCTGATGTATGACACGTCTCGGGTACGCTTCGCCGACGTCATCGACGGCCTCTCGAACACCGCGGCCTATACCGAGACGCTCAAAGGGTACAACGTCAACTCGACCGGGACGACCCAGGTCGACTCCCGGCAATACCTGGGCGGCAGCACGATTTCGGGCCCGTATACGATATCGCTGTGTGGGTCGTTGACCATCTGGAATGGAATCCGCGGTCGCGACTGGGCGCGCGGCAGTTTCACTGGCGGTTCGACCACGAACCACTACTGGACACCGAACTCCAAGTCGCCCGACTGCATGGGAGACGTGGACGGATTGATGAGCGCCCGGAGCGGCCACTCCGGCGGGGTAAATCTTTTGCTCGGAGACGGCCACGTCCAGTTCACCAAAGACTCGATCAGCCAGCCGGTGTGGTGGGCCATCGCCACCCGCAACGGCGGTGAAGTGATCGGGCAGGACCAGTTCTGAGGTCATGGAACCATTCGGAGACGGCGGACCATGCGTTTGAGCGTTCCTCGACCTTCAACTCCCCCGCGCAGGGTTCCTCCACCTTGGCCTCGACCTCCCGTCGACCAGCAGCGAGCTGGTCCGATGACGGGGCAAGTAAGTCGCCTTGCCGGGATGGCCGTCGCGCTCGTGCTGTTCGGGATGCACACCGCGTGGTCGCAAGAGCAGCCGGCGCCTCCGCGTCTCGCGTTCATCGGCCTGCACGGGGGCGTCTTCGAGCACCTCGAGACCTTCGCGAAGGGGCTCGACCTGCAGGTGGAATACCTGTCGGACGAACAGGTCGCCAGGAAGACGACCGACCTCTCCGGCTACCGCCTGGTCTTCATCCAGCACACGCGTGAGGAGGACCGCGACGCTTATCGCGAGCTCTTCCTGGCCGCCAAGCGCGGCAAGCCGCCGACGCGGATCTTTGCCGTCGGCCGCGAGGGAGCCGCCGCCGCCGCGTTGCTCAAGGACCTCGGCCAGCGTAATCCCGTCGAGAGTGACCCCGAGATCGGGAAGTACCTCCCTCGCTCGCGCGAAAACCTCCGGCGGTTCCTGATCTACGTTGCGGTGAAGTACCTGAACCGGCCCGGCGAGATCCTTCCCCCCGCCGAAGCCGACGAGACCGCGGCGGGCCCGTACCACCCCGACCACGACGGTCGCTTCGGCTCGCTCGACGCCTTCCTGGCGTGGTCGCGGTCGAAGGGACGCGACCCCGACAAGCTTCCCCGCGCAGCGGTCGCGGTCCACGCCGCCCACCTCGAGTACCAGCAACCCCGGGTCGTGGATGCCCTGGTCCGCGCGCTCGAGGCCAAGGGCGTCCTGGCGGCCGGTTTCATCGACGGCGGCCCCACCGGGGGCAAGACCATCGAGGAGTTCAAGCCGGACGTCGTCATCCATACCTGCCATAGCAGCGAGACGGTCGATTACCGCAAAGCCCTCGGCGCGGTTCACATGCACTCGCTCTTCTTCCGCCGGAACTCGATCGACTTCTGGCAAAACAACCTGGGTGGCTTCACCGCGGGCGACGCCGCGTTTCAGGTGATCGGCCAGGAGCACCTCGGCGCCATAGAGCCCCTGATCGGCGCTGGGACGCTCCACGGCGGAGGAGGCGCGGAATCGTTCTCGCCGGTTCCCGAAAGAGTCGACCACCTCGTCGCGCGCGCCCTGTCGTGGATCGCGCTGCGGAAGACCGCGCATGCCGATAAGCACGTGGCGTTCATCTACTACGATCGCGAAGCCGGCCAGAACGAGCTCATGCGCGGCAGCGCGACGGGGATGCATCTCCACGCGCCTCGAAGCATGGTCAAGGTCCTCAAGAAACTGAAGGCCGAGGGCTACGCTCTCAGCACCGTCCCCAGCGACGAGAATGAGCTGATCTCCTGGCTCCTCGAACGAGGCCGGCAATACGGCATGTGGAACCAGCCCGACCTGGACCGTCTGGCGAAGAGCGGTCAGGCCGTCCTTGTCCCCTTGAAGACGTACCTCGGATGGTTCGAGAAGCATGTTCCCGAGCCAGTCCGCGCGGCGGTCGCCAAGCACTGGGGCCCGGCCCCCGGCAGGGCGATGGTCTGGAAGGACGATCGGGGCGGGGAGTTCATCGTCATCCCCCGGATCGACCTCGGCAACGTCATCCTGCTGCCCCAACCTCTGCGGGGCGAGGGGCAAGACCCCTCACTGCTGCACAGCGGCTTGACCCCGCCGCCGCACAATTATATCGCGACGTACCTTTGGCTCCAGGAAACGTTCCATGCGCACGTGATGGTTCACTTCGGCACGCACGGCTCGGAGTTCTTCCTGCCGGCCAACCCGGTCGGGCTCTCCAACCGCGACTGGCCGGACATCCTGATAGGCTCGACGCCCAACATCAACCCCTGGATCATCGACAACGTGGGCGAAGTCGCTCCGGTCAAGCGGCGCGTGTACGGGCTGACGATCGGGCACCTGACGCCTCCCATCGTGACCGCGGGGCTCTCCGACGAACTGCTCAACCTCCACGGCTTGATCGACAAGTGGGACGGCCTCGAAGAGGGTGCGCTCCGCGAGGGGTTCCGCCGGCAGATCACGACCGACGTCGTCCGGCTTCACCTGGCGAAGGAAGCCGGGCTCGCCGGGGAGCCGAAGGCGCCCGTGACCGACGAGCAGGTCCATAAAGTCGTCGAATACCTCCACGACATC
>JARLIH010000430.1 GCA_031291845.1 Isosphaeraceae bacterium | reverse complement strand
GGATGGAGAGGAGATCCGACTGGGGGCTCGCGAGTTTTTTGTCCACTACGGCCTGGGCATGGCCGACTCGAAGCTGCGGATCCCGGCGGCGGCGGCGGGCACGGCCCCCAACATGAACACCCTCGCCAAGCTCGCGGAGATGGCGTCCCCCTGAAGAGAACAAGACGTGCTGGTCGTGCTGTACGGCTTGCAAGAGTGCGATCGCCGACGGGATCGCCCGTGCCATCCGGGTGCCGATCCGCGCGGCGGGTCTGATCCGTTACGCCATAGGGCAATGCTGCTGCTCGCTCAGCGCGTGGCCGCGATGGTGACGGTCAGCTCCTCGGGGTCGCCCAGGTCGTGGAGCAGCGCCTTCTTCACGTACAGGGTCCCCACCTTCGGGTCGTCGCGCGGATCGACCTCAGCGAACCGGACCGTCGTCTTCGTCTCCCGCTCCCGGACGAACCGGAGCTGCACCTGCTTGTCGGCCATTGAGCCTCGCTCCTCCTTGCTGCATCGGATACCAAGTGGGGTCCCGGCCCCCGCCGGGACGGCGTGAGTTCCCACCCCAGCAGGGAGATTGTGGGTCACCGGGGCAGGCCCTCGGAAGCGGCCGTCCTGGCCAGAGGCTCGGCGACGCACCCGCGCCGCGGGTGAGTCGCGGCGACCTGCCGTTCGCCCGAGCGGACGATCTCCCGCACGCACTGGGGCGGCGCCTCGGATGATCCGCCATCGAGACTTCGCTGACGAAGGCAAGGCAGCGGTCGAGCCTCGGTGCCTCCTCGGCCCCGTCCCACATGAGGCGGCCGACGCTCCAGCTCGGCGCCGCGTCCATCACGCCCTCCGGAACGGCTCACCCGGACTCGTCCACGAAACGAAGCCGGAAGGCCGGGTCGTCGACGTGTAGGAACAGGGCCCCGTCCGCGACCTCGCGGTAGCCAAGCCGCTCACCGCATCGCGGGCAGGCCGGGTGCCGGACACGTGTCCCCGCCGGGACGCGGGCGGTCGCTGCGCGATAACGACAGGCACGCCTGACCGCGGGAAGCCGGCCCCGGTCCGCCTCGAAGCGGTCCCGCCCGCCTGACATTGGTATCTGGTCTGGGATCTCAACCGCTTCCTGCTCCTGCGTCACGACCCTGGCTGGTGGGCGCCGGGGCAGCCGAACGTGACACCCCGATCTCGCACGCTCACCCAGGAGTTCCGGCCCACAACGATGTGGTCGAGCACCTCGATGTCGAGGAGCCGGCCGGCGGCGATCGCGTTGGCGGTCAGCGCAAGGTCGTCCGCGCTCGGGGTCGGGTCGCCGCTCGGATGATTGTGTACGAGCAAGATCCGGGGCGCGCCACGGCGAACGGCCGCCGTGAACAACTCTCCGATCCTGACGAGCGTCAGGGAGACGTTGCCCAGGTAGACGGTCGTCTGCCCCATCACGACGTTCCGCGTGTTCAATAGCAGGACGAGGAGTTCCTCTCGTTCGAGTCCCCCAAGCTGCAAGACCAACCGATCGGCCACGTCGCGCGGCGAGTGAACGGTCCACGTCGAGCCCTCGGCCCCCAGCGTCATCCGTGCCCCGCAGCTCGGGCATTCCGCCGTGGGCTCGGGCGTCTCGCGGATCAGCCGCGGCGGGCCCGTCACGTTCCGCACGGAAAGTCGGTCGAACAGTCCGAGTTCTGCCACCTGGCCCACATCAAGCGCCACTGTCGGCGCGGCTGTCGTTAGGGTCAGGAAGCCTCGGTGTCTGGGAGCCCGGCGGGACCGACACGCGGCTGCCCGGCGGGGGCGGCGTCCACTCGGCGTAGAAGGCTTCCTGCCAGCGGTCGCCATCGACCTCGACGGCGTTCTCGATCCAGCGCGCTCCGGCCGGCGAGCGGTCCTCGAAGTGGCGCGCATCGCGGCCCATCGCCCGACCTCGCGCGGTGTGTTTGTCCAAGGCCACATCCGGGATCGCCGGGAACTCGTGCCGCTGCTGGCGCACCTCGAACAGCGTGAGCATGTCGGCGATCTCGCGGCTCTTCCGTGCTCTCGCCAAGAGCCACGTAGCTTGCTCAAGCTGAAGCGGCGGGTAGATGGCCTTTTGACCTGCTTCGGGCTTCTTCTGGTTGGCCCGCAGGACCTCCGAGATGGTCCACAGGCCGGCGATCACCGCGGGGGCGCCCGGCTCTGCAAGGCCGATGTCCTCCGAGCAGATCACCATCAAGCGGCGCCAGGCCCAGCCTCCCAGGCCGGACAGGTTCAACTCGTGCGCCCAGAAGACAGCACCGTCCGCGTCGCCCCGGCGGATGCTCTTCTGAAGAGCCGAGATCACCTCGTCCGCCGGGTAGTCGTTGAGCGTCCGGAGGTTCCACGGACCCACGCCCATCGCCTCTGCCTCCTCGTCCATGCCCCTCACGACGCGCTGCGCCGACTGACCGGGGGGCGCTCGTCGCATCCGGGTTCTGAGCACGCGAGGAAGGCCGCGTACGACCTGCCGGTGCGTTTGCTGGTGCCCGCAGGAACCTGGCGCCACGGCACCCGGTGGACCGGGCAGACACCCGCAGCCGACCCATTGCGGCCGGCGGCGATCGTCCTGAACGTCGGCTCGGGTTCGGCCGGTGCAGCCCAACTGGCCGGCGGGAGCGGCTCATCGTCGCTGTCGTCGAGCGGGCCGCCTCCGATCCGAACTTCGACGTCCTCGGGGACCTCCAATCGGATCGTGATGATGCGGGTCATGCCACCGCACTCCTCTCTCCCGACGGGACCGGTCCGCCGACGACGGACCTCCCAGGGCCTTGCTGCCACGCGTACAACCGTCGGGCCTCCAGGAACGCCGCGAACGTGCCCCGGTCGACGTGGTATTCGACCAAGCGCGCCCCCTCCGGGCGGACGTGGATCACGCCGAACCGCGTCGCGCGAGGGAGGCGGAACCGGCGGGCAACGCCGGGCCGGCCGATGAAGTCCGCGAAGTTGTACCCGGCGAGCTGGAGGCCCGTCTCGCCATACAGGCCCGCACCGGTCTTCACGTC
>JARLIH010000429.1 GCA_031291845.1 Isosphaeraceae bacterium | reverse complement strand
TGATCGACAAGAAACATCCAAAGAGTTTATCGCTGATCCTGCGTCGAGGCTATAACTTCATGTCGCATTCGGGGGTATAACATGACGTCGCGTCGGGGGTACAACATGACGTCGCGTGACATCTTCGTGGGCATGCGCCGCGGGCCGAGCCGGCGGATGGGCTCATGCCCACGAAGACGTGGGCACGATACTCGACACCGTTCCTGCTCGGTCGTTTGAGCCGAAATCGCGAGCCGTGGTGGAGATCAGCGAGAACTCTCAAAAGAACTGCGCTGATCTTAGGCTGGGAGCGAAGAGTCCGCGGTGATGTCAAAATCGACCCTCACCTCAGTGCTCCCCGCGGCCGAGAGGACAGCGCCCAGCTTGGCACAGACATCCAGCATCGCACGGTTCTCAGCAAGGACATCGCCCGTCACGTGGCGCAAGCCTTCGTCGTGCCCCACGCGCAGCAGCCGGCGCATCAGCTCGGTGCCTAGGCCACGGCCCTGATAACGGTCGCTGATCAGCATGGCGAATTCGGCCGCGTCGGAGCGATGGATCTTGCGAAGACGGCCGACGCCGATGATCTCGGGGCTGGCGGCTGTTTCGTGCTCCGCCACGAGCGCGAGTTCGCGGTCGTAGTCGATGAAACAGACGCGCCGGAGGCGCTCGTGGGCCGTGCGGAAGCTGAGCTTGCTCGTGTTGAAATAGCGGAGGTACACGCTCCGCTCGGAAAGGGTCTCGTGAAAGCGCGCGATCAAGGGCTCGTCTTCGGGCCGGATCGGTCGTATGAGGACCGAGGTGCCGTCCTTTAACGTCCAGGGCGCGACGTACTGGGCCGGGTAGGGACGAATCGCCAGTCTCGGGAGCTTGTCTTCGGTGACACCGCGTTCGTGCACTACCACACGCGCGTCGAGCGCCAGCAGGCGCTCGGGCGCGGCAAGCAATGGGTTGATGTCGATCTCCTTGATCCCCGGCTGTTCGACCACGAGCTGGCTGAAGCGCACCAGGAACTGCTCGAGGGCTCCCAGGTCGACCGGAGGGCGGCCGCGCACTCCCTTGAGCGCGGTGAAGATGCGCGTCCGTTCCATCATCCGGCGCGCGAGCGTCGTCGTCAGCGGGGGCAACGCGAGCGTGTGGTCCTGAAAGACTTCGACGAGCTGTCCCCCGGCACCGAACAGCAAGGCGGGGCCGAACTGCGGGTCGAGGCTGCTGCCGACGATCAGCTCGTAGCCCTCCATCGTGACCATCGGCTGGACCGTCACGCCGAGGAAATGGCCCTCGCCGGCGCGGGCGCGAACCGATGACTCGATCGCGCGGTATGCCGCGCGGACGTCATCCACGCCGGCCAGGTTGAGGCGAACGCCTCCGACGTCGGTCTTGTGGGTGATGGTTTCGGAGTGAAGCTTGAGCGCCACGGGGAAACCCAGCGCGCGGGCGGCGTCCACCGCTTCGTCTTCGCGGGTCGCGACGCGCGTCGCCACGGTCGGAAGTCCGTAGAGCGTCAACAACCGCTTCGACTCGGCTTCGGTCAGGAAAGCGCGACCGGCCCCTCGGGCGTGCTCCACGAGTGCCGAGGCGGCGGCGCGGTCGGGCGCGTCGCCGCCGGCGGGGAGGTAAGGCGTTTCGTAGAGCGATGCCAGGTTGCGGCTGTACCGCCACATGTTGTTGAACGCGCGCGCGGCCGTGTCGGGGAAGGGGAAGGTCGGCACCCCCGCCTTCTGAAGGATCGCCTCCCCAGCGGCGACGTCGGCGCCTCCCATCCAGCTCGCCAGGACGGGCTTGCCCTCGATCTTGGCGTACGGCTTGAGCTGTTCGGCCGTCTGGGTCGGGTCGGTCATGGCCTGGGGCGTGAGCACGACGAGCAGGCCGTCGGTATTGGGGTCGCGCGCGGCGGCTTCCAGCGATTTCGCGAAACGGTCCGGTCCGGCGTCGCCCAGGATGTCGATCGGGTTGCCGTGGCTCCAGTGCGCGGGAAGGATGTGGTCGAGAGCCTGCACGGTTTCAACCGCCAGCGGGGCGAGCGTGCCGCCGCCGGTAATCAGGGCGTCGGTCGCGAGCACGCCGGGGCCGCCCGCGTTGGTGACGATCGAGAGCCGGGGGCCGCGGGGCCTTGGCTGCTTGGCGAGGACCTCCGCCATCGAGAACAGCTCGGCGATCCGCTCGACGCGCAGCACACCGCAGCGGCGGAATGCGGCGTCGAGCACCTCGTCGCTGCCGGCCAGGCTGCCGGTGTGCGACGCCGCGGCCTTCGCCGCCGCCTGGGTACGGCCGGCCTTCAGCAGGATGATCGGCTTGGCGAGCGCGACCTCACGCGCGGCGGAGAGGAACGCACGCGCGTCGCCGATCGACTCCATATAAAGGATGATGCTACTCGTGCGCGGGTCATCGCCGAGCTGGTCGATCAGGTCGCCCCAACCGACGTCGAGCATCGAGCCGATCGAGATGAAGGCGCTGAAGCCGACGTTGACCTGGAAGCTCCAATCGAGCACCGCCGTGCAGAGCGCGCCGCTCTGGCTGATGAAGCCGATACTGCCGGGCCGGGCCATCGCGCCGGCGAAGGTCGCGTTCAAGCCCGTCAAGGGGTTCATCACCCCGAGGCAGTTCGGCCCGATGATCCGCATGCGGCCCCGTCGCGCGTTTTCGACAACCTTGCGCTCGAGCTCCGCCCCCTCGGGGCCGATCTCCTTGAAGCCCGCCGAGATGATCACCGCCCCCTTCACGCCCGCCTCGACGCATGCCGCGATCACGTCGGGCACCCCCTGTGCGGGGGTCGCGATCACAGCCAGGTCCACGCGGTCGGGTACGTCGGCGATCGTGGGGTACGCCTTGATCCCCAGCACGCTTGCGTGCTTCGGGTTGACCGGGAACACCGTGCCCCCGAAGGGATTGCTCACCAGGTTCCAGAGCAGCGTACGCCCAACCGTGCCCGCTTTTTCGCTGGCGCCGATTACGGCGACGTTCCGGGGTGAGAAAAAGACGTCCAGGGACTGCGCCCCGGAATAGACGAGGTCGTGTGACATGTGCGTGGCTTGAGGCTCCGTGGTGCTCATTGCGACGATCCTCGCCCGCGGCGCAATCGGCTGCGCAGGGGCCCGGTCGCGCGAGCCCCATCTTTTGACCAGTCGAAATCTAAGGAGATGCCAACGCCGAAATCGCGAGGAGCAGCCCGGCCTACCTCTCCCCCGCAAACGAGCCCGCCCAAACCGGGCCAACGAACGTCCGTGCCGTTACTTCCGCCCGACCTCCTTGTCCCACTGCTCGTCGAACTCCTTCTTTTTCGCCGGGTACTCGATGACGACGAGCTCTTTCTTGTCGGGGTCGTAGCCGTATTCCTGGTAGTACGGCAGCATCGGGAGCATGATGCCGTCGGGCTTCCCCTTTTTGATGATCACGTCCATAAACTCTTCGTAGGTCGCAGGTTTCTTGCCGTTCTCGGCCTCGTAAAGGTCGATCGCACGTTTGACGTTCATCTTCGCGATGTTGGCCACGCTGGTGCGGTAGGCGTCGGCCTGGATCGTGATGTAGTCTTGGGCGTGGATCTTGCCGTCGGTGACCTGCCCCCCTTGGGCCAGCTCCGGCTTGAGGTTGCGAACCTCCTGCGTGTACTTGCCCACGGTCTCGCGCATCTGGACTTTCGATTTTGGCTTCGGCTCGTCCTCGCAGCCCGCGGTGAGGGCGATCAAGGGGAGCGCGAGGGCCGCCAGCACGAGCGGGTGACGCATTCGGGTCAACATGAAGTGGGCCTCGTTGAAGGAAACGTCCGAGCGATCCGTGTTTCGGCTCTCTACGAGTATCGCCCCGCTGGCCTGGGTGGGCAAGGCGCAGCGCG
Organism: Isosphaeraceae bacterium; assembly: GCA_031291845.1. Classification (GTDB taxonomy): domain Bacteria; phylum Planctomycetota; class Planctomycetia; order Isosphaerales; family Isosphaeraceae; genus DAIDJG01. The sequence goes on along the minus strand of JARLIH010000429.1, from coordinate 10,101 downwards.
CACCGGGCCGGCGTCTTAGCTTGGCAGCAAACCTGGCTGACCCGGCGCGTAACGCGTTCGACGACCTGCCGCGGTCAGACCTTCTCGGGCACGACGAACGGTTTCCTGTACTCGCGGGTCAACAGAGCGTTGGCCTCGCTATCGTCGACGAACAACTCCGTCGCGGGGTCGAACTTGAGGCGGCGGCCCGTGCGGTAGGCGATATTTCCCAGGTGTGCGAGGGCCGAGCTCGTGTGGGCCGTCTCGACAGGCCCGTGCTGGATCTTCGTGTCGCGTGCGCGGACCGCCGCGATGAAGTTTGCGAAGTGCTTGGCCACGGGGTCACCGTCGCTGTTCTTGGCGACGAGCTTCCCTCCCTTGTCATAGGCCTCGAATTTGTTGTAACCGTTGATCGTGAGGTAGCCGTTCGAGCCGTAGAAGATGTTCCCCACGCCGACGCCGTTCTCGGTGTTCGTGGCCCAGGGCCGGACCTCGAACTCGATCATCTGGTTCTGCTCGGGGAAGTAGTAGCTGCTCGAGAGGACCTCAGGGGTCTCCTTGTCATCGTCCCAGAGGAACTTGCCCCCCATCGCGCTGATCTGGCTCGGCAGGGTCTCCAGGCCCAGTCCCCAGAGGCACATGTCCGTTTCGTGCACCCCCTGGTTACCCACGTCGCCGTTGCCGTACTCCCACGTCCAGTGCCAGTTGTAATGGACGAACCTCCGCGAGAAGGCACGTTCGCGGGCCGGGCCTTGCCAGATGTTCCAATCAAGGTTGGCCGGCGTGGTGTCCGGGTCCGTGGCATGACCAATCGAGGGCCGTTGCCGGAAAACGAGGCCACGGGCCAGGTAGACCTTGCCGATCAAGCCGCCGCGCAGGTGCTCGACCGCTTCTCGCACGGCTTCCGAGCTGCGGAGCTGGACGCCGTGCTGGACGATCCGCTCGTGCTTCTTGGCCGCCTCGACGAGCTTGCGCCCCTCGAAGACGTTGTGGCTGCCGGGCTTTTCGACGTACACGTCCTTACCCGCCTGGCACGCCCAGATGGCCGCCAGGGCGTGCCAGTGGTTGGGCGTGGCGACGCCGACGACGTCGACGTCCTTGCGGTCGAAGACCTTGCGGAGGTCCGTCTCGGTCTCGGGCTTGTAGCCATACTTGCTCTCGAACTGCTTGGCGCGTTCGGCCAGCACGTTGCGATCGGGGTCGCACAGCACCGCGACCTTGACCCCCTGGGTGCCCATGAAGCCACCGATATGGGTCTGGCCCCGGCCGTTGAGGCCGAGGACCGCGGCGCGGATCGTCGCGTTCGGCCCATCGGCGGCCGCCCTTGCGGCGAGGCTCGCGGTGGTCACGGTCCCGGCGGCCGCGGTCAGAAACGTCCTACGGTTCGGCTCGGTCATCGGGGAACCCCTTTCGCAGGCTGCGCTGTCCTGTTCGCGGGAACGATCGGCACGGGACCAGTTTAGAGGCCCAATTCGGTCCGGACAACGGGGCAGCGCGCGTGCGGTTGCCTGGTTCTCTCCGCGGGCTGGCCAGGGCGTTCAAGAGCTGCGAGATCGGGTCGCGCGGTCCGGCTTCGATCTCGAGCTTCCCTGCCTTAACGATGACCGCCTTGGCGACGCTCGGGCTGAGGCTGCTCGAAAGCCTCCTCCGCCGTCAGCAGCACCCGCGCAACCTCCACCAGCTTGCGGTTCTGCTCGCTGGCCAGCTTCTGCAACCGCCTGAACGCTTCGGCCTCGTCGAGTGATGCGTTTTTCATCAACAGGCCCTTGGCTCGCTCGATTAGCTTGCGGTCTTCCAGCGCCTGCTTGAGATCGGCAGTCTCCTGCCGCAACGCCCGGAACTGCTCGGAGCGCCGCATCGCCACGGCAATCGCCGGCTCCAGGTTCGCCTGCTTGATCGGCTTGACCAGGTAGGCCAGGACGTGCTCCCGCTCGGCACGTTCGATGAACTCGGGGTCGTGGTGCGCCGAGACGAGGATGACGGGGACCGGCCCGTCGCGCGCGATCCTGGAGACCGCCTCGAGGCCGTCCATGTCGGGCATCTTGATGTCGGTGATCACCAGGTCGGGCCGCTGCTCGTGACATGCCACGATCAGTTCCTGGCCGGTCTGAGCCACGGCGACGACCACGTGGCCCAGTAGGGGTAGAATCGTACGGAAATACTCTTGCATGTCGATTTCGTCGTCGGCGATGGCGATGCGGAGCGATCGGCTCATTTCGGGAAACCTCCCCCAGCGGTTTGGTGACGAGCGGGGCGCCCGCGCCCGGGATGCTCCCCTCGTCGGCTCGTTCGCGTCAAATCTCCGTGGTGCGATCTACGCGGCCGCGCGCGGTCGCAGGTCCGGCCAGTCGCGCCAGGTCCGCCAGGAGCCGAGGGATGTCGAGCGGCTTGTAGTGGACGGCATCGAACCCCTCGGTGCCGAGTCGGTCGACCAGCGGTCCCATCTCGGCCGGGTACCCGGTGATCAGCACGACTGGAACCGCGGCATTCATTTCACGGAGGCGCTGGAATACCACGCCACCGTCTTCGCCGGGGAGCCGCAGGTCGAGCAGAACGACCCGGGTCGTCTCTTGTAACCGCTCGATCGCCTCACGTAGATCATGGGCGATGCACACCCGATAGCCGAGCTCGCGCATCAGGTCCCGGAGGCTGGCGCACATGTCCGGATCGTCGTCGACGACGAGGACCAGCGGTTGCTTCAGCACGTCGTCGATGAGGCCCATCAGGCTGGGGAAGTCGACCGGTTTGGCGAGGATCCGCCAGGCTCCCGCATCGCGGGCTTCCTGGACGGTATCGCCGCCGGCGTACGCCGTGACCAGCAGGGAGACCGTTCCGGACCGCACCCGACGAATCTCGCGGCAAAGCGTCACGCCGTCCATGCCCGGCATTTTCAGGTCCAGCAGCGCAACGTCATACGGCCGGCGCCGCACCAACTCGAGGGCCCGCGCTCCCTCGTGGGCGAAGTCGACGGAGTAGCCCACGTCGGCGAAGATGTCGGCCATGCTCGCGCAGATGTCGACGTCGTCATCGACCAGAAGGATCGACGGTGTCTCGTCATTCATGCGACCTCTCCCTCCTCGGGAGCGGCGGTCAGCCAGATTGTGAAGGTGCTGCCTTGGCCGAGTTCGCTGACCGCGTGCAAGTTGCCCCCGTTCTTGGCGAGGATCATTCGCACCAGGGCCAGCCCCAACCCCAGGCCCCGGGCCTTGGTCGAGTACAGTGGCTCCATGATCCGGCCGAGGTCGGCAGGCGGGATGCCCACGCCGGTGTCGATCACCTTAATCTCCACGCCATCATCATCGTGGCGGCCACGTAGCGTCAATCGCCCGCCGGACGGCATGGCGTCGCACGCGTTGCGGATCAGGTTGCCCAGCACGATGCGGACCTGGCACGGGTCGACCAGCACCGGCGGCAGGTCGGCCGGACAATCGATCTCGACCCCAACGCCTTCCGGCACGGGGGAGTTCGCCAGCGCCGCGTGGACGCACGGCCCGACGGCTGTCGGTCGCAGCTCGGGCACCGGCATCCGGGCGAAGTTCGTCAGCGTCGTGATCACCTCTTCGGCCTGCTCCGCTTTGCGCTCGATGCGCTCCATGTGCTCGGCGCGTTTCTCGGGCGCCAAAACGTGTGCAGTTTTCATATAATAAAGCGAGGTCTTAATCACATTTAGCGGATTACGCAGCTCGTGGGCAATGCCGCCGGCGATCTGGCCCAGGGTCGCCAGCCGCTCGGAATCTTGGAGACGGGCGGCGTACTCGGCCTGGTACGCATCCTCGATCTTGGCGAGGTCGAGGTCGAGGAGCTTGTTGAGAGAGCGGATCGCCTCCACGAAGCCCGCGCGATCCCCGGGCCAGGACTCACCCAGGTAATTCACCAGGCCATCGCGGAGCCGCGACAGGGCGGCGTTGGTGTAAACCTGGTCAAGGCCGATCTCGACATGCCGGGCGCCGACCTTCCAGCGGCGAGCCACGTAGTCGCGGTCGTAGGGGCCGGCGAGCAAGTCGTGTAGCCAGGCAAGCAGCGCTCGCTTGAGCCGGTCCGTCTGGGCTTGGCCGATGGCCAGGACCTTGTGGGCCTCGGGGTGGCGGGCGATTTCGGCGTAAAAGTCGTCCACGAGCGCAGGAAGGTGGGGTTCGAGCAGCGGCGCCAGCCCCCGCACTCGTACTGCGTCCTCGTCGGTCCACCCGACGTAGACCTGTAGGTCCTGGTAGCGTCGGTAGGTCCGGTCCGGATCAATCATCGCCGTCCGCCCTCAACGGAAAACCAGCGCGACTGGTCGAAGGGCGCGCACACGCTTCCGATACTACGCGGGCCGCCCGCGGCTTCACAATGCAAGTAATCGATCATAATCTTAATAGCGCAACATCTCGCCGGGAAAGAACCGCGTTCCCTGATCAAGCGTTGCGCACCGACGGCAACTTGCGATGTGCCGATTTGGCCTCGAGACAGACGTTCCGTCGTCGTGCGCGTTTCCGTGACTTGCCCGTCGAACTGATCTTCCCCCCGTTTTCGCTGGGCAGGGTCGGACGTTGAATTCTTGCGATCGACCCTTGACACTCTGGGGGGCTCCCTTATCATTCACGATGTCGTCGCTCAAGATGGGCGATCGAAGATCGGCTTAGGCGGCCCCGTCGTGCGAATCATCGCGCAGACGGGGCCGGTTCTTTGCGCGTTGCCTTGATCGCGACGTATTGCTCGCCCCGGTTTCGAGCCCCTGTTGGGAAGACGTCGCGTCATCCTTCGTAGGCGTCTTCGGAAAGGCCCAACTTTCAGGAGGCGCTGGCGTTCGCCCGCGCAGGCTAAGGTGAGGCCCCCCTCTCGGCGGAGGGGCTCGGCAAGACTGGCGAGGTTCGCGATGCATCCAGCGGCCCGCGCTGGGGCATTTGGGCGCGTGGGAGGGGATCAATGGCCGACAAGGCGGTATCCGGTCAATCCCGGTTGAACGGGCCGATGAGCGACGAGGAGGATATCGTCGAGGAAGTGCCGAGAGACCCCGCGACGAGCGCGGTTCCCGAACGGGATACTCCGGCGGCGGACAAGATGGCCCGTGTCCTCGGCGGGACCAATGCCGAGGTCGCAACGTTATCACCGCCGGTGCCGGACGTCGCAACCGGCTATCGGCACCTCGCGCGCTGGGGCATCTGGTGCATTGGGGCTTTGGGGGCGGTGGTGGGGCTGGCAGTCGTTGCCGAGTTCGCCTACTACCGCTTCACGAAGTCGATGACCAACGACGCCTTCGTGGAGTCGCACATCGTGCAACTGGCCCTATTGGAGGCGGGCGTGCTGACTCGGGTCATGGTCGAGGAACATGACACGGTCAAGGCAGGGCAGTTGCTCGCCGAGGTCGACCCGGTGCCGCTACGCAGGGCGGTCGAGGAGGCGACCGCGAAGCGTAACGTCGCCGGGGCCACTCTGAAGTTCGAAGAGGCGACCCTGGAGCGGCTCGAGCAGGAGCACCCGCGGAAGGTCGCCGTCGCGGAGAAGGAACTGGCGTCCGCCGCCGCGGCCTGCGAGGAAGCGCGATCGCTGCTCAAGATGACGGTCCAGGACGTGGACAAGGTGGTCAACGTGGCGCGCGCTGAAGAATCGGCGGCCAAGGCGGTCCTGGCCAATACGAAGGAGGAATTCGACCGGTTCTCGCAGCTCTTCGCCGAGAAGTCCGCACCGGAGCGGCGGCTCCAGGACGCCACGCGGGAGCACCGCACAGCGCAGGCCAAGGCGGAGGTCGCTCGCGCGAAGGTCGAGAAGGCCGAGGCGGACCGGGAGCAGGTGGAGATCGCCCGGCGCAGTCTCGACCAGAGGCTCCGGGCGCGCGAGAAGGCGGCCGAGACGCTCCGGCTCGCCGAGCTCGGTAACCTGGAGATCGAGGTCCAGAAGCAACAAGTCGAACTCCGTCGCGAGGAGGTCAAGCAAGCGGCGCGGACCGAGGCGATGGTCCGGACCCGCCTCCAGAACGCGCGAATCGTCGCCCCGTTCGACGGCGTCGTCGTGCGCCGCTATCGCAACCCCGGCGATCATGCCCCGCTGGGGGCCTCCGTGCTCAGCATTTATGATCCCGAGTTGGTCTATGTCACTGCTTACCTTGAGGAGGATCGGCTCCAGGGCGTCGCGCCGGGCAATCGGGTCCGAGTTTGGGCCGATGCGTTCCCGGGCGTGCTCCAGGGACGGGTTGTGTGGATCGGCCAGGCGACCGGGTCGAACTTCGCTCTGCTGCCGCGGGACGTGACGTCCGGCGAGTTCACCAAGGTAACCCAGCGCGTGCCGGTCCGGATCGCCATCGACCGAGGGCCGCGCTGGAGCCAGCTCCGGCCCGGCCTGTCGGTCACCGTGGCGATCTCGCACGGCCCCGGCGACCCGGCCTGGGCCGCGGCCGAGGCGGGTCGAGAACGGGCTCGAGGGATGCTGGGGGTCAGCCCGACGTCCTTGCCCGGCGAGGGTATGTGACGACCATGGCCCTTCTTGAGCGGCTGCTGCCGATCGCGATTGCCTCCGATGACCCGCTGCCCCCCGACGTTCGCCTGTGGCATGGCGTCCCGCGCCGCGATTGGGTCGTCCTGGCGATCATGCCGACACTGCTGCTGGCCGGGATGACCTCGACCTTCACCGACCTGGCCCGGCCGTTCGTCGTCACGGAGCTGGCGTCCGACCGCTACCGCTACCAGTGGGTCATCGGGTCGACCCTCTTCGGCTCGGTCACCGGCATGTCGCTGATCGCCTGGCTGCGGAGCCGGTTCGGCCTGAAACGGTGCTACGTCGCCGGCCTGGTCCTGTTCACCCTGGGCAGCCTGGCCTGCGGGGCGGCCCCCAACATGGAGGCGCTCGGGCTGGCCCGGTTCCTCCAGGGCTGGGGCAATGGCATGGTGGTGACCACTGTGCTGGCGGTCTTCTGGCGCGAATTTCCCGACCATCGCGACGGCGCGATCGCGGCCTACGTCCTGGGCCTGTACTTCGGACGGATCGTCGCCCCCAGCATCAGCGGCTACCTGATCAACCTCCCCTCCTGGCGGACGATCTTTTACTTCAACGTGCCGATCGGGGCCGCTTGCACCGTCCTGACCTTCCACCTACTCCAGCCCGACGAGCCGCGCAACGAGGCCCGCGACCGGTCCAACTTCGACTTCGAGGGCCTTGTACTGCTCCTTGGCTGGGTCCTCTGCCTGATGGTCGGTCTGTTCCGGTTTCAGAAATGGGGCTGGTCCACGGCCAACGAGTTCTGGCTGGTCGCAGGGCTGGGCCTGGCCCTGTTCGCGTGGTTCCTCGCCCACGAGTTCAGCGCGCCTCACCCGCTGCTCGACCTCCGCCTGTTTGGCCGGCCAAGGTTCGCGCAGAGCGTGGCGATCAAGGCGCTTGCCGACCTCAACTTCTTCACGGTCGTCTCCTTGCTGGTGCGCTACATGGCCGTGACCCGCGACTACGAGCGGGTGACGACTGGGCTGGTCTTGCTGCCCGCCGTGGTGACGATGTCCACCAGCCTCGCGCTGACGGCCTGGCGGGGTACGCGGGCCGATCGCAAGCCGAGGCTCGTCGCCGGCTTGATCGGGATGACCCTTGGGACATGGCTCCTCTCCGGCGTCGATCTCTACACCGACAAGCTCTGGACCTGCGCCGTGACGGCCGCCTGGGCCGCGGCCGCGGGACTCGTAGCGTCCCCCTTGATCTGCATCTCCCAGGAGGACATGACGCCGGAAGAAGTGGCATCGTCGGCCAGCATCAAGAACCTGATGCTGGTGCTGCCGGCGTTCATCGGCAACAATCTCGTCGGCATCTTCGTCGAGCGCCGAAGCGACGCCCACTTCGACGCCATGCGCCAGTCGCTGATGCCAAACCGCCCGCCGCTCGACGACGTCCGTCGCGGCCTGATCGACTATTTCACACACCAGGGCCTGGGCCCCAGCGACGCGGACCGGCAGGCCGGCTCGCTGATCTCCCGTTATGTCCACGACAACGCCGCGGTCTTCGCTTTCCAGTCGGGCTTCCAGATTCTCGCCCTGGTGCTCGTCGCCGGCGTCTTGCTCGGCTTGAGCCTGAGGCCCCTACCGCCCCATGCCCCTGGACCTCGGCGCGGCTGAGCAGGGCCGGCAACGCCACGGAGCCTGCGGTTACGGCCGGGCGCCGAACGGCGAGGTTGACTCGTACGGCGGCCGCGAGAGGGCCGGAGGACCGAAGAGCGGCGGTGTTCCGGGAGGCGTCGGTGCGGGGGGCGTCGGCAGCGGAGACAGCGTGGCGGGCGGGGGCCCGCCAAACTCAAGGGGAGGCGGCAGCCCCGGAAATCCGGGCGCACCCGCCGACGGGCGGAATGGCGACGTACCGCTCGGCGGCGCAGGAGGAACGGGACCGGCCCCGGGTGGCGACGGCAGCTTTTCCGGCCCCGTCGGCAGCTCGGTGCCCACCGCGAACTCCAGACGCAGGATTGCCCGCTGGTACAGGTAAAACGCGGCGTTGTAGGTCTGCTCCGCGCTCGTCTCCGCCGACCGCGCGTCGATCAGCTCGGACGGTGTCGCGTCGCCGGTTCCGAAGCGGTTCGTGACCAGGCGGAGGTTCTCGCTCGCCTGGACGAGCGATGCTCTCGCCGTCCCGATCCGCTCGCGGGCGTCCTCGACACCGCGAAACGCGACGTTGACCTCGTAGGCGATCCCGTCACAAACTTGCTGCGCCTGCGCTGTCGCCGAACGCACGCCGGCGCTCGCCGCACGGAGCTGCCCGCGGCGGCGTCCCCCGCCGTACAGCTCCTGGGTCACGAAGATCCCGCCGGCGCCCACGTTCGCGTTCTGGACTCCGGTCCCCGTTACGTTCGAGTACCCCGCCTGGATCGAGACGCTGGGCAGGAAGTCGGCCTGCGCGATCTTCACGTCCTGCTCCGCGACCGCGATGCCACGCACGACGACCGGAATCTCGGGCCGATTGGCGACCGCGAGCTTCAGCGCCCCGTCCAACTCCAGGTCGAGCTGCGGCGCCTGACGTCGGTCCACCACCCGAGTCGGGGCATTGACGTCGATCCCCATCGCCCGGTTAAGGGCCGCCACGGCCACTTCCTCCTCGCTCCGCGCGTCGGTCCGCTCCTGCCTCACGGCGGCCAGCCTCGCGTCGGCTCGGAGGTATTCCTCCCGGGTAATCACGCCACGCCGCAGCAGGTCGCCCGACTCCTTCTGGAATGCCTCGGCCCGCTGCACCGCCTTTTCGGCGATCTCCACCGCCGCCTTCGCCTCCAGCACGCGGAAATAGGCCTGCCCCACGTCGAAGGCCACGCTCTGGGACGAACGCACCAATTGCAGGTCGGCGATCTCCGTCTTGAGCATCGACTGGCCATGACGCGCCAACTGCTTGCCGAACTGGAACACTGTCCACTTCAGTTGGGCCTCGGCGATGTTGAAGTCCTGCGTTCCCGGCCCAAACCCACGTACGGGGAGAACAGGGAACTTCCCCCCCACGGGGGTACCCGTGAAGCCCGTCTGCGAGGAAAAGGCCTGGACGGAGTAGTTTCCCTGGATCGTCGGGAGGAAAGCCGCGTCGGTAATCTCCACGTTCGCTCGCGCGGCATCAAGCGCAGCGCGCGCCTGGGCGAGGATCGGGCTGTGCTCCCGCGACAGGGCGAGGGCCTCATCAAGGGTCACGGCATTGGACGGCAACGCGAGTGCTTGACGCCCATCGCCCTCACGAGGCACTTCGAGCGATGTCCTTTGAAGGGCCGCGTCGAACCCGGACCCGTGTTCGACATCGCGCCCGGCGCCCGCGCGGGTTACGCGCTCCCCCAAATCCGGGCGCTCGCGGAGGTCGGGCCGATGCACGCATCCCGCGCAGAGCACGAGCGTTAGCCCCAGAGAACGGCGTCCTCGCCTTCTCCATACCGTCATGAGGTTTGGCCCAGGGGGGCGATCTTCGAATCAGCCTCCTGCCGATTCCCGCGCTGCCCGGGCGGTTTGGTCACTCTCTAGAGGAAATCCGGGGCACCGTCAAGCTCGACTTGCGACGGCGAATCTCGACCGGGTGCACGTCAGCTTCTGCGCCTTCTCGTTCGCGGTCCAAAGCGTCAATAGAGGAACCCGACGGATTTGTGGTAAGGTGCGCGACCTCTGGTGTTTTGGAGGCCCGTTTTCCCCCGGATCAGGAGGATCGCCATGGACC
>JARLIH010000428.1 GCA_031291845.1 Isosphaeraceae bacterium | reverse complement strand
TGATCGACAAGAAACATCCAAAGAGTTTATCGCTGATCCTGCGTCGAGGCTATAACTTCATGTCGCATTCGGGGGTATAACATGACGTCGCGTCGGGGGTACAACATGACGTCGCGTGACATCTTCGTGGGCATGCGCCGCTCCGCCGGCTCGGCCCGTGGCGCATGCCCACGAAGACGTGGGCATGGCACCCAACGCCCGGCTTCGCGTGAGGGATGACCGGTGGGGATCAGCGAGGAGTGTCACTAAGTCGAAACAATTTGCGGGCGTTCCGCCATCCGCCGGTGACCCGGACCATACGAGTTGAGTGCCGGCCCAAATTCGTGGCTCCGCTTGATGCAGGCCGATGGGACGGCTCCAATGAGAAGGCCGTTTGCCCGGATGGAAGACCAACACCCAACGGGCCTGGCTCGTCCGCAAAATCCGCGCTCAGAATTGGCCCACCACGAACCCGGAATCTCCTCATGAACTCCGATCGTTTTCGCAACAAGGGCGGATCTCGTCCCGGCCGAGGCGGCCGGCTGTCAGCCCTGGCGTTCGTGCTACTCGCAGGCTTTTCCTGCTCGGTCGCGCAGGCGTCCCAGATCCGTGCCGGCGTCGCGAAGGTCGACATCACGGACCGGAGCACGTTGCCGGTCAACGACCCGCTTTACGCCAAGGCCCTGGTGCTGAAGGACGACGCCACGACGGTGGTGTTGATCACCGTGGACGCGGTCGCGCTCGGAGAGATCGGCCGGATCGGCAACGGCTTTCTCGCCGACGTCCGGGCGCGGCTGCGGGACGAGCTGAACGTACCGCCGTCGAGCGTGCTGATCAACGCCAGCCACTGCCACGGGGTTGTGCGTACCGATCTCGCACCCCTGGTGGTCCAAGCGGTCAAGGAAGCCCGGGCGGGAATGGTGCCCGTGACGGTCGGCGCGGGGGTGGGGCGCGAGGACCGGATCATGGAGAACCGCCGGCTCCGGCTCAAAGACGGCTCAGAGATGGACATGCGCCGGGCGTACTCGCTCCCGCCCGACGAGGACGTGGCCGGCGTCGGGCCGGTCGACCCGCAGATCGGCGTGCTTCGGTTGGACCGGCAGGACGGCCGGACGCTGGCGGTGGTCTACAACTTCGCGTGTCACCCCATCCAGGGCGTACCGAGCGGCGGCAACACGGCAGACTTCCCCGGTTTCGCGTCGAAAGCCATCGAGGAGACCCTGGGCGGCGGCGCGCTCGCGCTGTTCGTGCAGGGGTGCGCCGGCGACATCAACCCAGCGCGGTACAAGGACGTTCAGAACCCGCGCGACGCCGAGCCGCTCGGCAACGCACTGGGGCTCGGTGTCTTGCGCGCCTTGAGGACGATCCCGACGAAGGAGGGGGGCGCGCTCAAGATCGTCGCCGAAGTCCTCACCCTGCCGAGGGGAGCGGACCTGGAGCGCCGCAGCGCTGCAATCCAGGCCGAGCAGGCGAGGCTGCTGCGCTCGTTGAAAGGGACGACGCTCAACTTCAAGACGTTTCTTCCCCTCTTCGTCCAGCACAAGATGTCGGCCGACTTTCCCTCGGCCGACGCGCAGCGGTACCTGCACGAGACGTCACTCGGCCGGGATGACCAGAAGAAGCACGACGCGGAAAACCGGGCGAACCTGGATGCCTACATCCAGAACATCCACGTCATGGAGCAACTGACGCGGCTCAACACGAACCTCGACTTGCTCACGATGCACCAGGCCCAGAACGCGGCTGCCGGCAAGGCGACGATCGACGTCGAGGTCGCGGGCGTGCGGGTCGGCGACTTCGTGCTGGTGACGTTCCCGGGCGAGTTGACGGTCGAGGTCGGGCTCAACATCAAGAAGGCGGCTCCGCACCCGCGAACGTTCGTCGCCGGCTACACCAACGGTTACATCTACTACACGCCGACCGAGCGCCAGCGCAACAATCCGGGCTACGCCCAGGAAGATTGCGACTGCCTCGTCGCGCCCGCCTGGCAGAAGCTGTTCGAGGACAAGGTGCGGGCCATCCTGAAAACGCTTTGAACGCCCTCCGCCGAAAACTGACCGATTCTTGGCCCTTTCCACCATCATCGGCAACGCCCGTGTTCGGTCGGCCGGCGAACCGCGATGAATGGGTTGGAGAGCCTGGCAACCCGACGGCGATCTGAGTCGGGGGACGCTTCGCACGGTCTCGACGAGGCCGAAGCTTCCGAGATGGGGCAGGTAAGAGCAGATGGGGCAGGTAAGAGCCAGGTACTAAATCTGGGTGATCTGAGAAATATAGATGTGTAGTCGTGAATTATAGTGGTTGTTAATCGCTACGGCAACCTCAGCTAGTCTACGCAAATCCCCTGTATTTTGTATATTTTATGCCTGGCCGGCATATCCCCTATCCCTAGCTCCCTTCCCTATCTCTGGCTCCCTTCCAAGTCTGCGTAATTCGGCAGATTTGGCCCAGCGATATAATGGGTATACAAACGTGGCCAATTTACTCGTCGAAGGTCGCGAGGCGTGGGCCACCACCGCGACATTCCGCTTGACTCGCCTCTGGCTTCCCTTTTGTTTTTGGTCACCGAACAATATGGGAAGCAAAGTATGCAGTGATGCATCTAAGCTCCATCGCCTCAATGAGTTACGTCTCTGTTTTCTGATTTTTCCGTGCCAAGAAATGGGAAGGCAAGTTGTCACTGAGTAACATCAAGATTGCGCAACCTCTAACTCAGTCTGCCTTTATGATTCGACCGCCGCCGTAGGGTTCGCTGAATGATTTTGGGAAGAAACAGTAACACACTCTGATGCACAACGAATCGGTCCTCGGCCCTGACCTCCTGGTTACGGCTCATCAGTACACGAGGACCTTGGAAAACTGAAAGAAAAAGAGTCTGACCCTGCACTACCAGGGCCAGACTCCAGCGAAACGCCGCTCGAAACGAGCGACATTAAACGACAAACCCGCACTTGGCGTGCCGCTTGTGCTTCCACCGCGGTTATTCGGCCAGTTGGGAGCCGTAAGTCACTCCAGAATTGAGGTTTATGCAAAATATGATTATCGCGGTTTAACGAGACTGTGAGCGCATCCGCGTTCTCGTTACTAGGAATCTTTGTGAAAGAACGTCGTTTTGGCATCGGACGTATCCTTTATTAAGCCTTTCGACTCTGCCATAAAACGCATGGCGAAATATCGATGGCATTCCCGTCGGCTTAGGATTTGCCATGGGGATGTTGGGTAAGCGCCCAACTCATGCTGCACTACCGCAACAACTATCGTGTTGCGTTGCATGAGAAAGGGGACCGCCAGGCTCCAGCGAAATGCCACTACGAATCGAGGTCCTAATGCGTCGTCCGATTAGACTCTCCGTTCGCCCTGTTCTTACGAGCGACCCCGTTTTGCATCGTCGGAAAGACAAGGCGGAGTTCCGGCCAATGCTAGCGCTTCGTCCCGTCCTCCAAAACAGACCGTGCCGGCCGACAGCTCGGCGACCTTTCCAATCACATCGTCATTGGCTTAGGAGGCCATACCTTCGAGGCGCTGCCGTGGCTGGCTCCACGGCCTGCGCTTATCTCTTCTTGGTTGACATGCTCGGCATCTCCCGAAGCGAATGGCTTGTCGGTTTTGCGTGGATCGTATTTCACCTCACGCTCCACACCTTCAGTCACTAATCCTACCGGACGAGTGCCTCTCGCTCTTACGCTGTTACGGGGCGTTTTGTGTGTTCTGGAGCGCCCGATGACTTCGGCCGGCACGGGCCACTCTGGCCGCGTCTGTTCACGCGGCCAGAGTGTTCGCAGTTTGATAGGGCAGGTAAGAGCCAGGCACTCAGCGGGTAAGAGCCAGCAGGTAAGAGCCAGGCACTAAATCTGGGTGATCTGAGGAAGATAGAGGTATAGTCGTGAATTGTAGTGGTTGTTAATCGCTGCGGCAACCTCAGCTAGCCTACGCAAATCGCCTGTATTTTGTGCCTGGCCGGTATCTCTCGTCGGCTTCCATACCGCAAAGAAATAAGGACATGTTCAATATTGAAATATGTGGCGGGTCGTTGGCGATTCGTCAGATGGAATGGCTGAGCCGATAAAATCAACGCCGAGCTGGCCGCGCCGCACTCACGTCGTGTGCATATAATTTTAAATTATAAATTAAGATACAATATAAATAATGATGACCTTATTACGACAACGAGCTCCGAGATCACGATGTGAGGGCGCGCGGCGGCCCCCCTACCTGTATCATTCTGCACCCACTGGCAATATTCCCCTTCCTGAGCCCGTCCTCTGACGATGCCCGGGCAAGAGAATCCTGTCCAGAAGCCTTTCCGTCGATCCTGTCTCGTCGCGGGATTGATTCCCGAAAACGCGACGCGCCGATTGGCGCGGCCTCACCGGGGCGGCGGGTCGGGGACGGTGGGCACCGCTGGCGCGGCGAGACCGGTGGGTTCCGGTAGACGGATCGGAGGCCGCCGCCAAGAACCCATGACGACGAGCGCCAGCATCAAACCGAAACCAATCGCGGGAACCAGGATCGCTATGATGAGCGATGGATAATCACCGTCGGTCTCCGAGCTTTCACCGACGACCTGCCTGAGCGCGACAATTTCGGCGGCGAACAGTCCCGCGATCACCACCGCGATCATCCACCGCCGCGTCGTCATCCGGGGAAGGGGCATGGGGAGCCTCTACGTGCATCATTTTGTGCCTGGCCAGTATCTCTAATCTGGAGTTACCTACGCAAATTCCCTGCATTTCGTGCCTGGTCGGTAACTGCCATCTTGTGCCTGGCTGGTGTCTCTTTCAAACGGAGAGCGTTCATCCACGTCATGGGAGCATTGACCGGCGGGTCGTCCCGCCGGTTTTCCGTTCCCAATGCACGGAAGGCTACCGTCGACGTCTGGTCGCGAAATCGGTCGCGTCCTGAGCCAATGCTTCGCGGAGGGAGCGATCCAGGTCGGGCCAACCGTTCGACCACGAAAACGACTTCTCGATTCCGCGCGCCGCGAGGGCCTGCGGAAACCGCCGATCGGGATAGTCCGGGATGTTCGTGCTGTGGAGGTAGAAGTCAGAGACGTCGTACGTGCCGTAGAAGACGGTCAGGCCGGGGAACGTGCCGGATTCTTCGGCCATCTTCTTGATCTTGAGGTGCGAAATCACTGCGTTCACCATCGAGATGGCATCCTTAACGTCGTCGGGGTCCGTCAGCCTGGTAGCGCCGAGCACGAAATCGACGGCCGGTTTGATTTCATACAGAATCGAGGCGAGCGATGGAGGAAGGCCCACCGTGCCGGGACCGCCGGGCTTGAAGGCGTCGTACGCCGAGGCAACGGCTCCGCACTTGGTGTGCCCGAGGACGAGTATGGCGCTCACGGACTTGTGCGCTCCGCGGTGCGGCGCGTCGACTGCATAATTGCTGAGTATGTAATGCATGCTGCCGCTCGCCTCTCCGAGCTCGGTCAGGATATTTCCCGCCGTGCGGATGACGAACATATCGTTCGACGCTTGGCCCGTGATCAGCTCGACCGGCACGCGCGCGTCGATGCAGCCCAGCACCGCGGCATACGGATTCTGGTACGTCACGCCGGTGTCGCCGATCGCGACCTCGCTCTTGTTGAGGAACAGCCAATGTTCCGAGGCCGTTTTGACGTCCTTCCGTTGCTCGAACGCCTCTCCCTTGACTGCCTTGCAGGATTGGATAAAACCCGCGTAATTCAGGTTACCCTGACGGATCAGGCCGGCGACGATAGCCGCTTCGATTGGCGGATGCGGCGCGTGCGAGTCGGGATCGGGGCGGGTTGGATCGTTCGGGTCGCTCTTGAAACGATCCGGGTCCGGACGATTGCCATCGAACCTCAGCGTCAGATCGACGAGCTTGATGTTACCCTGGTCCACGGTGATTCTCCGTTTGCGTTACTGCAAATGTGGGCCGCTTCGCCCCCACCGGGCTGCCAGCCCGCGTTCAGTATCACCGAAAACCTGCTCGTGGGACAGCGGCTATTTATTTTCCCGGTGATTAAGTGTTGACTCGGCCTCCAAGACGGGCGGTCCCCTTCACGCAGGAGAAGGCAAAAGGCCGGAAGGGAATATAAGAACGGTAAATTTCAACACCTAAAATCAGATAATTTATGATAACTATATTAAGTCCTTACATAGCAATAGTCGTTAATCAATCCAGTAGCCTGAAGCAGTCCATGCAAATCCCCTCTATTTTGCGCCTGGCCGGTATCGCTGGTCACTCGACGCCGCTCGAGCTGGACCGCGTTTTGAGCTCGATCACCAGTTCCGGCCGAGCCCGCCGGAGCCGGTCGACGGCCGCTTGCGTGACTTTCGACCCACGCAGGCGAAGCTTCCGTAATGTCTTGATCGCCTCCATGTGCTGGAGTCCCGCGTCGGTGATCTCGGCCGAAGCGACGTCGAGCTCCCGGAGGTTCGGCAGCGCGGTCAGGTGCTTCAGCCCGGCGTCGGTCACGCGGTTGAAACCGAGACTGAGCTCTTCCAGTGGCTTCACCCGGCTGAGCTGGGCCAGGCCCGGATCTGCGATCAAAGGGCTTGAGAGGAACAGACAGCACAGGTAGGGGAGCGCCCTGAGGTGCGCCAGGCCCGCGTCGGTGACCAAGGGACTATCGAGCGCAAGGTGTTCGAGGTCGAAGAGCCGCTCGACATGGGAGAGGCCCGCGTCGTCGAGCCCGCGTTGGGGAGTGGTGTCGGACAGGGTGAGTCGGTCCATGAGCGACTCCATACCGTCGGACTCAGAGATCACGCCGATCTTCTTGAAGTACGCGAGGTCGTCCTCTGTTGGCCGAGGGACGGCCCGGTTCGTCCGGTGGAGGAGTTTGCCATAGACTCGGATGATGTTGCTCAGCGTGTCGCCCCGGGTTCTCGTCAGGTCTTCCAGCCTTCCGAACATTTTCAGGCGGTGCCAGCGCACGTATCCCTGGGGGTCGTCGGTGTGGTCGGTGTAGCGGCCGGCCATGAGCGCGCGCGCTTCGGCCACCTCGGGGTCATCGTGCCCCTTCCAGGCGGTTTCGATGGCCAGCGCACGGTCGAGGAACTGCGCCGCTGCGTCGAAGCGTCCGCACTGAAGGGCCGTTTCCGCGCGCCAGATCGATATCACCAGCACCTGCTTGCTTTCCTCGCCGTCGATCTGAACATGCGTAGCTTCGAGCTTCGCCAGCCAGCGTTCCGTCTGGGACGGCATCTTGCCGTCCCAGGCAGCCTGTGCCAAGAATGTGAGGACCGTCGCCTGCGTCAGGTTCGCCGGGACTCGCGCGCGTTCTTGCGACGCGATCCAGTGTTCCAAGAGGATCGCTCCCTCTTTGGTATGTCCCCGGCGCATCTCGAGCTCGCCGAGGTGTGCGCGCGATTCGGCGAGCTCGGGGTCATCCGGTGGAAGGGTCTTTTCGCGGATCGCCAGAGCGCGCCTGTAGAACTCTTCCGCGAGCCGGCCATGCTGCTCCCGGAACACGCCCACCGGATCGTCGTGTTGCTCCACGACGGGGCGGTCGACGTCGGGCAGCAGAGCGGAAATCTGGGGCGGGACGACGATGCGGTCGAATCTCGGTCCCCCGTCGGCCAGTTGCTTCGTGTGGATGCGACCCAGGGAGTCGAGCACTTTCGCCACCCGAAGACTTTCAGCGCCGAACTTCTTTTCGAGAATCGCCGAAGTCCGGACGAGAATCGCCTCGGCCTGTTCGTACCAGAACTCCATCTCGAGCCACAGTGCCATCACCTGCAGCACGCTCGCGACCTCGGTATCGTCCTTGCCGTTCGTCGCCTCCCGAATGGCCAGCGCCCGGCCAAGCATGGAGCCGATCTGCTCTCCGTCCTTCGGCTTGGCCTTCATCCCGCTCAGGGCCAATCCGATCAGCGTAGTGGCGACGTCGTGATGCTCCTTGCCTTGCACCTTTTCGCGAATGGCCAGCGCACGCCGGTACAACGGGGTCGCTTCATCGTCGCGCTCCCTGCTCGAAAGAAAAGCCGCGAGCCGCTCCAGTTCGCCCGCGAGCCCCGCGTCCTCGCCACCTCCCTTCTCGGTTTCAACGACCACCGCTCTGAAGAGCGCCTCGGCCTTGGCATCCTCGCCGGCTCGCTCGGCCTCCCCCGCCGCCTGGATCATCCGCCGGATCATCGCCGCGTCGTCGGCCGCTCGGGTGGCCGACGTCAATCCTGCCGTCAACAGCACGACTGCCGTGAATCGCGACATGGCGTCACTCCCGCATCCGGCGACCCCTACCGATCAAACGCGAGGTGGAAGAATCGGTCCCCATGAGGAATTGCAGCCCCAGTCTAACACGTGTCGAGCCTGAAGCCATAAGCGATTTCGACCAGCAGTTGTCGGCCTTCCAAACGGGCCATCGACCCCTGTGACATCAAATCTGGACGATCTGGGAAAGAGGAAGGCACAGTCGCGAACTGCGGCAGTCATTAATCGCGAAGGTGACCTCAGCTAGCCTCCGCAAATCCCCTGCACTTTGTGCGTGGCCGGTCTCTCGGGTATCTCGACCTCGTTGAGCGCATCGGAATCCCCTGCCTGCTGTTGCAATCGATGCGGAAACCACGGGGAGGTGTCGCGATGGTGTGCAAAACGCTTTCCGCACGCACGACAAAGGTCTCCAGGCCCAAGTAAAAGGTCGCGTTCATCTCCGCGCCTCTTGTCGTTGACACAACCGTTGTGGCGGACGCCCTGGCGAAGCGAGGGCTGGAGGTCATTCGGATCGACGAACTAGGAACCGGACTGAGCATCACGGATCTGATACGAGAGTCGATTGGCCGGTCCGATTATCTCATCGCGGTCATGGGGGAGAAGCCGAACGGTAACGTCCTGTTCGAGCTCGGCATGGCGGCCGGGATGGGAAAGCATGTTCTGGTCCTCGCATCACATCCCGGAGAGTTCCCACTCGCCGCATCCGGCCTCTCCTACCTGAAGGCCGACCCGAAGAACCGGGAGGCGATTGAGTTCGGGCTGGATCAACTCCTGTCGGCCCCCAACGCGAAGTCCATCCCCCACGTTTCAGGCGACCGAGAGACGCATGCGATCGGAGATTCCGCCGACCGGTTGCTGGATCATCTTCAGGCCTTTCGCGGAAGCGGTGCCGTCCGCGAATCGCAGCTTATCGACATCATCTACGACGCCGTCGAAGCAAGCGGCGTCTCCACCGTGTCGAAGGAATCCAGGGGTGACGCGGGGCGAATCGCGGACCTCGCTGTTTGGTCGGACGACCTGGAGCCGTGGATCGGTAACCCGCTGGTCGTCGAGGTCAAGCGAACCTTGAGCGGCAGGAAAGACCTCGAAACCGCAGTCGTCGAAGTCTCCACGATGCTGGACCAGACGCGTTCCCCTTACGGCCTGTTACTTTACCTGACCGCGAAACCCGCTATCCTCTACGGCGGGCCTTACGATCCCAGGGTCATGGTGATGTCCATCGAAGAGTTCATCGGCGGTCTCAGGGACGCGGGACTCGGTGAGTTGCTCAGACGGACACGAAACGATATCGCTCACGCGAGGGGCTAGGATGCCCGCCTACTCCCGTCAGACGATTGCCAGGTACCTCAAGAAAGCGGACGCAGCCGGGACGAATGACGAAAAGGGCGACCTGTTTGAAAATCTAGTAGAATATCTCTTCTCCAAGGTTCCCGGCGTCCCGCAAGTCAGACGGAACGTCACAAGCGTGTTCCGGTCGGAGGAACTGGACCTCGTCGTTTCGAACGACAAGCACCCAAACGGGCTTGTCTCGCTGAACACATGGATCCCCGTCGAGTGCAAGACGACCCGCGGACCGATCGGCAGCCACGAGCTTCAAGTTTTCATCGCCAAGATCGAGCGACGGTCCCTGGATTTCGGCATATCGATCGCCTGGAGGGGGATCACGGGGGACGCACAATTGCTGACCGGAGCTCACGACCACGCTTCCACGGCCCTGATGAAGGGGATCCGAATCATCGTCATCACCCGGACGGACATCGAGAAGCTTTCTTCGACCGAAGACCTGGTGGGCCTTATCCGGACGAGGCTCTGTGACCTCTTCATCAAGCGGAGCCCCCTCGTCCTTGATTGAGGGAAAGTACAAGCCAAATACTCGTGGATAATAAAAATGGCACCGAATTTCGATAGTCCGAGAAACGAAAACTGTAGACATATAGGATGCTAATTAATAATCGCTTCATAAAAATTCACAATTTGAATATTTTATACTTTTATGTATAAGGCTAGTATCTCAGCGTACGGGAAAAGGGATTTTCGACGTGACGCTCAAACCTCTATAGGATCGGCATCGCCCGGTCATCCTTTCACGTTGTCTCCGGGCGCGGTATTTTCGGTTGTGTCGCCCGATCCAACGTCTACCATCTCTGGGAAGGTAGGGCGTTCCTCCCAACGCGGGATATGACCATGAACGACTCAGAGCGGGTTGAGGCGAGGCCCCGGCGCTCGATGTTTCGGGTGAGCCTGCGGACGTGGCTTATCCTGGTGCCGGTCATCGCGGTCGTGGTGGCCTGGCAATCGCGTCACGCGATCCTCACGCCGAAGAACGTCGCGAGCCTGAGCGTGGTCACCACGCTCGACGATGACATCTGGGAGATCGCCTGGAGTCCAGACCGCGATCGCGTCGCGTTGCTGGGCTGGGAGAAACCGGCCGAGATCCACGATGCCCTGTCGCTGAACACGATCGAGACAATCGGCGCCCGCCAGAAGCTGATTCACTTCGCCTTCAGCCCGGAGGACGGCGTCGTCGCTTACTGCAAGAACGGCAAGACCGCCGAGATCCTCGACCGCAGAACGGGCCGGTCGATTAGGCTCGATGCCGGGAACAACCAACCGCAGATGGTTTTCAGCCCTGATGGAACGACATTGGCCACCGGTGGTTACGGAACCAAGGTGCGCCTCTGGCGCGTCTCGGACGGCGAACTGCTCCGCGAGTTCGACGCCGGACCAGTAACCGGGGGCCTGACACCAGTGTTCAGCCCTGATGGAGCGACGCTGGCGGTGGGGAACCGGAACTCGACCACGACGCTCTTTGAGGTTGCGACGTCGCGTCGGAGGGCCACTCTGGAAAAGGAGTATTCACAAGGCTTGCAGTTCTCACCGGATGGGCGGTCACTGGCCGTGGCCTATGTCGATGGCAGCCTGGCCCTGTGGAACACGGCCGACGGCCGTTTGCTCCGCGAGCGAAAGACCTCGGCCGAGGAGCTCTACAGCGTCGACTGGTCGCCGGACGGGCGGCTCCTCGCCTCCGCGGGCCTGAAAGGGAAGATCACGCTCTGGGACCCGACCGAGCTGACGGTCCTCCGCGAGATCGACGGACCCGAATGGGTCATCGGCCTCG
This sequence comes from Isosphaeraceae bacterium, assembly GCA_031291845.1. Taxonomy (GTDB): domain Bacteria; phylum Planctomycetota; class Planctomycetia; order Isosphaerales; family Isosphaeraceae; genus DAIDJG01. The sequence goes on along the minus strand of JARLIH010000428.1, from coordinate 557 downwards.
AATTTAGTCCGGACGGCCGGAGCCTGATCACGGCCGGAGGTTCGCAGCTTCAGGCAGCCGGCAAGCGCAGCCTTAAGGTATGGGGAATCGAGGGATCGCTGTACACACTTGCCAACCGCCGCAGATGACGGCGCCGAGCCACTTCCCGGGAGCCCTGCGACGCCCCTCTGTTGCGCCGGGTCGATGTCTCTGCGAAATTGGGAGAAACCGAGTTGAAGCTGTTTCACGACCCTTGATTGCTGAGGCCGAGTTGCTCGATTCGATTCGCACAGATGAGACACACGGGAGACCAACGAGGAGAGTCGGAGGCGAGATAATGAATGATCTCCGCACGAGGCGATGACGGGCTCGATCGCATGGCCCGTTTTTTCGAGACTTCTCGCTGATCTCCACCGCGACTCGCGGTTTCGGCTCAAACGGCCGAGCAGGGACGGTGTTGGGTGCCATGCCCACGTCTTTGTCACGCGACGTCATGTTGTACCCCCGACGCGACGTCATGTTATACCCCCGAATGCGACATGAAGTTATAGCCTCGACGCAGGATCAGCGATAAACTC
>JARLIH010000427.1 GCA_031291845.1 Isosphaeraceae bacterium | reverse complement strand
GCGATCGTCGCCGGCATGCGCCTGCTCGCCGAGACCGAGGGAATCTGGGCCGAGACCGCCGGTGGCGTCACCGTCGCGGTCGCCCAGAAGCTCATCGCCCAGGGGCGCCTCTCCCGCGAAGGGTCGACCGTGCTCTGCATCACGGGCAACGGCCTCAAGACGCAGGAAGCGCTCCTCGGCAAGATCGCCAAGCCCGTGGTGATCAAGCCGAAGCTCGAAGAGTTCGAGGCACTCATCGAGGCGAACACGCCCGAGCTGGTCGCGAGCGCGGTTTGATTGATCGTCCGTGAGGTTATCCCTTGTAGGGCCGGCAATAGCCGGCCCTACACACTCTCTCTCCAGGATCGTCCCAAGCCGCAAGTTCGCATCCCCACCCCGCTCCGCCCCCACACCGGCGGCCATGACACGGTTGAAGCCGAAGGCGCCACCGTCGGCGCCGTCCTGGGCCAGGTCGGTGAGAAATACCCGGCGCTCCGCGAGCGCATCTTCGACGGCGCCGAGCTGCGCCGGTTCGTCAACGTCTACGTCAACAATGAGGATATCCGCTATCTCGACGACCTGGAGACTGCCGTCGCCGACAAGGATGAGGTGAGCATCATTCCGGCGGTGGCGGGGGGTTGATTCGCGGTCCCCTCGACACTTCCGTCGCCTGCGCGAAACGCACCCGACCATTGGTGACCGGCCCGCCCGGTGCGTCACACGCACCCTATGATTGGACAGAATTTCATGCCTTTCGATCCTTCCGACCCCCTCGACCGCTATAGCCGCCAGGTCCGTTTTCCCTCCCTGGGCGAGGCCGGCCAGCGCAAGCTCATGTCCAGCCGCGTCACGATCTGCGGCTGCGGCGCACTGGGCACGGTGCTGGCGAACCATCTGGCCCGGGCGGGGGTGGGTTTTCTGCGCATCGTCGACCGCGACTTCATCGAGACGCACAACCTCCAGCGCCAGATCCTGTTTGACGAGACGGACGTTGCCGAGAACCTGCCCAAGGCCGAGGCCGCCGCGCGCAAGCTCCGGCAGATCAACAGCACGATCACGGTCGAGCCGGTCGTGACGGACATCGACCACACGAACATCCTCGACCTCGTGGCCGACGCCGACCTGATCCTCGACGGGACCGACAACTTCGAGACGCGCTACCTGATCAATGACGCAGCGGTGAAGCTCGGTAAGCCCTGGATCTTCGGCGGCGTGATCGGCAGCGAAGGGCAAACGATGACGATCCGGCCGGGGATCACACCGTGCATGCGCTGTCTGATCGAGGACAGCCCCCCGCCGGGCATGACGCCCACCTGCGAGACCGCGGGCGTGCTCGGCCCGGCGGTCGCGATCATCGCTTCGTTCGAGGCGGTCGAAGCGATCAAGCTCCTTTCGGGCGCGTTCGACGCCTTGAACAAGGAGCTGATCATGGTGGACATCTGGGACTGGGCCTTCCGCCGCCTGAAGGTCGCGGGCCTGCTGGGCAAGGTCGATTGCCCGTGCTGCAAGCACCGCAAGTTCGAATGGCTCGACGGCGCGCTCGGCTCCCACACCACAGCGCTCTGCGGGCGGAACGCCGTGCAGGTGGCGTCGCGTCGCTCGGAACCGCTGAATTTCGCCGAAATGGCCGCGCGGCTGACTGCGCTGGGCGAGGTCCGCCACAACGCCTATATGCTCCGCTTCGCCACCGAGGGGCACGAGTTCACCGTCTTCCCCGACGGCCGGGCGATCATCAAGGGAACGAACGACATCGCAAAAGCCCGCACGCTCTACGCCCAGTTCGTAGGAAACTGAGAGGATTCACCACATAGGCACAAAGAAGGCCGTTTTTCAGTCTCTTCTTTGTATCTTTGTGGCGAGTCCCCACTTGGATTGGACCACCATGATCTACCTCGACAACGCCGCCACGAGCTTCCCCAAACCCGAACCCGTCTACCAGGCCCTCGACCGTTTCGCCCGGACGACGCTCGCCAACCCCGGGCGATCGGGACATCGAATGGCGGTGGAGAGCGAGAAGACGCTCGACGACGCGCGGCACGCGCTCAACCAGCTTTTCCGGGGCGAGTCGCCCGAGCGTTGGGTGTTCACGCTGAATTGCACCGACGCGCTGAACATCGCGATCAAGGGGACGGTCAAGCCGGGCGACCACGTCATCACGTCGGACCTGGAGCACAACTCGGTCAGCCGGCCGTTGCGCGCCCTCGAAAAAGCGAGCGTCATCACGCTCACGCGGCTGGCTTCGGACCACGGCTATCTCGACCCCGACACCGTCCGGAAGGCTCTGACCCCGAGGACCGCGCTCGTCATCCTGACGCACACGTCGAACGTGCTCGGCACGGTGCAACCCATCGGGGAAATTGCGCCGATCGTGCGGGAGGCGGAGGCCATCTTTCTCGTCGACGCCGCGCAATCGGCGGGCGTCGTGCCGATCGACCTCCGCGCGACGCCAATCGACCTGCTGGCCTTCCCCGGTCACAAGGCCCTCTACGGTCCGACGGGGACCGGCGCTCTCTACGTCGGCCCGCGCGCCAATCCGCGTCCCTGGCGTGAGGGGGGGACGGGAGGAGACTCGGCGAGCGAGATCCATCCGCCCCAGTTCCCATTCGTGCTCGAAGGGGGCACGCCGAACGTCCTCGGCATCGCGGGCCTGGCGGCGGGCGTCGCCTGGGTCAAGGAGCGAGGTCCCGAGAACCTTCGGCGTCACGAAGTCGAACTCCTCCAGCGCGTGGTCGACTGGGCCGAGGGGAACGAAGGGTGGAAAGTCGCCGGCGCGTGGGTCCGGTCCCAGCATGCCGGCGCCCTCTCCTTGATCCCCCCGGATGGCCTCCATCCGCTGGACCTCGGCCTCGCGCTCGACTCGGCGTTTCAAATCGCCGTGCGCCCCGGCCTGCACTGCGCGCCTTACATCCACAAGGCGCTCGGCACGTTCCCCGACGGGACCTTGCGGGTGAGCCCCGGCCCGTTCAACACCGAAGAGGACATCAACATCTTCCTGCAAGCCCTGAGCGAGATGACCGCGGGCGTGCTCTGAGCCGAGGGGGAACGGTCGGCATCGGCCGGCCCTTGGGGAGCAAATGCGCGCCTTGAGCATCGCCCGAACGGGCCGTATACTCAATCGATCGGACAAAAGACCCTTCTTCGCGCCGGGGAGAGGAACGCCGGCATGCCGCCATCGTCGCCCCACCCGCTCTGGGGTTGGACCCCGGCGGTGCGAGTCTTATTGAGCGTGCTCGCCGCCTTCGGTGGGGCAGTCCTGATGTTTCTGGCACGAGACGCGGGCCGGACAACGCCGGCGCCCTTGCCGGCGCTGGTCGTCGATCTGAACACGGCGCCCCGCGAAGTCCTGCAAGCGTTACCCCGGCTCGGTCCGGTCCTGGTCGACCGGATCGTGACCGCTCGCGAGGAGGCGCCATTTCGGTCGCTCGACGATTTCGACGCCCGGGTCAAAGGGATCGGACCGGCGACGATCGCAGCGCTCCGCCCGTATGTCCGGATCGAGCCGATCGCTCGTGCCGCATCGCCGAACACGAGCACGCGCCTCGTCGCCGCGAAAGGCACGACACCCTGAACACGACTGACCCACGATTATGCCCGACTTCCAGTTAGTTTCTCCCTACCAGCCCTCCGGCGACCAGCCGAAGGCCATCGACGCCCTCGAAGACGGCCTGCGCCGGGGGCGCGGCCACCAGACGTTGCTCGGTGTGACCGGCTCGGGCAAGACCTTCACGATGGCCAACGTCATCGCCCGCATGGGGCGCCCTGCCCTTGTCATGTCCCACAACAAGACCCTCGCCGCCCAACTCTACGGCGAGTTCAAAGAGTTCTTCCCCCACAACGCCGTTCGTTACTTCGTCAGCTACTACGACTATTACCAACCCGAAGCCTATATCCCCCAGCGCGACATTTACATCGAGAAAGACGCCTCGATCAACGAAGAGATCGAGCGCCTTCGGCTCGCCTCCACCAGCGCGCTCGTCAGCCGCAACGACGTGATCGTCGTCGCCAGCGTCTCGTGCATCTACGGCTTGGGCTCGCCCGAAGACTACCGCAAGATGATGGTCCGCCTCACGGTAGGCGAGATCCTCGATCGCGACGAGATGCTGCTCAGGCTCGTCGACATCCAGTACGACCGGAACGACGTCAGCTTCGAGCGCGGGAAGTTCCGCGTGCGCGGCGACGTGGTCGAATGCTGGCCCGCCTACGAGGAAGTCGCCTACCGCATCGAGCTCTTCGGTGACGAAGTCGAGACCCTCACCGTCATCGACCCCTTGACCGGCTCCGTCCTCGAAAAAAAGGAGGAAATGTACATCTATCCGGCCAAGCACTTCGTCCTCCCCGAAGAACGGATCAAGGGGGCCGTCGAGGCGATCAACGAGGAGCTGGAAGAACGCCTGAAAATCCTCAAGGATCAAGGGAAACTGCTCGAAGCCCAGCGCCTCGCCGCGCGCACGCGGTACGACATCGAGATGTTGCTGGAAGTCGGCTACTGCTCGGGCATCGAGAACTACAGCCGCCCCCTGTCGGGCCGCAAGCCGGGCGAGACGCCGAACACGCTTCTCGACTTCTTTCCCGAGAACAGCCTGCTCTTCATCGACGAGTCGCACGTCAGCATCCCCCAGATTCGCGGCATGTTCGCGGGCGACTTCAGTCGCAAGAGCACGCTTGTCGAGCATGGCTTCCGGCTCCCGAGCGCGCTCGACAATCGGCCGCTCCGCTTCGATGAGTGGGAGAAGAAGCTCGGTCCGCGCATCTACGTCTCGGCCACGCCGGGCGACTATGAAGTGAGCATGTCCGGGGGCGAGGTCGTCGAGCAGGTGATCCGCCCGACCGGGCTCGTCGACCCGATCGTCCGCGTCGAGCCCGCCCGCGGGCAGGTACCGGCCCTGTTGAACGAGGTGAAAAAGCGAGCCGAGAGGAGCGAGCGCGTTCTGATCACGACCTTGACGAAGCGCCTTGCCGAGGACCTCTCCCGGTTCCTCAAGGAGCAAGGGCTGCGCTGCAAGTGGCTGCACTCGGAGCTCGACGCCTTCGAACGCGTGACCATCCTCCGCGAGCTGCGCGAGGGAGGCTTCGATGCGTTGGTCGGCGTGAACTTGCTGCGAGAGGGGTTGGACCTGCCCGAGGTGTCGATGGTCTGCATCCTCGACGCCGACAAGGAAGGGTTCCTGCGGAGCGAGACCTCGCTCGTCCAGACCATCGGCCGCTCGGCCCGGCACGTCAATGCCGAGGTCGTCCTGTACGCGGACACCGTGACCCAGTCGATGCAGCGCGCGATCGACGAGACCAACCGCCGCCGCGCTCTGCAATTGGCGTACAACGTCGAGCACGGCATCACGCCGGAGACGGTCGTGAAGGCCATCCGCCGGGGGATCGAAGAGGAAGTGCAGGCGAAGGCCGAAGCGCGCAAGGCCGTCGGCCGCGACGAGACGACCGACGCGACCGAGGAGTACCTCAACGAGCTCGAGGCCGAAATGCTCAAGGCCGCGGAGAGCCTCGAATTCGAACGCGCCGCAGCGCTCCGCGACCGGATCGTGCAGCTCCGCTCCGCCCAGGGCGGCGGCCCAGCGCGTCCCGCCGCGTCGCCGCAGGCCACCGGCGCCCGCGCGAAGGCGAAGGCCGGCGGCGGAAAGCGCGGACAGCGCCGGCCGAAACCGAACTGACCCCGAGAGACCGAAACCATGACCCACGAACCTCTCGCCGGCGAGGCATCGCTCTTTCACGAACAAGAGCGCCAGAACGCCGTGGCGCTCATCGAGCTCGCCCTGAAGGAGGACCTCGGGGACGCCGGGGACATCACCGCCAACGCCACGATCCCGCCCCAAGCCCGGGGGGCGGCACGATTCGTCGCGCGGTCTGAAGGCGTACTCGCCGGGCTCCCGGTCATCGCGCTGCTTGCTTCGCATTTCGAGATCGCCTGGGGCTGGCAACCCTGCCTGAGCGACGGAGACCGCCTGGGCCCGGGCTCGGATATCGCGCGCATCGAGGGTCCGATGCGAGCCCTGCTCGCCATGGAGCGGACCGCGCTCAACTTCTTGCAGCGGCTGAGTGGGATCGCGACCCTCACCGCGCGGTTCGTCGCGGCGGTGACCGGGACCAAAGCCGTCATCCTCGACACCCGCAAGACGACCCCGGGCTGGAGGGCGCTGGAGAAGTATGCGGTGCGTTGCGGCGGCGGCTCCAACCACCGGGCGGGGCTCTACGACGGCGTCCTGATCAAGGACAACCACCTGGCGTGGCTCGCCGCCAATCAGGAAGCGCCGGGGGACGCCGAGTTTCGCGCCAGCTTCGGTCAGGGGGCGCACAACCCGCTCCGCGGCAGCGACGCGATCAGCCAGGCCCTGTTGTCCGCTCGGTTTCGAACGCCGAAGGGGACGGCGATCGAGCTGGAAGTGGACACCCTCATGCAGTTCGATCGCGCGATCGAGTGCGGCCCCGACATCATTCTCCTCGATAATTTCAGCCCCGAGCTCCTGGCCGAAGCCGTGCGCCGGCGCGACGCCAGGGCCCCCCATATCCTGCTCGAAGCCTCGGGGGGAGTGACGCTCGCCACCGCCCGGGCACTGGCGCAAACCGGCGTCGATCGGATCAGCGTGGGCGCGCTCACACACTCGGCACCCGCGCTCGATATCGGGCTCGACTTCGACAAGGTGCTGCCGGCGTGAACATCCCACTCCTGTCGCACCTCCGCAGCGCAGGGGACCGGTTCGTCCCGCTCGGCGAACTCGGGGATGACCTCGATCGCGTGCGGTCCGACCTGGCCGAGTTCGAGGCGTTCGGCTTCGGAATCGAGCGCCATCCCTACCTCGGCGCAGCCTACCGTGGACCCGCCGAGCGCCTCTGCCCCGACCAGATCGAGCACGAGCTCGACGCCCGGCACGTCGGTCGGCGGATCGCCGTCTGGAACCGTGTTTCGAGCACCAACGACCTCGCGACGCGGGCCTCCGCCTCCTCGGCCAATGACGGACTGGTTGTCCTGGCCGAGGAGCAAACCTCCGGGCGCGGCCGGCACGGCCGGACCTGGAGCGCGCCTCCACGCTCTTCGCTCTTGATGTCCGTCCTCCTCTTCCCGTCCGACCTGCTGATCAGCAATGGCTGGTTGACGGCCCTCGGGGCGGTCGCGACCGCCGAGGTCGTCGCCGCGTGGACCAGTCTCGAAACGCGAATCAAGTGGCCCAACGACGTGCGTGTCGGCGGGCGCAAGATCGCGGGAGTGCTGGTGGAACGCGGGGCCGGGGCCGTGATCGGCATCGGCCTGAACGCCAACCTGACCCTCGACGACCTCACGCCCGACCTGCAAAAGACGGCGACGTCCCTTCGCATCCTGACCGGCCAGCCCGTCGACCGCTCCGAGCTGGCGCGTCGGCTGATCGCTCGGCTGGATCATTGGTACGCGCTAGGCCACTCGACCGGCGCCCAGTCGCTCGGCCGACGCTGGCGGGACTTGAGCGAACACCTGGGACAGGTCGTCCGAGTCAACACCCCGGCCGGCGAGGCGATCGGTCACCTGGTCGACATCGATTTGACCCGCGGGATCACGCTGTCCCCGCGCGGTCGTGCGCCGGCACAAATCGCGGCGGTCGATATTCTGAGCCTCGCCCCCCTCGATCACAGTCCGGGAGTGCACAAGCTGGAAACGCCGCCCGGGAATTGGTGAATCCTGTTGGAAGTCTGTGTCCGCGGTTGCTAAACTCGCCAGATGTTCCGGAAGTTTCAATCCTGAGCTCCGGGCCCTCCCTCGAGGCGAGGGAGGCTCGGGCAACCGCGTAGGGTGCACGCGCATGTCCAATCATCGATTCCGCTGGGATTCGACCCGTTCCATCCCATGGGATAGCGCTGTGGACACTCCTCGCAACGAGCGCTGGCAGGTCGCCGGCCGTCTCCTGGCCTTATTTTTTATTTTTCTGGCATCGCCCGCGCTAGCCGCGGCCGGTGTCGCCGCCGACTCCCCCCGCTCCGGAGCCCGCGCCATGTTGGAACCTCAAACCAGTTCGGTGCTCGTCGATTACTACGAAGGTTTTCTCCGCGATCAGGACATCGAGCGCTTCCGCCGGCAAGTCGCGTCGCGGTACACGGAAGGTACCCTGGCCCGCGTAGCCGACGCCGGCGGGACCCAAGCCCGCCGCGCTGCGGTGCTGGCGCTGGGAGCTCTCGGCACCTACGAATCGAGCAACGCCGCCGTCGCGCGGGCGTTGCGCGACAGCGACCCGACCGTC
>JARLIH010000426.1 GCA_031291845.1 Isosphaeraceae bacterium | reverse complement strand
GGGCCGTCCCCAGGTAGCCGGCCACACCCCCTTGCCCCGCCCCGGCCGCCGTTCGCCCCCCCGCCGGGGGGTCGCGGTCGACCGCGACGGCGACCATCGAGAAGCGGCCCCGCGCATGCAGGCGCTTCTCGGCCTTGCCCAGGTCGTCGAGCAATGCTCGGCTCGCCGCGGCCTCGGCCGACCAGAACGTGACCCAAACGACCTTCCCGCGCAGCCCGAAGAGCAGAAGCGGTTCGTCGGTTGCCGGGTCGATCAGCCGGAGCGTTGGGGGAACAGCACCTACCTTGGGCGGGTCGGGGGGAGGGGCCGGCTTGAGCCGTTCCCACGCAAACCAGGTCAGGGCCGTCGCCGTCGCCACGGCCATCAGCGCGCTCGGCCAGTCAATCCGACGACGAGACGTTGCACCTTTCAACGTGGCAGCACCTTGGGGCCGAGAACGATGACCGTGTCGATCCCCGAGCGGTCTTTCTCGGGAAGGTCGATCACCAGCCGACGTTTCGACTGGTCGACGCTCAGCGGCTCGGTCCTCCCGAACAGCCGAGGCGTGAACGCGACGAGCGACTGCGGCACCTGGACCGGAGCGCCGGGGTCGAGCACGTGGAGGAAAGCCACCGGCATGCCATCGGCTGCGCGGGCCGTCGAGACCCCCCACGGTTGCGGCGGGACCGGACCTCGACGCGTGCCGTAGACCGACTCGCCGTGGGTCTGCAGCCATTCGCCCACGGCCTGGAGTCGCTCGATCGGCTCGGGCCCGAGCGCACCGTCGGGCCGCAGGCCGACGTTCAGGAGCAGGTTCGCGCCTCGGCCGGCCGCGGCGACCAGGCTCCGGATGAGCTGTTCGCGCGTCTTCCAGCGCTTGTCGGCCGTGTTGTAGCCCCAGGAGCCGTTCATCGTCAGGCACGTTTCCAGCGGCAGACCCGGCTCGACCGCCGCGTTGCGGTAGCCGGCCTTGTTCTCACCGGGGAAGTCCTGCTCGAAGACCTGGAAGTCCTCTCCCGGCAGCGGCCGCCGGTGGTGATTGTTCCCCACGAGCCCGCCGGGTTGAAGGGTGTGGATCAGCCGGTATGTTGCCTCGAGGTCCCAATCGGCGTCGGGCCGGTCCCAGGTGCCGTCGAGCCAGACGCCGCCGATCGGGCCGTACTGGGTGCAGAGCTCGCGAAGCTGCCCCTGGCAATAGGCGATGTATTGCTTCCAGTTACCCTTCCCTTCGCGTCCCAGAGCGCGGCCGGTCTCGCCGCGCGGGTCGTAGTCGGGGTGGTGCCAGTCGAGCAGCGAGTAATAGACGAACAGCGTCAGCTCGTGCTTGCGGCAGGCGTCGGCGAGGGCCTTCAGCGGGTCCCGGGCGTAAGGCGTCGCGTCCATTACGTCGTAGCGGGTGAGCCGGCTGTCGAACATGCAGAAGCCGTCGTGGTGCTTGGCCGTGAACGTGACGTAACGTGCTCCCGCGGCCTTGGCCGCTTTGACGAGGGCCTCGGCGTCGAACTCGGCCGGATTGAAGCGTGGCGGCAGCTTCTCGTACTCGGCGACCGGCAGCTTGTCGCGCTCCATGACCCATTCCCCCTTGCCCAGCAGGGCATAGACGCCCCAGTGGAGGAAGAGACCGAACTTCGCGTCCTCGAACCGGCGCCGGGCGTCGGCGTTCGGCGATTCGGCAGCGCGGAGGGGGAGGGCGTCAGGTGCGCAGAAGAGCGTCAGAGACAGGAGGATCGGAAGGAAAAACGGGCGGCGCATGCGGAATTCTCTTGAGATCGATCGTTGTAGGGTGTGTGGAATACACCGGTGCGTCCCACGCACCCTACAACCGAAAACCGCACGCGCGAAGTGCTCAGGCAACGCTCGCGACGATGTCGTCGGTGAGCCGTTCGAGGACCTCGCGGGTCATCTGGCAATCGGCGGCCCGGCGCTGGCGGGTCGCGTCGTCGAAGGCGACGCGTGCCAGGCGGAGCGTACCGGCGCGGTTGAGCCGTACCTCGTAGTACGAGCGCTGTTGCGCCCGGGGCGTCGGCAACTCACTGCGCAGCTCGACTTCGCCCCCCTGGACGTCGTGCTCGAGGACGACGAGCGGCTCCATCAGGTACGTGACGCGGGCGGCCAAGCGGTCGCCCCACGCCTTCAGGGCCTCGGGCGTCCACTCGGCCCGCGCCTGGGTGGTGAAGTCGAGCGCGCTGAAGGCGAGGCCAACGGGGCCGGCGGCCGTCAGGTGCAGGGTGAGCCGGTGCGCTCCGTCTGCCACCGAGGTGTCGCACGGTAACGCCCCGGAGTCGGGGCGGCTATCAAGCGCGGCGCCGATCTTTTGACTCAGGCTCATGGGAAGATCCTCCTAGCGGGCGGATCGTGTGATCCGACCCGTCGAATGACAAGAGGGTGGTCCGCCCATCGACGACCGTTTCAATATGAACCGGCCGGGTCCACAGGCGGTGTAGGTGACGCAACGTATCCTGGGCGTGGTCGAGCTTCAGGTCGGCCCCGAAGTGATCGTGGTGGAGGTACAGCTCGCTCCGGTTGCGGTAGTTCCCGTCCTTGACCCGGATGATCGGCTGACCGAAGTTCGTCAGGCCGAACAGCAAACGCTCTTTGATCTTTTTGAACTCGCGGCTTTCGATCTCGTAGGTTTCGTTCTGGTCGTTGTGCTTGAAGCTGAACATCTGGTGCCGGCGGCAGAAATCAGGAGTCAGGAACGTGTCGACGAAGGTGACGTCGTTGTGGATACGGCGGACCTCGAAGATCTTCTGACGGCCGAGGCCGACCTGCTTGTCCCACCGCCGACGCACTTCGTAATTGTCGCACTCCTCCCATTCCGGACCGAACTGCCCTTTGTTCCAGCGCTCTTCGATGTCGCGAAACAGCTCGATGCCGAGCTTGTAGGGGTTGAGCCGGCCGGGGTGAGTGGCCATCGTGCCCGAGTGGTGGTCGGCGTAGTCGACGAGCTCGGACGGGCTGAGGGTCCGGGTGGTCATGATGGTCGAGTGCCAGTATGAGGCCCACCCCTCGTTCATGATCTTGGTCTGTCCCTGGGGTGCGAAGTAGTACGCCTCGTCGCGAACGATCCCCAGCACGTCGCGCTGCCAGGCGCTCAGCGGAGCGTGCTCGAGCAGGAAGAGCAGCACGTCGCGCTCGGGATGTTCGGGGAACTGCTGGGCCTTGGGCTTGTCGGCTTCCTTCTGCTTCGCCTGCTGCTTGAGGACGTCGGGGGGGTTGACGAACGAGTCCATGTAGTCCTTGCTCTGGAACTTCGTGACCTGCGGGCCCTCTTCGTCCTCGGGGTTGCCGAAGTCGTAGCGGCTGTGATCCACCCGCCGCTTGATGCCGGGAAGGTGGATGTCGATCAGGTTCTCGAGCGACAGGCAGCTATCGATGAAGTTCTCGACCGTGTCCTCCCCGTGCCGTTCCATGTACGAACGGATGCGGTTGCCGTGATTGGCCGTCTCGTCCATCATTTTACGGCTGGTGTGGCCGAAGTAGATGTTATTCTTGAAAAAATCGTTATGGCCGTAGACGTGGGCCATGACGAGCTTCTGATCGACCCACTGGTTACAGCGCAGGAGGTAGGCGTAACACGGGTCGTTGTTGATGACCATCTCGTAGATCTTCTGGAGCCCGTAGCGGTACCCCTTGGCAAGCTGCTGGTACTCCATGCCGAACCGCCAGTGAGGGTAGCGGGTCGGGAACCCGCCCAGGGCGGCGATCTCGGACAGCTCGTCGTAGTCGAGCACCTCGAAGATCGTGTCGTAGAAGTCGAGTCCAAACGCCTTCGCGTGCTGCTCGGTCTCGAGCTGGAGCTCGCGGAGGTCGGCGGGGAGGTCGTGTTCGGTGCTCATGATCGACATGGCAACTCGCCTCGGTTCGTGAACCAGTCAGGGCAGGATGTCTTTGACCGCGATCGCGCCGGCCAGGTGGTCTCGGAGCAAAACGGGGACCGCGTGATCAAGGGCGTAGACGTGCGACTCGCCGTAGCGGGCCGATTTGCCCTGGCCGATAGGCTGGGCGTAGACCTCAACAGTGCGCGCGGCGAGATAGATGATCCAGTATACGGGCACGCCGCTGGCGGCGTACCGGCGCCACTTCGCGCCCCGGTCGACGGTGTAGCTGGTGTCGGCGACTTCGACCAGCAGGGCGATGTCAGCCGCGGTCGGATCGATCTCGCGGTAGCGATCCTCCGGCCCAAGCACGACGGAGAGGTCGGGCTCGGGGCGCCAGCAGCGGCCAAGGAAGACCGACTTCTCCTCGCGGACGGTCCAATGCGCGGGAAGGATGGCACGGATCAGCTTGCACACCTGGATGATCGTGAAGCTGTGCGGGGGATTCTTGGTCGTCTTGCGCGCCAACAGGCCGCCGAGCAGCTCCACGTTGTTGTCGTCGGGGAGAACGCCGGCATCGAGCATGCGGAAGAGCTGGTCCACATCCAGCCGGTAGAGGCGGGTGCGGGGCTCGGTCGTCGTTCGGCTGTCGATGGCCATTGGGGTCGTCCTCAACTCCGATTCAGGGCCCAGCGGCTGGGCGAGGTCGCTTGGCCACGTCTTCGCGTGCCCAGCGCTGCAGTTCGTCGAGCCATTCGAGGTCATTATTCGGGTCGGGCTGCGTGATCCGAGCAAAGATCTCGGCGGCGGTCAGAAACGGAAAGACCTTGCTGGTCTTCGACCCGACGTACTTTCCGTCTGCTTGCAGTACGAGGATCATCAGGCCGTCGTCCTCGCAGGCCCAGACTTCCGGCACACCGAGGCGGCGGTAAACTTCGAGCGACGCTCGCACCGGATTCGTGTGGACGACTTCGATTGCGAGGTCAGGGGGCGGATCGACCTTCAAGTCGATTTCCTTCTTGCCCCGGACGCGGGCCGCGTTGGCAAAATAATAGGTCTCGTCCCCCTCGACTCCGCCGCGTTTGGCCTTTCGGCGGAACGTTGTCGAGCCGGTCTGGTAAAAGCTGATCCGGAGTTCCTGAGCAACCGCCACCACGAGCAGGCCCAAAAGCTTTTTGAAGCGTTCGTGCGGGAGCGACGTGGTCATGAAGTAGACGCTCCCGTCCAGATAGACGACCCGCGGCCTGGGGCGTTCGCCTCGCAGTTTCAATACGGCGTTGTATCCCTTCCAACCGACGTCGCGCAGCACGACGTACGGACTGCCGGAGTCGAGAGAGGACCGTACTGTGCTTCCCGTGGCCATCGGGCCGTTCCTCGGAAACCGGATTCAGTCGAAGGAATACCCCGCGAAGAACAATTCCGACGGGTTGTCCCCGTCATAGGCGATAATGTAGATGCCTAGCCCTCGGTCGATCGATTCCCAGAATCCCGCGTCGCCTCCCTCAATCATCTCACGTGTCGGCTTTTCGGTGCCGAAAAGCGCGATCAGTTGCTCGGGCGCGAGCGGGGCGACCATACAGAAATTCGGCGACTCGCCGTCAATCTCGTGCGGACGATCGGCGACCCCGATCATGTCGAGAACGGTCCCGGTGCCGTCGGCATCCATCTGCTCGACGGCTTCCTCGATCGTGGCCGGCGGGTCATCGGGATCGATCATCCGGTAGTTGCCCGCGGCAAACTCCCGTTGTTTGAGCGCCTCGAGAGCCGCCTCGATGTCTTCCTGATAAGGCACACAGTAAAACCAAGGTTCAGCGCCCACGGGTTTGCCCTCGCGGAGAAAATGGGGCCTCAGCGCCCCCGCCCCAGGAACTCCTTGATCGAATCGAAGATCCCCTCCTTATTGCGGATCTCGGACAGCGCCAGGTTGGGCATGTCGTCGAACGCCTCTTCCAGTTCGCGATAGAACTCGCCCGAGCCGTACGGGCTCTCGACCTGTCCGTAGCCGAACAGGTTGCACTTGGGGAGGAGTTGGTCGCGCAAGAGGCCGACGCACTGGCGGTTGTCCTCGCCCCAGTTGTCGCCGTCGGAGAAGTGCAGGACGTAGATGTTCCAGTCCGCCGTGGGATGCTCGGCGTCGATGATCTTGTTGGCCAGGTTGTAGGCCGAGCTGATGCGCGTGCCGCCGCTCTCGCGCGTGTGGTAGAAGGTGTGCTCGTCCACCTCGCGGGCAACGGCGTCGTGGATGATGTAGCGGGTGGTCACGCCGTCGTACTGGCTCTTGAGCCAGGTGTCGATCCAGAACGCCTCGATGCGGACGATCTCCTTCTGGTCGTCGGTCATCGAGCCCGAGACGTCCATCAGATAGAGCACCACAGCATTGGAATGGGGCAGCGGGATCGGGTTCCACGAGCGGTAGAGCTTGTCCTCACGGACCGGGATGACCATCGGGTCGGCCGGGTCGTACGTGTTCGAGGCGATCTGGCGTTTCAGTGCCTTCTTGTACGTCCGCTTGAAGTGGCGGAGGCTCTCCGGGCCGGCCTGGCGGATGCCGGTGTACTTGTCCTTCTCCTCGATGATGTTGGCCTTCCCCTTGGGCTGGATGCGAGGCAGCTCGAGCCCCTCGCCGAGGATCTGCGCCAGCTCGTCGAGGGTCAGCTCGACCTCCAGGATATGCTGCCCCGGCGCGTCCCCCGCGCTGCCGGGCCCGTCCGCTTCGCCGGACCGGCCGATCGGCGTGCCGACGTCGCCCGGCCCCTGGCCGACGCCGCCGCCCCCTTTCGGGCCGTAGCGGAACTCGGGAAGGTCGATCGACGGCATCGGGATGGATACGTAGTCGCCTCCCGTCTTGCCGATCATCTCGCCCTGCGTTATGTATTTGCGCAGGTCGGTCTTGATCTTGCCACGCACGATCTGCTTGAAGCGATTGGCATCGCGCTCGATTTTACGCACCACGGCCGTAAAGCCCTCGCCGTTGGGGGACCAGCCGACCCGTACCGCCGCGCCAGGCGCCGCGCCGACCCCTTTTTATGCATTCGTCCTTCGAGCCGAACCCGCTCGGTGCAGGCGCAGCCCGTCTCGCCCGCGGTCCCGATGGCCCGACCGCAACTCAGATGGCAAAGATCAGGGGAACCGGTCGAAGAAGACCGACAGGCGGGTGGGTGTTTCGCGTTCGAAGCTGCCTGCTCAACTCGCACTGTTCCGCTGTGGAGCTACCCGCAACGCTGCACAGCAAATTTTATACCGGGAGTGGATTTCGATTCAAGGTGAGATTCGGAAAAGGTCGGAGCCATGTGTTTTCTTGAAACGTCAAAACAGGACTTCGGATACGGCGATCCGGCCGACTTCGTGCCCGTCGAGGACGACCGGGATCGCTTCGCCAGGCCCGTAAGGGCGGTGTTCGGTGTACCGCCCACCTTGGGGATGGCTGAACATCTCGATCCGCTGCTGCGGGATATTGACGATCCAGTAGACCGGGATCCCCTCCTGCGCGTACTTTTCCAGCACTTCGCCGGAGTCGACGGCGAGGGATGAGTCAGCGACTTCGATGATCAGGGCAATGTCGCGCGCCGTCGGAATGCGACCCTGATAGTCGCGAACCGCCCCGCGCACGATCATGAAGTCGGGTTCGGGCTCGGTGTCGTCGCCAAGAACGGTAGATTGCTCGGGTCTAAGGTGCCAGCCGACGCTCACGAGCGGCGGCAAGACTACCACGAGCGCTGCAGACGAGTTGCTGTGCCGGTGCCCTTTCGTCATCTTTTCGACAAGTTGCCCTTTCCAGAGAAAGATCGGCTCATTCTCGGCGATGCACCCGCTTGCGATCATCCGGTGGTAGCGGTCCACGCTGATGCGATGCGGATGGAACGCCGACGCGGGAGCGGCGCCCGGTGCGAGCGCGCCCGGATCGTTCACGCGGGGGATGGTCTCCGTCGTTCGCAGTTCGCCGGTCGCCATACGGTCAGTTCCTTCTGGGAAGCACGTTGTCGACCGCGATCCGACCGACGGTGTGCCCGTCGATGACTAATGGGACTTCGTCACCTGGCCCGTAGGATTGGTGCTCTGCGTAACGGGGTGGGTTCGCCGGACCGGAAGGTTGAGAGTAGACGTCGATTCGCCGCCCAGGGAGATTCACGATCCAGTAAACGGGGATCCCCTCCCGCGCGTAAGTCTCCCACACCTCTCCGGAATCCACGGCCAGGCTCGAATCCGCCACCTCGACGACGAGGGCTACGTCGCGAACGGAAGCCACGCGCTCTTCATCGTCCTCGGGAACGCCTCGGACGACCTTGATGTCGGGTTCGGGCATCGTGTCATCGCGCAGGGCCAGCGGGGTTTCGTGCTCGGTGCGCCAGCCCTCGGGCATGAGGCGATCCATTCGCTTGAGCAGCTTGTTCGACGAGGAGTGATGACGGGGACCTGTCGTCATCTTCCCGACGAGCCTCCCGTGCCAGAGGAAGATCGGTTCATCCTCGCCGAAAATCCCTTGGTCGACCATTCGCTCGTAACGGGCGATGGTCAATCGGTGAGCGGGAAAACCGGATCCAGGGGCGTCGGGAGGGAGCGTACCCGGGGCGCTGGTTGCCGTGTGCGGGTCTACCGTCCGGAGCTCGGCCGTTGCCATGTCGCCACCCTTCGCGCGGAGATCTCACCGTGGGGTGCGT
>JARLIH010000425.1 GCA_031291845.1 Isosphaeraceae bacterium | reverse complement strand
TCGCACCCCGCCACCTCGTCGAAGTTGACGCGCGTCTCCGTTTCGGCGACGAGCTTCGCCCGGCTCTTACCGAACCCCAGGACTGACTCTTGAGCGCTGCCGAGACGGCTGGAAAGAACCATCCAGAGGACCAGCATTACGCCGATCGGCAAGAGCCACGCCCAGACGAGGTGCGACAGAAAACCGGGCCGCTCCCCCGTGAACTTCACTCCCGCCTTCTCAAGTTCGTCAACGAGCTGAGGATCCTCGACGCGGACGGTCCGGAACGGGAACGTCTCGACCGCGGGAGCTCCCGCCTTGGTCTTCACCCCCGCCTTCTGCGCCGCCGCCGAACCGACCTGCCCCTCGATCTCGTCCTGGCGGATCGTGCACTCGGTCAGCTCCTTGTGTGCCAGGCGGGTCTTGAACTCGCTGTAGGGGATCGTGCGTAGCACGACGCGGCCCAGCATCTCTTGCCAGATCCACAGCATGACCAGCGTGATCAGGAAGTACCAGAACAGGAATCGCCAGTCGGGTAACGGCGGGCGATCCTTCCGTGTCTCGTTGCTCGCCGGACCGGATTCGTTCACGTTTCCATCCCTTTCGGAAGGTCGAGAGGCACAGCGTCCCGGTTTGTTGGAGCGATTCGGTCGGATCAATGATGCCGCTGGGCGCTTCAGGACGATCGCAAAGTCGATTTTGGACGACGATACGGGCGTGCCACCCGACGCGTCGAGGGCTCCCGCGATAGGACTTCGCGTTCGTCCTGTTGGGCGCTTGGAACCGCAGCGCGTTTCGGCACGAGTTTGTCCAGCAACCGTTCAGACCTCGGGCGGCTCGTAGCCCGGCGGCGACTTCTCCTTCGGCTCGGGGATCTCGGTCATCGTTGCCTCGGTGAGGAGCAGCACGCCCGCGACGGACACGGCGTTCTCGAGCGCGACGCGCACGACCTTGGTCGGGTCGATGATACCCGCCTCCACCAGGTCGCGGTACTCGCCTCGCGCGGCGTCGAACCCGAAGCTGCCCGCGCCGGCGCGGATCCGTTCGACGACGACCCCGTCATCGGCACCGGAGTTTTCGGCGATCTGCCGCGTCGGGGCCTCGAGCGCGCGTTTCAGGATCGACAGCCCCGTGCGCTCGTCGCCCGTGGTATTGGACTCCTCGCGGGCCACGGCGTCGATCACCCGCAGCAGCGCCACCCCCCCGCCGGGTACGAAACCCTCGGCGGTCGCCGCCTTGGTGGCGCTGATCGCATCTTCGAATGCCTCCTTCCGGTTCTTCAGCTCGGTTTCCGAGGGTGCGCCCACGCGAATCACCGCCACTCCGCCGGCCAGCTTCGCAAGGCGTTCTTCGAGCTTCTCCCGGTCGTAGTCGGACGTCGTCTCCTCGATCTGCTTGCGCAGCTCGCGGCAGCGCCCGGCAATGGCCGACTTCGAACCGCCCCCCTCGATGATTGTCGTGTTGTCCTTGTCGATGACGACTCGCTTCGCGCGGCCGAGGTCCTTGAGCTCGAGGTTCTCGAGCTTCAGCCCCAACTCTTCGGCCACGACCTGGCCTCCGGTCAGCATGGCGATATCTTGCAGCATCGCCTTGCGGCGGTCGCCGTAGCCGGGGGCCTTGACCGCGGCGGAGTAGAGCACGCCGCGGATCTTGTTGACGACGAGCGCGGCGAGCGCTTCCCCTTCGACGTCCTCGGCGACAACGAGGAGGGGCCGGTTTTGCTTCGCGATCTGCTCGAGCAGCGGCAGCAGGTCCTTGAGGCTGCCCACTTTCCGCTCCGTGAGGAGGATGAGCGCGTCTTCGAGCACGACTTCCATCTTCTCGGGATCGGTGACGAAGTACGGGGACAAGTAGCCGCGGTCGAAGCGCATTCCCTCAACGACGTCGACGGTCGTTTCGGTCGCCTTCGCCTCCTCGACGGTAATCACGCCCTCAGCGCCGATCTTCTCGAAGGCGTCGGCGACGAGCTCGCCCATCGCCGCGTCGTTGTGGGCGGAGACGGTGGCGACCTGCGCCTTCTCCTTGCGGGTCGCGACCGGGCGCGACAGCGAGCGCAGGCAGCCCACGGCCGCGGCGAGGCCGCGGTCCAGCCCCCGCTTCAGGTCGATGGCGCTGGCACCGGCGGCGAGGTTCCGGACGCCCTCGGCGAAGATGGCGTGGGCCAGGACGGTGGCGGTGCTCGTCCCGTCACCCACGACGTCCCCGGTGCGTTCGGCGGCCTCGCGCATCATCCGTGCGCCCAGGTTCTCTTCGCGGTCCTTCAGGTCCACTTCCTTGGCGATGGTGACACCGTCGTTGCAGACCAGTGGTCGCCCCCAAGGGCGCTCCAGCAGGACGCACTTGCTCTTCGGCCCCAGCGTGACGCGGACGGCGTCGGTGAGCGTCGTCGCGCCTCGGAGCACCTTCTCTCGCGCTGCGGAGTTGAACAGGATTTGTTTACTAGACATGCGTTGCCTCCGTTCGTGGCCAGAGGGTGCGGATGTCCGACGGCAGCACGTGGGCCACGTCCCGGATTTCACCCGCCGAAACGCGCGATTCAAGGACCTTGAAAACCGCCCAGGCAACGGCCTCGGGGAAGACCTCGGGGTCGTGACGAAACTCGGCGGCGATGTGGGCCAGGAAGTCTTCCTTCTTCCGCTCCTTGAGTGGCTTGCCGGCGGGCACCCAACCCTCGTAGTAGAACCCGCGGACGAGCATGGGAAGCTGCGCTCCGAGGTCAACCGCTTCCTCCACCGTCAGGCGGTCACGGAGCGCGTGCAGGACCGCTCGCAGCGCGTGGTAGGCGCGATGCGCATCGTCCCACCCCAGCTCCGCCATCAGTTGCTTGAGCCACAGGTTCGTGGTCTGGTACGTGCTCTCGAACGGTGCGTGCGTCGTGGTGCTCATCGCTCGTGCTCCTCTGGGGTAAAAGCCGTGCTCTCTGGAAATGGGGCCCGTTCAGGCCTCGGCCGGCACGGCCAACGATTCCTTCACTGCGAGGACAGCGCAGCGCGCCTGGCGCAAGACGCTTTCGACGGCGCTGCCGAATAGCGCCCGGTTGAGACCGCGCCGGCCGTGCGTGCCCATGATGATGAGTCCGCAACCGGTCTCGTCGGCCGCGCGAAGGACCTCACCCGCCACGTCTCCCCGCGCGGTTCGAGCCTCGACGGGGTACTTCAGGTCCGGTCCGTCGATTTCCGCGCGGATCTGCTCCAGGGCGAGCGCGGACTCGTCGGCTCCCGGGAGGGCGGTCGCCCTGTGATCGAGCATGAGCTCGAGCGGGGCGACGTAGAGCAGCAGCAGCCGCGCTCCTTGCTCACAAGCGAGTTTCCGCGCCACCTGGAGCGCGGTCTCCGAGGGCCGCTCGAGCGCCACGGGGTGGAGGATCACGCCGACCGGACCGGACGTCCCTGCCGGTTCCCCGGCGTGGAGGGCCAGGACCGCGCAGCGAGCGTTCCGCAGGACCGATTCGGCCACACTTCCCGTCAACAGCCGGCGCAATCCGGTCCGGCCATGCGTACCCATCACGACGAGGTCGCACCCGCTCTCTTCGACCGCACGCAGCAGCTCTTCCGTCGGGCGTCCGTCCCGCACTTCGTAGGAGACGTCCAGCGCTCTTGTGGGCGCGTAGGACGCGCGCAGGTCGTTCCTGAACGCTTCGTGGTCCGCCGGGCTCCCTTCCTCCAGCACGACGATCTCTCCCCGCTCGCCGAAGCCGATCGCCTGCTCCGCAATGCGCAATCGCTCGCTAACGTGTACGACGACCAGGCGAGTCTTCCGTTCGTCGGCGAACGCGCATGCCAGGCGGAAAGCCTGTCGAGAGGGCTCCGAGAAATCGGCCGCGACCAGAATTGTGCGAAAGAGCGACATCGTCTTTCTCCGTTAGACTCCCGAGGGGAACGTTTCCGGCGCCTCTTCAGCGTCCCAGACCGACGAGCGTTCCAGCGGCTCGACGGCGCGCGTCCGGTCAAAATGAAGGACGGCGTCGAACTGCGCGGCAAGTCGCGCCTTGAAGTAGTGGCTGACCCGCTCCGTCTCGGGCCGGTAGATCACGCCAATCGCCCGTTCGAGGCGGGGCGCTTCCAGTGCGGCGGCGGCCCGGCCGCCGGCGTGCAGATCCAGGAGGAAGCGCGGGTAACCCACGCCGTGGAAGAGGCGCTCGTAGCTTTCCGGTAGGGCCGGTCGAACGGCCTTCCGCTCCGCGGGCGAGTCCCAGTTCGAGGCGGCGGTCACGGTGCCGTCGAACGTGGTGAAGCCGACCAGGAACGCCTCGCGGCCGTAGCGCTCGCGCACCAGTTGGCCCACGTTCCACTCGCCTGATTCGCAGCGTTCGGTGGCCCGGGCGTCGCCGAGGTGCGAGTTGTGCGCCCACACCACGATCTTGGGGGCTACGCCGCGACTCGACAGGAAGGCGACCAGCGCGTTCAAGGTGTCCACCATGTGGCGGTCACGCAGGTTCCACGACGATACCTCGCCACGGTACATCGTGCGGTAGTAGTGCTCCGCGTGATGCACCAGCCGCGCGTTTTGCTCGGCGTAGAAATAGTCGTCGTCGGCCAACCGCCCGTCGCGGAGTGCGTATTCCGCAGCGCTGCGGCGCAGCTCGATGAGCTGGGCGACCACTTCGTTCTCGCAGGAGGCACCCAGCCCCAGGCCGGCGGCAAACCCGTACGTCTGCGTGTCGTCGCCGTACTGGTCAAAACAGGCGTAGCGCCGGCGAGCGCGCTCGGCCGCCTCGGGATCGACTTTACGCAGGTACGCCAGCACGGCTTCCATCGAGGCGCGCAAGCTGTACAGGTCGAGGCCGTAAAAGCCAACCTTCGGGACGTTCGCAGCGCACTGGTCGTTGTGGGTACGGAGCCAGCCGACGAAGTCGAGCACGTCGGCGTTGCGCCACATCCAGGAAGGGAAACGGCGAAACCCGCCCAGGGCGTCGATGGCCTCGGCGTCATCGCTACATGCGCGGACGTAACGGTTGATGCGATATGCATCGGGCCAGTCGGCTTCGACCGCCACGGCCGTGAAGCCCTTTTCGCGGACCAGCCGCTTGGTGATCTGCGCCCGCTCGCGGTAGAACTCGTGCGTGCCGTGGGAGGCCTCGCCCAGGAGCACGAACGAAGCGTCCCCAATGCATTCGAGCAAAGGATCGTAATCGGCGTGCTCCCCCCGCAGTGGGTGGGCCGTAGCCCGCAAGACGTCCAAGCTCAGCTCATCAGTCAGTTTTGTCGCGACTTGTGTGTTCATCTCGGGGTCCATCGACCTTGTCGCGCAAGAAAAAAACCCCGACCCTGCGACCAGTCGCAAGGCGGGGCTACCATAGCTTGAACGGATGATCGCCCGGCATGAGCGATCAATGTGAATGTAGGATAAGACTCGCGGGCTCGAAAATCAAGTGTCGGCCTGAACCGGGCTCGATAATCCCTACTCGACGGGAACGCGATTGACATCAGCCTGCCGACGGACGGCGCACAGGGGGCAACCTTTGCGCCGAGGCTTCCCACCGAGTGAAACGGGTGTCGTTCGCCGAGGGTTTGTCGCCTTCGTTCCTCTCCCACGTGTCCGTACCGCCTCACGAGCCGCACGACCTCTCTCGCAAGAAGAGAGGTGCGAAACGGCTCTCCTCACGACTGGGGCACCGGCAGGGAGGCCCGAAGGAGCGCCACGACCGCGGTGTCCTCGACCGGCGTGAAGTCCTCGTAGAATTGGCCAACGGCCCCGAAGTCGGCCGGCGCGAGCAGGCAGACCACCTCATCGCAGTGGCGGCGGACCTCGGCGCGTCGGTCCGGGGAGGCGACGGGGACGGCGACGATCAGTTCGTGCGGCCCCTGGGCTCGGACCACATCGAGCGCGGCGATCATCGTCGCGCCCGTGGCGATACCGTCATCGGTCACAATGACCGACCGGCCCGCGACCGGCGCCTGGGGTCGCACGCTGCGGACGAGCGCCTTGCGGTGCACGATCTCAGCGAGTTGGCGGCGGCGTTCGTCGGCCAATTCCCGGTCGGTGAGGCCGAGGACCTTGCAGGTCTCGCGGTTGAGGTAGACCCGGCCATCCTCGGCGATGGCGCCGACGGCGAGTTCGGGCTGGTCCGGTGCGCGGAGCTTGCGGGAAAGCACGACATCGAGCTCGGCACCCAACTCCCGCGCCAACACGCCGCCGGTGACCACCCCGCCACGGGGTATCGCCAGCACCAGCAGATCGCGAAACGTCCGCCCCTTGAGTCGGCGTGCCAGCAACCGGGCTGCTTCGTCACGGTTACGGAACATCGATCAACCCTCCGTCTCGGTGGTCAAGGGCGGCCCGCTCGGCGGTGGAGTGGCGCCGCCAAGCAAGACCTGGCCCTGGAAATAGGTTGGCTCGGAGCCCCCCTCGACCGGCCGCCCCTCGGCGTCGGTCTGCCCGTGGACGAACTGCACCGGGGTGCGGAGTTCCGCCGGACCGCTCGGATACGGACCAGAGCCAGGATAGACCCCGGACGCCCCCACGACATCCTTCCGGCCTTGCCCACCGCCGGGCTGGCCGCTCTCCCGGCGCAACGCCTGGGGGGAACGGTTCGCAGCTCGTTGCCTATGCTTCTTCGGCATTGTGAAGTCTCCTTCGTTCGTCGCACGCGGTCGCCGTAGCGGCCGAGCGCTTTGTTGCCTCAGCTCAGTACAGGTCCCCCAGCGACCCGTCGGCACGAAGCCGTCGGATCGCCTCCGCGAGCAGGGGGGCGACGGACACGACCTCAAGAAGGGGCCACGGCTGCTCGGCGCAGGCCACGGTGTCGGTGACGACCACGGCGCGCACGGCTTCGTGTGCCAGCAGGCGGCGCGCCTCCCCGACGAACAACCCATGGGTGGCGGCAACCGTGATCTCCGGGCGAGCGCCGGCCGCCAGGACGGCCTCGACCGCACGCGCGATCGTTCCGCCGGTCGAGATCATATCGTCGATGATCAGGCACGCCCGGCCCGCCACGTCGCCGACGACGTGCGTCACCTCGGTCTCGGTGCCGCTCGTACGCCGCTTGTGCAGCACGACGACCGTTGTGTTGAGCCGGTGCGCGAAGTCGGTGGCCGTCTTCACCCGCCCGGTGTCCGGCGAAACGACCACGGTGTCCGGCGAGAGCCGGTCCCGCAGCGCCCGGGTGAGCGTCGGCACGGCCGTCAGCGCGTCGACCGGGATCTGGAAAAAGCCCTCGATCTGGGCTGCGTGCAGGTCGAGCGTCAGCACGTGATCAATGCCCGCCGCCTGGATCATGCGGGCCACGAGGCTCGCGGTGATCGGTTCCCGGCGCCCGTGCCGTTTATCGGAGCGGGCGTAGCCGAAGTAGGGCACGACGGCCGTGATCCTCCCGGCGGCGGAGCGCCGGCAGGCGTCGGCCAACGCGAGGAGCTCGACGAGGTGGTCGTTGACCGGTGGCGCTGTCGGCTGCACCAGGAAGACGTCGCGGCCCCGCACCGGTTCGTCGAGCCGCACCGCGGTCTCGCCGTCAGGGAAACGCTGCGTGAAACAGGCGCCGAGGCGGACCCCCAGCTCGGCGGCGGTCGCGGTCGCCAGTGGCGGGTTGGCCGTACCAGCGAAAAGCACGAAATCCCCCATCATCGTCTCCCAGCCGGCGCCGTATCCGCGCAGTTCGCGCCGACCCATCGCGAGCAAGCGATCTGAAGCGAGTAGTTCCCGTTCCGATTCGGGGCGAGGTGGTATCGACATACAGCCGGCTCCCTCGAAGAACCAACGGGGCGAAGCCCGGGTCCTGGGTGCGGCAGCCTTTACCGCGGGGCGGGATCGCCCTGGGGCGGTCCGCGGCGTCTGATCGTGAGACGCAAGGGCAACAAAAAACCCCGACAGTGCGTTCACTCGCACAGCGGGGCCACCGTAGCCGAGATGCCATTGCCCGTCGCGAGCAATCGCAGGCTTAACGATAGGAATCGCGCGCTTCGGCTGTCAAGATATCGAAGCGACGGATCGAATGTGGGTGCAGTCTGCTTGAGCGCGCCGTCCGAAACCAATTGGAATCAATGGCCGGCCTGGCGCGATCGCTACGGCCCCCTGCCCTAGTCGCGTGGGAAGTGCGACAATAGAGCCGTTACCAGGAATCGCTACTTCCCATGTGATCCCGAGCTTCACTCCCATGTTGAACGAAGGCCAGACCGCGTCCGTTCTGGTGGTCGATGACGACGTCGACATCTGCCGTAACATGTCGGACATCCTCTCCGACCTCGGCTACGACGTCGAGGTCGCCCACGACGGCAACAGCGCCCTGGAGAGGGTACGCCAACGGTCCTTCGACATTGCCCTTCTGGATCTCAAGATGCCGGGCATGGACGGGCTCACGCTCTACGGTGAAATCAAGAAGATGCGCGCCGGGATGGTGGCAATCCTGGTGAGTGCGTACGCCACCGGGCGCACCCTTGATGATGCGATGGCGACCGGAGTTTGGCAGGTCGTTCCCAAGCCCGTAGAATTTCGGCGCCTGATGACCTTCGTCGAGGAAGCCCTGGGGCAGCCACTCGTTTTGATCGTTGATGACGATCGTGAGCTGTGTGACACCCTGTGGGACCTGCTGCGGGAGCAAGGCTATCGTGTTTGCCTGGCCCACGACGTGAGCGAGGCGACGCAGCGGCTGCGCGACACCACGTATCAGGCCGTGCTGATCGACGTGCGGCTCCCCGACGGAGACGGCGGCCAGGTCTACCAACAGGTCAAGCAAACGAACCCCCAGGCCCGAACGATCGTGATCACCGGCCATAGCCCCGATGCCGAGCCCAAGGTCATCGCGCTGCTCGCTGAGGGGACCGACGCAGTTCACTACAAGCCGTTCGATATCCCCAAGCTCCTGGCGACCTTGGAGCAAGTGGTCTGAGGCCCTGAAGCACGGGACGACGCCGGAGCCATGGAAAGCCGGCCTCGGCAGCCCGAGATCGGAAGGAAAACCTCGAACCTGCCTCAGCGGGACCGGATCATCAGGCCGAGGATCAGGCCCGCGGCCAGTCCGCAACCGAAGGCCGCGGTCAACGACGGACCAGGCTTTTGACGGACCAGGTCTTCCGCCTTGTCAATGCGCTCGCGGAGCCGGTCACCAGCCTCCTGGGCGTATGGAACGATGGTCGCCGTCGCACGCGCGGTGACCCCGGCGAGGAACGCCTCGATCGCCTCCCGGGCTTCGCCCGTTTTCTGCTGGACGCGGCTGACGAGCTGGTCGATGTCCCCCTCCAAGACGCTGAGGTCTTCGTCGGTAAGATGGGTCCACCGCTCCTTCAAAAGAGCTCGCAAGCTGCTCCACTGGGCGCGGAGTTCTTGAGCGTTCCTCGTCATCGTCGGACTCCGTTGTTAGGTTCAGGGCCATGACCGGGAGACAAAAAAGCCCCGCTCGCGCGACGGTTCGCACAGCAGGGCCAACGTTGGCAGATCCTCTCGGCCCTTCGCGAGCCGATCGTCCCCGTACTTTCTCACGATGTCGAGAGCGACGCGGAGTGTCAAGCGAAAACCGTCGTCATTGACGAAACCGGCGACTGCCAAAAAAGAAATCTCTTGACTTACAGGCCTCGACATTCTTAATCTCCACCTATTGATCGCTCGCGATGGGCGATTCCAATCTTGGCTACGTCAGCCCCGCCGTGCGATCGTTCGCAGAGCCGGGGTTTTTTTACGCGCCCCGGTCCCGCAACACGCGACCCCGGCGGTGGATTTCCCCGCCTCGATCCGTTTTCCGCGGTCATCGAAGACTGCGCGCCACACACCTACCGGGTTCCTTGGAGGCGGTACCGTGCTCGGTCAGGCGACTTCCGGCGCGCGGCGGACCGACGCCGTTCGCGCATGACGCGAGAGAACAAGGTATCTCAAGACATGAACCGAAGTATGCCTTATCAACTCGGCCAGATGACGAGGAACAACATGGTCAACTACATTTCGGGGCTCGTGTTCGTGGTCCTCCTGCTCATCGGCGGCGCGATCGTCGTACCGATCGCACAGGCCCATCCCGGTTTCGCGGTGGTGTTAGCGATGGTCTGGATCCTGGCCGACATGATCGTCGCCTCGGCGATCCAGCTCGCTGCGCAATGGCAGCGGGCCGTCGTCTTCCGGCTGGGAAAGTACAAGGAAATGAAGGGCCCCGGTCTCTTCCTGATCGTCCCCCTGATCGACCAGATCCGGATGGTCGACACGCGCGTCCTGGCCGTGAACATCCCGAAGCAACAGGTGATCACGCGAGATAACGTGCCGGTCACGATCGACGGCGTGCTCTTCTTTCGCGTTGCCAACGCCGCCGAGGCGATCATCATGGTCCAGGACTACCGCTTCGTCGTCGCGCAGTACGCCCAGACCTCGCTTCGCGACGTGATCGGCCAGATGACCCTCGACCAGCTCCTGACTGAGCGCGAACAGATCGCCAAGGCGATCGAGGCGCACGTCGACAAGGACACCAAGGGCTGGGGCCTCGAGGTAACCGGCCTCCGCATCCAGGACATCGACATGCCCGAGGAGTTGAAGAAGATGATGTCGCGCCAGGCCTCTGCCGAGCGCGAGAAACGCGCCACGATCACCAAGGCCGAGGGGGACAAGGAAGCGGCCCTGAACCTCGCGGCCGCGGCACGGACCATGGGTGAAAGCCCAGGCGCCATGCAGCTCCGGACGCTCCAGACGATCGACGGGCTCGGCCCGACCGCGTCGAACACCGTCGTGATCGGCGTGCCCGTCGAGCTGATGGACCTCATCAAAACATTCGAGACATCGCACCGTAGCGGACAACAGAATCCTGCTGGAGCGTAACACCGAGGCCAGGCCCGCGGCGCACGCCGTGGATAAAATCTCGGGCGGATCGCCCTGCGGGGGCTCGTCGGTCGCCGGTCCGCGGCGCTAACGAACCGGCCATCGCGCTTCCACGGACGATACGCGGCGAAACTTGCAACACGTTAGCAGATCACTATATCACCGACTACACGCGTCTTAGCTTATTGTCGCGGCTGGCCGATTGTCAATATATAGGGCACATAAAATGTACCGGTGCGTTTAATGCACCCTACGAAAGACAACGTCTTGTGCGGCCTCTCAAATCGGATAGACGAACGTGGAAAGCTGCGGGTGTGCCGCGATGAATTCGTTGATCAAGTGACGCAGGCTCGATAGCGTCACTTCGTGGTCCTGGCGAACGCCCGGGATCATCTTGTCGATCGCGTCGTTGTGCATTTGGATCGAGATCCGGCCGTCCTTGGATTCCTTGATCGCTGTCGAGCGGAGCCGTTGATAGGTTTCGCGGTCGATCTTGTATTGCTCCAGCGCCCGACGATACTTTCGGTGCGCGACCAGGAAGACGGCAAGCGTGACCGTCGCCGGGAATGCGTCCATGAAGCAGACGAAGCCGAAGTACCCGCCCGGAGGCGGGTCGCGCTCGGCTACGCCGATGACGCAAACGAGCAGCAGCATCGACGTCCAGAACAGCGTGACGGCCAGCAAGATCCAGAAGGTGCCGAGCCCGCGGCTCGGGATGGCCGGGGGCACAACCGAAAGCTTGACCGGCGCGTCGGGGTCTCGCCGGAGCTTGCGGAGCTCGGCTTCGGGGTCGCAGTCCTTGAGCCAGTGGTAGGTCGCGTACGCCTTCTCGAGGTTCTCGATATCGGCGTGTGCCTCGGACGGCAGCTTGCGGAACGTCTCGCCCGCCCAGGTCACTTGCTTGTTGAAGACCTCCCGGTCGCCCGCGTCGACGAGCTCTCTCGAACTAAAGCGGTGGCGCTCCAGTGTTTCGAGCAAGAGTCTGGCCCCGTAGGCGCGTGCGAAGACGTCGTAAAGGCCCTCCGTCGTCTCCTGAAAGCGGCCGATCTGCCCGAGCAGTTCCCTGAGGATCCTGTTTCGTCTAAGGCTGTCGTAGTAGTCCGCGTGCAGCTTCTCTTGCCGAGCGAGCCATTCCACGGCCCCCTCGCGGGTGAACCCGAGTTCGTTCAACGTGCGTGCGATCTCGCTGAGCGCCGGGTTGGTGCCCGTGGCAACCTTCGTGTTAGCGGCCAGCAGTTGGTCCGCGAGTTGCAATTCCTCGTTCACACGTGCAAGTTCCGCGAAAGCGCGGGCGGGCGAAGCGGCGCTGCGGCCCGCGCCGGCGCGCCAGCGCAGCCACATCCGCTCGAATCGCGCGGAGCCGGGTAGCGGGATCGGTTCCGCCGGCGCCGCGCCCCGCGTTCCATGTTGGGCCGCGTTGCGACTACTCCCCTCCCCGCTCGAAGACGGCGACACGCCCCGCTCGGCGGTCGACACGCCCGCAGACTGCGACGTCTCACCGGCGGACGCCGGCGCAGCGCTGTCCCCGGCACGCGTGATCAGTGCCGGCGCGTCGCCTTCCGCACCGTCAAACAGACGCTCCACCTTGCGCGCGGTAGTCCACTTGCGTTTTCCTTCCTTCCACACTTTGTCATCCGGCAGCAATTCACCGGTCGCCGCGAAGCGCTTCAGGTCATCGGCCGTGAACGGACCACGTTGTTCACCTTTGCCTGTGCGGTAAAACCACTGACCTGCCATGGGTCGAGCCCTGACGTGCGGTAACGAGCCCTGCGCACCTTTGCGACGAGGCTCTCTTTGAAACCGGTGTGTGTACCACTACCGCAGTGTCAACCGATTGTCGCGCCAACGCGTCGGTGGTCGAAGGGGCATTGCTCTCAAACCAGACCGGAACCGGCCCCAGCGCGCGTAGGAATCCAACGATGCAGAGTGCCATTCGGCGGACCCTGGCGAGCGGCACCGCTCAGGAGTATGATCGGGTCAAACTTACGTCCCGGCGCCTTCCCCCCCGATCGTCCTCCAATGAGGATACGCAAAGACGCGTCTCCCGGGACGTGCATTCCCCGTGAAATTCTTAAGAATGTCGTACCTGGGTGGTATTCGCGGCTCGAGATGACTCCGGAACCGGACAACCGTCCCAGCCGCAAGGGAATCCCTTGCCCGAGATCAGCCCGAACTGAGGAGGGTCCATGATCGTCGGAGTGCCACGCGAGATTTTCCCGGGGGAACAGCGCGTGGCCCTGGTCCCCGCCGTGGTCCCGGGGCTGGCGAAGGCGGGGCTGGAGGTCGTTCTCGAAGCTGGTGCCGGCACGGCCGCCGGCTATCCCGACGCGGACTATCAGGCCCGGGGCGCCAAGGTCGTCCCCGATCGGGCCGAGGTCTTCGCCACCGCGGACACCATCGTCCAGGTGCTCTCCCACGGCTCCAATGACCGCACCGGCCAGGCGGATCTCCCCCTGTTCCGCGCCGGCCAGATTCTCGTCGGTTTTCTGCGACCGCTCGGGGCGATCGAGACGATCGAGGACATCGCGCAACGAGGCGTCACGTCGTTCTCGGTCGAGCTGATGCCCCGGACGACGCGTGCGCAGAGCATGGACGCCCTTTCCTCGATGGGGACGATCTGCGGGTACAAGGCCGTCGTCCTTGCGGCCGACACGCTCCCGCGTATTTTTCCGATGCTGACCACGGCGGCGGGGACGATCACACCCGGCCGAGTCCTGGTCGTCGGCGCGGGTGTCGCGGGGCTCCAGGCCATCGCCACGGCTCGGCGGCTCGGCGCGGTGACCTCGGCCTACGACCTCCGCCCGGCGGCCAAGGAGCAGGTGCAAAGCCTCGGCGCGCGTTTCGTGGAACTGCCGATCGAGGCGCAGGACGCCGAGGACAAGGGCGGCTACGCGCGTGCACAGGACGAGTCGTTCTATCAGCGTCAGCGCGAGCTCCTCGGGCGCGTCGTTGCGGAGAGCGACGTCGTGATCACGGCGGCGGTCGTGCCGGGCAAGAAGTCGCCCGTGCTCGTGACACGCGAGATGGTCGAGCGCATGGCGCCGGGGTCGGTCGTCGTCGACCTCGCTGCCGAGCGCGGCGGGAACTGCGAGCTGACCCGGGCCGGCGAAATCGTGGTCGAGCACGGCGTCACGGTCATCGGCTGGTTCAACCTGGCGAGCCGGGTCCCGTACCACGCGAGCCAGATGTACGCCCGCAACGTGAGTGCGTTCCTCCTGCACCTCGTCAAGGACGGGAAGGTTCGCTTGAACCTGAACGACGAAATCATCCGCGACACTTTGCTCACGCGCGGCGGGGAGGTCGTGAACGCTCGGGTGCGCGAGTTCTTCGCGCTCCCGGCACTCGCCGCCCGGCCGGAAGGGACTGAGTCATGAAGCTCGACCTGATCACGAGCCTTTACGTCTTCATGCTGGCCGGCTTCATCGGGTTCGAGGTGATCAGGCGGGTCTCCCCCCTGCTCCACACCCCGCTGATGTCACTCACGAACGCACTCGACGCCATCGCGGTCGTGGGGGCGATTATCCTGGCCGGCGAGCGCAAGAGCACGCTCGCCACGGTGCTCGGCACGATCGCGATCGTCGCCGCCACAAGCAACGTCGTGGGCGGGTTTCTGATCACCGACCGGATGCTCAAGATGTTCAAGGCCAGCGGCCACAAGAAACGATGAGCCCGATGATGTACAGCGAGCAGATCATCGAGGTCGCGTACCTCGTCGCCACCGCCCTGTTCATCCTCTCCCTGCGCTGGATGAGCTCGCCGCGGACTGCCAGGCGCGGCGTGTGGGCCGGCGAGTTGGGGATGCTGCTGGCGATCGCCGGCACGCTGCTCCACCACGGCATCGTCGATTACACGTGGATTGCGATCGCGCTCGTCCTGGGAACGATCATCGGCGTGCCGCTCGGCCGGGTGCAGATGACCGCGGTACCGCAGCGGACCGCACTCAGCCACGCTTTCGGCGCCCTCTGCGTCACGCTCGTGGGCACGGCCGAGTTCTACCTCCAGGCGCCGGACGTGCCGCGTTTCATGATGGCGGTGCTCGCCATCGAAGTCGTCCTCGGCGCGATGACCTTCACGGGCAGCCTGATGGCCGCGGGCAAGCTCCAGGAGTTGCTGCCACAACGGCCGATCACGTACAAGGGGCAGAACCTCGTCAACCTGTCGCTGCTCGGGCTCACGCTCTGCGTCGCCGCGTACCTGGTCTTCCACCCGGGGCAGACGTGGCTGTTCCCGATCCTGATCGTGGTCCCCCTCTTCTTCGGCGTGCTCATGATCGTCCCGATCGGCGGCGCGGACATGCCGACGGTGATCTCGCTGATGAACTCCTACGCGGGCCTCTCGGCGGCCGCGATGGGCTTCGTGCTCAACAGCAAGCTGCTGATCATCGCCGGCGCACTCGACGGCGCATCGGGCTTCATCCTCTCGG
>JARLIH010000424.1 GCA_031291845.1 Isosphaeraceae bacterium | reverse complement strand
GCCCCCGGCCCCTTGGCCGCGTCGGGGCCTCGGCGCCTTGAGCTGGCCGGCGTTCAAGGCGTGCGAGCCGCACGTCGTGTTGCTCGGCGTCACCGCGCTGGCGGGTTGCGCCGCGGCCGCCCCCGCGCTTTGGCTGGCGCTCTGGCGCGCCGGGGTCCTGGGGATGGCGGTGCTTGCCCCCACCTTGGCCGTCGCTCGCGTCGCGCGGGGGCTCCGGCGCCAGGCTGTGGATCGGGAATTTGACCAATGGTTTCACGCGTGCGAGTGAGCTAAGCTGGAACATTGGGTAAATCACGTCGTTTGGGGCTCTCCTACGCATACGCTGAGCCCCGCTCCAGCCGCTCGCACAGGTCTTGCCATGCATCCTTCCGACCCCTGGGACCTCAGATTTCTGCCCGAACGGCCCGCCCAGCGCGACCTGGGGATCGGGATCGTGGGGGCGGGATTTATCGTGTGCGATTGCCATCTCGTGGCCTATGGCAACGCGGGCTTTCGGGTCGTCGGCATCACGTCGCGCACCCACGCGGTCGCCCGCGACGTCGCGGCGTTGCGCGGCGTTCCGAACGTGTACGCGTCGGTCGACGAGATGCTCGCCGATCCCGCGGTCGAGGTCGTCGACGTCGCCGTTCCCCCGTCCGCGCAACCGGAGGTGATCCGGCAAATCCTCGCGCACCCGCGGAAGGTCCGCGGAATCCTCGCGCAGAAGCCGCTCGCCATGTCGTACGGCGAGGCCAAGGCGATCGTCGATGACTGCGAGGCCGCCGGGGTCGTGCTCCAGGTCAACCAGAACATGCGCTACGACCATTCGGTGCGGGCGTTGAAAACGCTGATCGACCGCGGCACGCTCGGCGACCCGGTGCTCGCGACGATCGAGATGCGCGCGATTCCGCACTGGATGTCGTGGGCCGAGGGGCAACGCTCGCTGGCGACGTTCGTGATGAGCATCCACCACCTCGACACGTTTCGCTACTGGCTGGGAGAACCGTCGCGCGTGCTGGCGAGCACCCGGCCCGACCCGCGCACCCAGTTCCCGCATGAGGACGGGATCAACCTGTATATCCTCGAGTACGAGAACGACGCGCGGGCCTCGGCCTGGGACGACGTCTGGAACGGCCCCGCGCGCGAGGGGGCGGCGTCCGACCTGGTCATTCGCTGGCGTTTCGAGGGGACTCTCGGCATGGCGCTCGGCACGATCGGCTGGCCCGCCTGGCCGGCCCGCATGCCGAGCACGATTGACTACACCAGCACGCTCGACGCGGGGGCGTGGCATCGCCCTCGCTGGTCCGAAGCCTGGTTCCCCGACGCGTTCGCCGGCACGATGGGGGGCCTCCTCAAGGCGCTGGAGACCGGCGACGAGCCCGACATCTCGGGCCGCGACAACCTCGGCACGATCGCACTGTGCGAGGCCGTTCTGACCGCCGCGCGCGAGCACCGCGTTGTCTCGCTCGGGCAACCTTCGTAAAGGACCGGGGCCGCAACAGGATTGATGGAGGGCCGGCCATGGCCGGCCCTATCGTTTGATAACCCGCGCGGCGTGACACCCAACTCCGATATAACACTGTAGGGTGCATGAGATGCACCGGTGCGTTTCTCGCACCCCACGAAGACCAAGACGAGCCCCTTGACATGAAACTCGGCCTCATCAACTCCGCCTGGGCCCAGACCGGCCTGGACACCTCGTTCGGGATTCACCAGACCAAGGAGATCGGTTTCGACTCGATCGACATCTTCACCGACCCGCTCGACATCGACGTGCGCGAGCGGAAGCGGATCAAGGACGAGTGCGACCGGGTCGGGCTCCCGATCATCAGCGTCGCGTGCGTGGCGGTCGGCTTGATCGACTTCAACCCGAGCGTGCAGCGGTTCCACGTCGAGCGCGTCAAGGCCTACCTCGACCTGGCCTACGTGTTCGAGGCCCGCAACGTGCTCCTCGTGCTGGGCGAGTACATCTGGCAGCGCGAGGTCATTCCGCCGGCCGCGCAGTGGCGGACCGGCGTCGACCACGTCCGGACCCTCGGCGATTACGCCGCCGGTCTGGGTCTGGAGCTCGCGCTCGAGCTGGAGCCGTTCCACCTGTCTCTGCTCAACGACGTGGACAGCATGCTGCGGTTCTTGACGGACGTGGGCCATCCGGCGGTGAAGGCGAACCTGGACATCTCGCACCTGGTGCTCGCCAGGCAATTGCCCTCAACGCTGGAACGACTGCGCGGACGGATCGCCCATGTGCACATCTCGGATTGCGACGGCAACGTCCACGGCGACCTGCCGCCGGGGCGCGGGGTGATTGACTTCGCACCTTACCTTGAGGCGATCAAGGAGCTCGGGATCGACGACCGGGCGGTGTCGATCGAGCTCGAGTACTCGCCCCAGCCGGACCGGATTGTCGAATGGGTCCGCGAGGCCTACCTTGCGACCGACCGTTTGATGCGCGCTGCGGGGTTGCGGGGTGAGTGACCGGGCCGCGGCGCGGCTGGGTCGGTTGGCGCTGTTGATCGCGTGGTTGGCGGTCATCGGCTGGCCCGCGCTGGCGACCGTGCTCGCCGCAGGCGCGAGGGAGCCAGACGGGGGAGGAGGCCTGATGGTCCCCTCGGCGGCCGACCTCGAAGCGGGGCGCGTGCAGCGGCCGCTGGCGCTCGCGCGCACGACGGTCTCCCTCGTGCTGATGACCGAGGCGCTCGTCCTCCCGCCGGGCGTGTTGCTGGCGATCCTGCTCTTTCGCACGGATGTATGGGGGCGACGGGTGCTCCTGGGGCTGCTCGCGCTGGTGTTATTTGTGCCGCTGCCGCTGCACGCGACCGCGTGGCTGGGAACGATCGGCAACGCCGGCCGGATGCAGGCGGTCGGTTCGACCCCGATCCTGGTCCGGCTCCCGGGCGCGGCGTTCGTCCACGCGCTGTTCGCGCTTCCCTGGGTCGTGCTCATCACGGGCGTGGGCCTGCGCACGGTCGAGCGGGAACTCGAGGAGTCGGCCCTGCTCGACATGCCGGCCTGGCGGGTGTTGTGGCGGGTCTCGCTCCGGCGCAGCCTGGGTGCGCTCCTGGGTGCTGCGCTCGCCGTGGCGGTGCTCACGGCCGGCGATATGACCGTGACCGACTTGCTCCAGGTCCGCTCCTACGCTGAGGAGTCGTACCTCCAGCTCATCCTCGGCCAGGGGGCGAAGGCTGCGATCGTCGCGTTGCCGCCGATGGTGGTGCTCGGCGCGTGCGTCCTGCTCGCGGCACGCGGGCTGCTGCGCTCCGATCCGGCGCGCCTGGCCTCGTCGGCCGCCCGGGCGCGGGTCTGGGCGCTGGGGCGCTGGCGGATCCCGTTGGGGCTGGGCCTCGTCTTGCTCGCGGGGAACGTGGTCGCACTGCCGCTTTACGGCCTGGTTTGGCGGGCGGGGCGGGTCGGCGGGCGCGCCGCGCAGGGGATGGCGCCGCACTGGTCGATCGCGGGCCTGCTCGGGACGATGCAGCGTGCCGCGCGCGAGGTGCAGGGGCCGCTCGTCGAGAGCACGCTCTGGGCCGCGCTGGCGGCCTCCGCGACGGTCGCGCTCGCCTGGGCGTTCGCCTGGGTGACCCGGCGCCCGGGAATCTGGCGGTGGGCGGTCGCCGGGTCGCTGGCGCTTTTGCTGTCGGTCCCGGGGCCGATCGCGGGCCTGGCGCTCAAGATTGCCTACGGGCCCGAGTGGGCCGCCGTCGCGTCGCACGACCTGCCGGCGCTGGGGGTTTTGGTCCCCCTATTGCGCGTGCTGAGCGACTCGCCGCTGATGATCGTGTTCGCGATGGTCGTCCGGACGCTCCCTTACGCCCTGCTGGTGCTCTGGCCGGCGGTCCGTTCGGTCCCGTCGGAACACCTCGAAGCGGCCGCGCTCGACGGGCACGGGCCAGGGGGCCAGATTGTTCACGTGGCGCTACCGCTGACCGGCGGGGCCGTGCTGGCCGCGTGGGGCGTCGCGTTCGCGCTGGGGCTCGGCGAACTGCCGGCGTCGAACATCGCTTCACCGCCGCTCCGACTCGGACAGACGACTCTTTCGCTCCTGGTCTGGAGCTTGCTCCACACGGGGGTCGAAAGCCATCTCGCGGGGGTCGCGCTCGTCATGCTGGCGGCGATCGCCTCGGCGGGCCTGCTAGCGGCCTGGGCGCTTCGTCGATTGGGAAGGCCGTAGCCGCGCTCGCTCGCTTTTCGGCAAGAAATCGTGCCCGCGCGCGAAGTACGGGTTGAGTGGCCGCGCCCGGGTGGACTGTCGGAGACGATGCTCATGGCGACACGTTGGGGGCTCGGGCCCGTTTTTGCGTACGAGTCGCTGGTTAACAGCCGGCGCTGGCAGGTCTACGCATTGCGGTCCCTCTTCGTGGCGTCGCTCCTGGCGGCCGTGGCGCTGATCTGGTCGACGGAGGTCGCGGGCCGCACGTTTCCGACCATTCAGTCCCAGGCCGCTGTCGGGCAGTCCTTCTACAACGCGATCGTCGGAGTGGCCCTGGCGCTCGTTTTCCTGTCGGCGCCGGCGGCGACCGCGGGGTCGATCTGCCTGGACAAGGCGCGGGGCACGCTCGACCACCTCCTGGCGACGGACCTGTCGGACGCCGAGATCGTGCTCGGCAAGCTCGCCGCGCGCCTCGTGCCGACCGTGGGAATGGTCTGCTGCGTCTTGCCGGTGATGGCCCTGGGAACCCTGCTCGGCGGCATTGACCCGTATGCGCTGGGCGGCGCGTTCCTCATCCTGATTGGGGTCGCCGTTCTCGGCTCCGCGCTCGCGCTGACGCTCTCCGTATGGGGGCGGAAGACCCACGAAGTGCTGATGGCGACCTATGTCGTGTGGGTCGCCTGGCTGTCGTTCGCGCCGGTTGGGGCTTGGGTGCTCTGGGAGCTGGGGTTCAGCCGGACGAGCGTGCTCGATCCCTTGAAATTCACGAACCCTTACTACTTGGTCCTGGCCCGTTACAACGAGCCGGGCCAGGTGACGGTATTCATTTCGCTCGTGTTCCTTACGGTTTGCCTGGTGCTCTCGGCGCTGCTGGCCCTCCTCTCGGTCCGGCGGGTCCGCGCGGTGGCGCTGCGGCAGTCGGGCCGGCCGGAATCCCTCAGACAGAGGCGGGGCATCCCTGGCGTATCGATGCCGCGCGTTACCGGCTGGCCCGCGCCGTCGCTCGACGGGAACCCCGTCCTCTGGCGCGAATGGCACCGAAGGCGGCCGTCTCGGTGGTCTCGCGTGATCTGGGCGATCTATCTCGCAGGCGCGATCGGCGCCACGCTCCTCGCCCTGTCGGCGTTCGTGCGCGGACGAAACGGACCGGGGCGCGAGGTTCCCGCGCTCGTGAGCGCTTTTGTCACGTCGATCGGGATGCTCCTTCTGAGAGTCTCCGCGGCAACGAGCTTGGCCGAGGAGCGGGTGCGGGGCAGCCTCGACGTGCTGCTGGCCACTCCGTTGTCGACGTCCAGCATTCTCTGGGGCAAATGGTGGGGCACGTTTCGCACGGTGCCCCGGCTGGCGCTCCTCCCCCTGTTCACCGCGGCGTTCGTCGCCGCGAACTCGGGGCGCTGGGGGCATGTCGTGCTGCTCTTCCTCATCCTTCTGGCCTATGGCGCGGGGATCACCAGCCTTGGCCTGGCGCTCGCTACGTGGGTCCCGCGACTGGGCCGGGCCGTCGGAATCACGGTGGCGATCTACGTCCTGGTCACGGTCGCCTGGGTGTTCCTGGTGGTCGCCCTCTTTCAGGGAGACAACTTTTTCGGTCCCGGCCTGGCGATGGGCAGCCCCTTTTTCGGCGTCGCGTTCGGGACGCTCGCCGCTGGCGACCAATTCGGCGGGCCGGTCGAGTTTCGTAATGTCGTGCCCCGTTTCGAGCTGTTCTGGACGTTCGTCCACGGACTGACCGCCGCCGGGCTCCTCGCGGCGACCCTCGCGACGTTCGACCTCTGCCTGGGCCGGGTCGGCGAAGGCCAACGCCTGCGCCTGGTCCGGCCGCCGTCGCGGGCCAAGCCGTTGCCGATCCTCGAACTCGACGACATGCCCATGGTGTGAGCCGCGTGCGGGCCGGGCAGTGACGGCTGGGGAACAGGGCGGGATGGACACACCCGAGCGCATCGCATGGTGTTGCGCCGGCCCAATCCGCGCCGTTCAGTAGAACCGGAGATGGCTCTCCAGCCAGTTCCTTCAACAACGATCCGGCACAGGGCTAAAGAACAGCCGCTCGCTTGCGTTTCGTGCTCATCGCGGATGCCTGTACCAGCACGCAGCGCGAGCGAGCGGTCTTTCCCGTCGTCTCGCCTTGTCGTGTCCCTTCGTCCTCAAAGGCTCGGGTTCGAGAATTCCTGCAACGGCAGCAACACCGGGTGCTGGTGTCGTGAGCTGCGCGCGACGGCCTCGGTGAACTGCATGTAGCGCACGCCTTGGGCGAACGTCGTGTGGGAGACCGCGCGTTCGCCGCGTACCGCCGCGACAAAGTCGGACTCGACTTGCCAGCCGCCGCGAAGGTCGTCGGGGACCGGCA
The DNA here is from genome assembly GCA_031291845.1 of Isosphaeraceae bacterium. Lineage (GTDB taxonomy): Bacteria > Planctomycetota > Planctomycetia > Isosphaerales > Isosphaeraceae > DAIDJG01. Next base: position 54,186 of record JARLIH010000424.1, on the reverse strand, counting down.
TCGCCTCGAGCGGCGCTCCCCGCTTGGCGCCTCGGATCTCGTCGCGGACGAGGTCGTAGACGAGGGTCCCGTCGCTCCCGTGGAGAGCCACACCCATGCCGGTGCCGTGGCAGACGACTCCGCTGAACCGGTAGGTGCCGCACGCGCCCCCTTCATGTGCGGTGAGAACCTGGACGCTGTCGGGGGTTCCCACGCGGGCCGGCTTGCCGGTCTCGGGGTCGAGCCGGACTGGGACGAGCTTCGACGCATAGGCGAATACCCGGTTGACCTGGGGTGTCCAGCGCGCGGCGGTCTCGAACAGGATGCCGAGCGTGAGCATGTTGAAACCCGAGTACTTGGTCATTTGCCGCCAGCTCAGCGGGGTTTTCGGATCGGCGAGGTCGCTGGTCAGGCCGTGAACGTGGACCTCGCGGAGCGTGCCGAGAAAGCCGCCGTCGATCAGGGAGCGCACGTAGGCGTCCCCCGTCAGACCGTAGGGGCTGGGGACGATCATCGCGGTGAGGTGGGGGCACTCCTTGGAGCGGTCGTACATGCGCTGGGCTTCGCGGGCGTTCATCGCCATGCGGGCCTGGGTCAGCACGTGTTTGTCGGCGTCGAACGCCGCGAGCGTGACGGGGCAGTGCAGGTACGGCCACGCGCCGATCAGGACGGCGTCGACCTCCTCGTCCTCGATCGCGTTCTCCCAGGAGCTGTAGACCCGGGGGATGTCGAACTCGCGGGCCACACGCGATGAGCTTTCTCTGCGCTGGTTGCAGACGCCCACGATGCGCACCCCGGGAATGGACTTGAGCCCGGGGATGTGCTTGTTGCGCGTGATCTGGCCCGCGCCGATGATCGCGATTCTCAACTCGCCCGAGCGCATCGGTCGGACCGTCCTTTCGTCACCTCGGTCGTGACGCCGGGGGGACGAAGCGTTTTGGCCGGTTCGGCGTCCCGACGTACCTTGTCCTCCGTCCGTGCTGAAATTGTAGTCAGACGTGCGGGTTCAGGTCCAAGAGGACGCCGAAAAATCAGTGCCGCCACCATCCCCACTTGTGATGCCGGGGGCTGGTGACTTCGGGCTGCGCCGTGTAACCGGTCGGGTTGAGCGCCCGGCCGGTTCCCAGGGGCGGGTAGACGGTGCCGGCATAGCCCCCCGGGTAAATGGCCTTGGCCCGCGGCAGGATCGGCGGGTAGACCGGGCGGTAGACGATGTTTCCGGAACCGTCCGGCTCCGCCACCGGGGCGCGGCGCGACCGGAAGCCCGATGCGCTGCAGGCCGGCACCACACCGAGGAGCAGCGAAGCGGCCAGAACGGTGCAAAGCGGGTGCTTGGGGTCACGTCGCGACATGGTCGATGCGCCCTCCGGACGGGGTTCGCCCCGGCGGTCCAACGCGGCCGCAACGGGACGTTATCACCGTATTCGGCCGGCATGGCGCCGGCGTTCATCCCGACCGGCGCTAGTTCGAACCACATCGTGCGGATACGATGGTTCTATCAAGTTTGCGGTCGGGACGGGTCCCGGCGCTTATTCCGAACATGCGGGGAGGACCGGGAAATGAAGCGGGTCGTCGCACTGGCGCTTTGGGGATTCGCCTTGGCCGGACTCGAGGCGCGGGCCGAACACGCGAAGATCAACCTCGACGTGGCGGGTCCGAAGGAGCAAAGGACCGCCTACATGGACCAAACCCCCCCCGCGTCGGGCAAGAACCCCCGGCCGGTCGTCCACGCGAAGGTCAACGAGCCGATCAAGGTCCAGTGGATGTTCACGAACGTTTACCCGCATAAAACGCTGGAGAACGTTGTCGTCCACTTTTACGTCGCGCGGCAGGAAAAGGTCGGCCAGAAGGAGATTCCCGAGCTCGGTGAAGACGTCGTCCAGGAGTCGGCCTTCGAAATGGACTTCAAGCCGGGCGCGAAGGCCGGGCAGCGGAACACGTTCAAGATCGACGCGCCAGGCGCGTATCTCGTCCGCGTCGAGAGCCGCCAGACCGGCAGCGATCACGAGCACTTCGCGGCTATCGATTTGGTAATCGAGGCGGCCAAGCCGTAGCGATTGTACAGCCTGCTGACTGACCACTGCTCTGATCACCTCTCCCCCCCCGGAGAGGTCGGCCGCTCAGCGGCCGGATGAGGGCGCTGAGCGGGCGCGTGCCGTGAATCGCTTGAACCTGCGCCCTCCACTGATACCGGCGCAGCGGGGGGGAGACAGCGCCGCGCGGACACGTGTCCGGGTTCGCCCTCACCCGGCCGCTGTGCGGCCACCCTCTCCCGGCGGGAGAGGATTCACATCCATGCGCAGTGCTCGCGCCTTACTTCCCCTTCGCCGGTTCCTCCGACTTGCCGGCGTCTTGCCGGTACACGAGCACGCGATCGTGGACGATCAGGACGAGGTCTTCGCGACCGTCGCCGTCCACGTCCGCGATGCCGAGGTCGCGCGGCTCGATCGAATCGCGACCGCCGCGGTAGCTCTTGCGCTCGAAGACCTTGAAGACCAGACCACGCTCCAGGTTGGCCTGGCCGGCGTACGTGACGATCTCCATGAAATGGTCGCCGACGTCGGTGATGGCGACATCGGGGCGGCCGTCGGCGTTCAGATCACCGGCGGCAAGATCGCCGAGCTTCGCCTCGGTGCGGTCGGATTCGTAGCTCGCCAGCGTTTTCAAGCGCTGGCCTTTGCGGCCGGTGAGCACGATCCCGAAGCGATCGGTGCCCGCTAGCAGCAGGTCGTCCCGACCGTCGCCGTCGAAGTCGGCAACGTGCATCCCCTGGAAGTCGAGCGGGCCGACGGAGAGCGTGCCCCCTGGGCGGTACACGCCGTCCTTCAGCTCGAGGAAGATGAGCGACTTCGAGTTCTTGTCCAGCAGCACGACGTCCTTCACCCCGTCCCCGTTCGTGTCGAGGGCCGAGGCGCCGACGACCTGCGATGACGAACGCTCGGTGTTGTACTGATCCTTCACCTCCCAGTGTCCGTCCTTGTCGAGGACCAAGCTGCGGGCGAACGTGTTCTGCGCGACGAGAATCGCAGGGCCGTTCAGGTCCACGACGCTCAGGCCCGCGGGCGTGACACCCCCAAGCGGCCCGAGGCTTCCCGCCGCGGGTGCAGGCGGCTCCCCAGCGCGGCCGAGCAGCAGCGTCGGCGGGCCGAAGGGATTGAACACCAACACATCCGCGTGACCGTCGCGATTCACGTCCAGGATGCGCAAGGCCGGCGGGACGCCGGTCAACCCCTTGAGCGAGACGTCGTCCTCGGGGCCCCAGCGGAACGGCACGAACGTCCCCGACTTCTCGCGCTTCACTGCGCGGAGCGAAAAGGCCTCCGCGCCGTTCGCGCGGGTGCGTGAGACGTAAAGGACCTCGGGGACCTTGTCCCCGTCGAGGTCCCCCACGTCGAGCGCGACCGGCTCGCCGCTCACCGGCAGAGGGGTCGGGAACGACAACCGCCCCCCTTGCAGCAGGCTCCGGCCGATCTGTTTCTCTTGCTCCGAGAGGACGTAGACTTCATCTTTGCGATCGCCGTCGAGGTCCGCGAGCTTCACGGTCTTGCCGCCGACGAGCCCCGGGAAATTCTGCCCCGCGCCCAGGCCTGACTTCGCCCCCTGGCGATAGACCAGGAACTGGGCGTTGGCGGGGTCGGTCACCACTACGTCGACCCGGCCATCGCCGTCCAGGTCGCCGACATCCAGCGACCGGCCGCGCTCACCGCCGTGCGGCAGCGGGTAGAAGATGAGCCGGCCCCGTTTGCCCCCTTCGTCTTCGTCTGCCTCGTCGAGCGTGAAGACCTTGGCGCGACCCGACTGGTTCTCGATCGTCAGCAGCTCGGTCCCCTTCTTGCCGTCCATGTTGCCGAAGGCGATGGCGCGGGGAGTCTCGACCTGAAAGCGCTGCTCGGGTCCGAGGCGCCCCCCTTCGGTGGCGAAGCGGATGTGGATGGGGTCGGTATCGCTGCCGTCCAGCGTCACCAGGTCGTCCGCCCCGTCGCCGTCCATGTCGGCCGCCCGGAGCATCCGCGGGTTAGCCGCGGTGTGAGGCAAGCGTTCCGGCTCGCTGAGCTTGCCTTTGGTTTTCTGGTAGACGAGCACCAGCTCGTTCGCACAGAGCAGCGCGAGGTCGTCGCGGCCGTCCCGGTCCAGGTCGCCGACGGCGAGTGCGGTGCCGCTCTCGATCGCCTCGCCCGAGTTGATTCGCAAGGGTGATCCGAACCGGCCGTTTCCTTCGTTGTAGAGCACGGTGATTTCGGCCGGCGTGCCGTAGAAGGCCAGGTCGGGCTTGCCGTCGCCGTTGAAGTCGCCCGCCTGAAGGCTCACGACCTCCTTGTTGACCGGCACGCTGACAAGCCGCATGCGCCGGTCGTTTGGCACCTCGTTGATCTCGGGCTTCTCCGCGCCGGCATCCGGGCTCTCTGCTTTCTTGCTGCTCAAAAGCAAGTCGATGCGGGAGCGGCCGTTGTTGACCACGGCAATATCGTTGGTCTTGTCGCCGTCGAGATCCTTGAGCAGCAGGCCGGCGATCCTTGTGTCGAGCTTGTAGATCTCGACGGGGAGGAACCCGAAATACTCCGCCAGCCGGGGCTCGTCGGCCCGCGAGGCCGTTGCGCATGCCAGCAGAACGCCAAGGGCCGCAGGCCGACAGAACCAACGTCCGTGCATCACCGTCACCCCATCGAATCCGGAGAACATGCGGGCCGGCATGCAGCGCCGGCCGAACCGAACCAGACTACGACTTGGGCCGCGCCGGGGCAAGATGGGGCGATCGGAATGAGAGACCGAACTTCAAGGCTCGAAGCGGCCGTGGGCCGAAGAGTTCTGGATCAGAACGCCGAGACGGTGACCAGCGTCCTGGCGCGCCGGTCACCGCGCCGACGTCGGGTCATTTCCGCTTGGCGATCTCCTTCAAGTCTGGGCCACTCGGCTCGGGGGGCAGACTCGGTTTGACCGTGGCGCCGGCGTCGTTGGGCATGCCCGCGTTAATGCCGCCCTCGCATCCTGAGATGAGGAACAGCGAAAGCAGGGCAGTCATGCAGAAAACGGTCGGGCGTGCGCTCGATCTCATGATCGTTGGCTCCGTAGGAAGGGTGAAAGAACAGGCTGTGGCTCAGGTCGCACCTGGCGCGGATTGACAATGGCCGGCCCTAAGAATTTCAGGAAATGGTATGTCAATATGCGTCTGAGCTGATCACCTCGCCCCCGTCACGGGAACCGAGGCCCCACCATGCCTGGAGGTTGACGCTGTCCTTGACGAACTTCACCGAGCCGTCAGTCATGCAGAGGTTCACGCCCCCGGCGTGATTGCTCGAGGGGGGGAGCACCGAGCCAGGGGTGCCCCAGGTCGTGTCGTAGTCGTTCGAGGCCGTGCAGGACAGGGAGTTCGGCGTGCCGTAGTGGTTGTAGCGATGATGGCCGATCCGCCACGGGTAGGCGATGACCCACAGGTTGCCGTTCACGGTGCTGTTGATCGAGGCGGTGGTCGCCGGAAGGCCCTTGCAGGCCTGCAAGAGCGTATTGGTTGTGGATACGTCGTTCTTATTCATGTTCATGGGAACGCCCGCCGGGAAGATGGCCCGCTTGGCGTCCGCGACGCCGGGGCGGAGCGTCGGGTTGCCGGTCAGGCCGATGAGCCGCTCGCTGAAGAGGCCCGTGTTCGAAGTACCGTCCGTGACGGCGGCAAAATCGACGACCCCGGCTGCGCTGGCGTTGTTGGAGTCGCCCCAGTAGGGGTCGCTAATCGTCCCGTTGAACGCCTTGAGCGAGCCCGGACCGCCGACGGAGCCGACGTAATTCAGCGTTCCCCAGGGGGGGCTCGGGCGTCCCTTTACACCGTCGGAAGGGCAGAGCAACACCGAGAGCTGGGAGTAGCCGACGGTGGTGTTGATCGTTGCCGTCCCACAGTTGGGCGGGTCGCAGTACGAAAAACTGAAATTCCAAGCGTTGAACAACGCATTCTGCTCCATGAACGGCAACACGGCGATCGGCCAGCCGTAGCTCCAATTGCTCCCCCCGTTGCCGCAGATCGTCGTGCCCACGGATGTGCACGCGTTCGTGCCGGCCGGGTACATGTCGCCCAGCGGAAAGACGCTGTTGGCGGCCGCATAGTTGTGTACGGCGATCCCAAGCTGCTTCAGGTTGTTCACGCACTGCGATCGCCGTGCCGCTTCGCGGGCCGCCTGGACCGCGGGCAGCAACAGAGCGATCAAGACCGCAATGATGGCGATCACGACCAGCAATTCGATGAGCGTAAATCCTCGACGACGCTGCATACGATTACCTCTGGGACGGACGTCCCGGTCAATGAAAAAAATCGCTCCAGCGCGGTCCCTCGGCGCGCACATTCTCCGTCCACGATCCCCGTGGAATCGTGCTCGCTCGTCACTTGTGCGACCCGAGCACCGATAGGGTAATGTTCTTACGGCATTAGGCCTAATTTATTCGTGGAAATCGAGAAAAAATTTTTGGAACGGCTCGGCTCCATCAATCGTTCGCCCGCACATACTCACCCTGCCGCGGTGGTGATGGAGGGTAACCCCGGCCAAAAGGACGGCGCAACTTCTGAGAGGATACACCGTTCCCGACGACTCAATCTTTCATCGGGCGGTAACAAACCAGCGGGCGGCGGGACTGTCGTACTGAAGTGCTCAGATGTTCGGATCGGTCAGCCTTTGGCCGACGCGGCGAGCGACTCACGACCGTGGGGATGGCATCAGCCCCGAAGGATCTTTTGGTACGCCTCGATCAGTGTGAACGGCTGTGCCGTGCCGGCGATCGACTCACCGCGCTGCGCGATATGACGCTCCGCGATCGGCCCAAGTCGGCCCGAGGCGGCGGCGAGGTACGAGATGCGCCAGGGGTCGATTCCCATCAGGCGCGTGGTGGTGGCGTCGACGGCCGGGAGGTTCGTACCCATTACGAGCACGCCGGCCTCCCGGGCGGTCCCCATGATCGGTCCGTCCCCCTCCATGCCGATGATGCCGTCGACGATCGCCAGGTGCGGGCGCACTGTTGCGGTGATGTCGAGGATCGACTCCGGGATTCCGTTGTGGTGCAGCACGTTCTTCGGCCAGCCGTAGAAGACGCCCGGCATCACGCCGAAGAGGTTCTTCATCGATAGCGTAACCCCCACCCAGTGGTGGGTCTTCATCTTGGGCATCGACACGATGATGTCCGCCCGGCGCAGCGCTTCGGGCAGGCCGAGTTGACGCAGCTTGGTGAAACGCAGGCGGTTGGGGGCGAGGTAGACCTCGTCGTGGTTCAGGTCCACGAATTCGAGCCGGTCGTCGCGCAACGCGGGTCCGAGTCCCGACTGATCGAGGACCCAGTCGGTGTCCCGGCAGTGCCCCTGGCCCTCGGCGACGAAGACTTCGCGCGCCCCCCAGCGCCGGAAGACCTCCGCGGCGGCCTGGACGACCGCGGGATGCGTATTGATCTGGGGTGCTTCGCGGGTCGGCTCGACGAGGTTCGGCTTGAGCAGGACCGACTTGCCGGCGACCCACCACGGACCCAGCCCCAGCTCGGTCATTCCCCGGCGGAGCACGTCCGGCAGGTTGGCCGTGTACGACCGGGCGCGGGCGACGAAAACCTGCGCCCGCTGCGAGCGCTCGTCGCGGTCGTACAGCAGCTTGGCTCCCAGGCCGCCGGCGACGACGGCGCCCGCCCCGACCAGAAACGACCTGCGCTTCAGCTCGGCGGCCGGGTCCGGCACGATCGGTTCGCTCTCAGTCATGGAACAACTCCAATGCGTGCTCCCCCGCCGCGAGCAGGAGGAGGGCGAGCCTCGGCGCAGCGTCGGCCCGGTTCACGACTTGATCGAACGCCTCGCGGAGCCAGCCCTCCGCCCCATCGGGCCACTCGCCCCAGGCGCGGAGCCCCAGCAGGCCCCAGCCGAGCGACTCCGCCGCGCGCACGCCCGGCAGCGCTTCGCGCAGGTAGCGGAGTGACTGCTCGACGAAGTCGGCCCGCTCTCCCGAAGGCGCCAGCGCGAGCAGCGCGATCCCGGTTACGCTAGGCTGGGCCCGCAGGGGGCGGCCGAACGCTTCCTTGTTGCCGCAGTTCCAGCCCCCCGTGACGATCGCACGGTCGGCGATCACACGCAGTCCTTCGCGCACCCGCGGATGGTCTCCGAACCCTTCTCGCCGCAGGGCAAGCACGGCCAGCGCGGTCGGCTCGATCCACGAGTGCGTGTGGTCCACCCAGGGCCAGCCCGTCAGGGTGGTGTCGTGGCCCACAATGCCCAATCGATCGCGGGGGCTCGTTTCCCCTTTTTGTGCGAGCAGCCAGGTCGTGGCGCGGCGGCGGGCCGCGTCATGTTCCCCGACCGCGCTCCACAGCAAAAGGGCGTAAGGAGTCCCCCATCCCGGACTCGACGTTTGCGGCGATGAGCCAAGGGAGCCGTCGGTGCGCTGGACCGACGCGAGCCAGTCCGCCGATCGGCGCACGTCCGCGAGGTCGGCATCACGCTCCGCGCCCGCCCGTAGCGCCAGCGCGGCCAGCACCGTCGGCTCGACGCAGGCGGACGCGCCTCGCCGGTAGCCCCAGGCCGCCGTCGCTTGCCGCTGGTCGAGAAGCGCGCGACGAGCTCGTGGTTGCCAGCTACTCGCTCTCGGACCGGTCACCATACCGCGGTTCTCACCTCGAGCCCACCTCGTTTGGCCCAATTCTTACGTCCAGGCCTCTAAGGCAATCATAGAACACGTACGCGCGAAGGTGGGGTAACCCCATCCCCGCCCAGCGGAGGCCATCAACGCGAAGAGAAGGGCGGGTTTGAAAGCCTCCTCTACGCTTTCGCCCTCCGCGCTGCGCCGATCACGTACCAAACGCTGGGCTCTTCTGAAAGTGCCCCATGCAGGGCAAAGACCGCGATGTGCGCACGACTCCGGTGCCGTCTGGCCGAAAGCCCAGCCGCCACGAGGCGCAAGTCGGGACCGGGTTGCCGGCCCGTTCCTCGTTCGTTCGCGCGCCCTTGTCTACCCTTTTCAAGATGTGGCGTGTGCTTCACATGGTGTTAACCGTTCTCGGCGTTGCCTGGCGCGAACATGGGGGCGGCCGGCAGGGCTTTTTTTCGTGCGTCCGGACACGCGTGTACTAGGTTTGGGATGTTCCTGGTGACGTGGCCAGGAGGACCGGCGGGGCTCGATTCGTATTCGGCGCCGCCGCTCGGGAAAAACCACGGCGTGTTCGGCTCGTCACGGGGTGGATGGCCCATCGCTCGGGCGAGTCACTTTCCTCGAAGGGGTGTCCAAGATGAAAACGTTCGCTTCGCAAGTTCGTCGTTTCCTCGTGAGCGAAGACGGCCCGACGGCGGTCGAGTATGCGGTCATGCTCGCCCTCATCCTCGTGGCCTGTATCACCATCGTCACCACGCTCGGCACGAGCGTCAGCGGCACGTTCAGCCGGGTCAACGCCTCGATGACCTCCTGAGGCGGCCGAACCCGGTCCTCGAATCGGCGTCGTTGCGTCTGGAACTCGAGCGGCACGGCGACCGTAATCTCGGAATATTCGCAAACCGGGCGTGGAGACGGATTCGTCGGCCACCACGCCCGGTCTTTTGCTTTCCCGGACGGGCTTCCGGCCGGGATGCCCAACAACGCCTGACCTACCTTCCACTCCCATTCCGGAGTGCCACGAGCGCCCCTTCCCGTTTGTGCTCAGCCAAGGAGCCAGGCCATTTGACATCGGGTTCATCACGACCCAGGTTTCCGGTAGACCTCAGACACGAGTCCAGGACGGGCGAGCCGACACATCATTTACTGCTTGGAGGAAGAGGGTTCATGACACTCGCGTCTCACGAAGTTACGCACGGGGTGATCTGGTTCGTCTCGATCGTGTTGGTCGAGGCGGCCGTGATCGACGGCCTCAAGCTGCGTGTTCCGAACTGGCTGACGTATCACCTGGCGCTCGGTGGGCTGGGGTTCGCCGCGTGGACCGGGGGCAGCGCCTTGCTGCTCTGGGCCTTGGCGGGATTGGCGACGGGTTTGCTCCTACTCTTGCCCCTGTACGCGATCGGCGGCATGGGCGCGGGCGACGTCAAATTACTGGCGGGGGTCGGAGCCTGGGTCGGGCCCGTGCTCATCCTGTGGGCGTTCGTCGTCTCCACGGTCGTCGGCGCCGTGATGGCGCTGGCGATGGTTGCGTGGTCCGGCCAGTACATCCACCACTGGGTCCAGCTCCAGGCGATCAGCCACGAGATCTTGACGATTCGCGACCCCGCGAAGCTGTCGGCGATCGCCGCCGAGCGGAAGCCCCGGATGCGGCTGTTGCCGTACGGAATTCCCATCGCGGTCGGGACGATCGGCTACTTCGCCTGGATGGGCCTGCTGGTCTGACGTGTTGCGTTCCAACGAGGGGCGCGACGCGCCCCGGGGTTGACGAGAGGAGCCGGCGATGAACGGTAAGTCCCTGACACTTTTGTTGCTGGCCGTCGTCAGTGGCCTCGGGGCCATGTACGGCACCAGCAAGTTGCTCGCGTCCAAGAACAGAGACAAAAGAGTTTCCGTCGAGATGCAGGACGTGATCGTGGCTGCTCGCGACCTGAAGGTCGAAGAGATGCTCAAGCCCGATCTCGTTAAAGTTGTCCAGATGACCAAGAGCGATGTCCCCGCCGGCGCGTTCTCGTCGTTCAAGGACGTCGAGGACCGGTGGGTCATGATCAAGACGCTGTCGGACGAGCCGATCCTTGACAAGAAGCTCGCTCCCAAGGGAACACCCGCCGGGATCGTCCCGCGCATCCCGCCGGGGATGCGGGCGTTTACCCTCGAGGTGAACGAATCCACGGGCGTCTCCGGCTTCGTGCTGCCGGACCACCGGGTGGACGTGGTGCAGAGCCGAAGCCTGCCCAACGGCGAGACCGAGGCCGAGACCATTCTCGAGGACGTGCTGGTGCTCGCCTCGGGCACGGTGTTCAACAGGCCCGAGGAACGCACGGTGCAGTCTCGCGGAGTGACCCTGGCGGTTACGCCCGAACAGGCCGAAGTGATCGTGGCCGCCCGCACGAAAGGTTTGCTGTCGCTCGCACTCCGCGGCTTGAACGACCGCGCGAAGCAAGACCGGTCGGCCAAGGCGGCGAAAAAGGCCGCCGAAACGCCGGTCGCCGTCAAGCCCGTGGAGCCGCCGGCCGCGCCGCCCCCACCGCCTCCGCCCCCTCCGCCGGTCGTCGCGCCGACGGAGGACACCCAGCACGTGATTCACCTCTACAAGGGGATCGATCAGCATAGGCAGGTCCGCTTGAATTCGCCCCATGATGACGACGACGAACAGATGGTCGGGTTCGGTAAAGAGAAGATCGAGTGAGCCGTCGAAAGGGGAGAACCTTCCCCCGGTTCGTAGCGAACGTGTTCGACTGCGAGCGGCGGGGAAGCGGGCGGGCGGGGAGGACCTCCGCCCCGCCTGGACCCCCACTCTCAAAGATCAACGAACCATGGTCTGAACACTAAAATTTTATTAATGTCTTGCCCTGTGGGACGGAATGATGATGAAGGACGCTATTCGAGTCTTACTGGTTGCTCCGAATGACGACTCCAGGCAGGTGCTCCAGCAACTGCTAAGCGGAATCGGCACGGTATGGCTCGCCGAAACTTGCACTGCCTATCATGGTATGGCCAAGCGCGTGGCCGAAATCGTGCCCGACCTGGTGCTCGTGGATATTGACCACGACCCCGAGCAGGCCGTCTTCCTCATCCAGTCGATTGCCCAGAGCCATCCCGGCGTCGTGGTGTTGCCGGCGAGCCGGGCTCCCGACAGCTCGATCCTGCTGCGCGTGATCCGGGCCGGCGCCCGCGAGTTCCTCACGCTGCCGACGCACGCGAACGAGATCAACGACACGCTCAACCGGCTGTTCAACCGCCACAACGAAGTGGGCGCCGCGACCGACCGTGACCCCCAAGTGATCGCCGTCACCGGGGCGGCGGGGGGAGTCGGCTGTACCAGCCTGGCCGTGAACCTGGCCATCGCGCTCGCACGCACCAATACCACCGAGGTCATCCTGGCCGACCTCGACCTGCTGCTCGGCTGCGTCGATGCCTGCCTCGACATCGTCACGAACAACACGCTCTTCAACGTCGTCCAGAACATCGACCGGCTCGACCTCACGCTCCTGAAACGCTCGGTCACTCGCCATGGGTCCGGTCTGTTCGTGCTGCCCCACCCGACCGCGATGGAGGACGCCGCCAAGATCGACCCCGATGTGCTGCGGAGGGTCCTGATGCTGCTCAAGGCGGCGTTCCCCGCCGTGATCCTCGACACAAGCAAGGGGCTGCAAACGTCCGACTTCCTGGCCTTCGAGATGGCCGACGTGATCCTGATGGTCGTCCAGCTCGACCTGACGTGCCTGCGTAACACAGCGCGGCTGCTCCACCTGTTCCACCAGTTCGATGGGCTCTCGGAGAAAGTCAAGCTCGTCGTCAATCGGACGGGGTCGAACGATACCGAGATCAGCCCGAAGAAGGCCGAGGAAACGTTGAAGATGCCCATTCACTTCAACATTCCGAACGCCACGAAGGTATACCGGGCCGCTCGCGCCAAGGGAGTGCCCATCGACGAGGTTGCGGCGGGCACGCGGCCCCACCAATCCGTTCTTTCGATCGCCCGCGCACTGCGGCCGTCGGCCGCCGTCGTGGAGGTCAAGCCGAAGAGGGGACTCTTCGCGGCGCTGTTTTGACCGCCCCCCGTCCGACCGCCGTACCGTAGCCGTTCCTGGAGGTCTCCGCGATGCTTAAAGGATTTGGGCGCGCTCCCTTTGGCTCGAGGCCGAGCCTGACGCCGACGCCGGCTGAAGCGCTCCCGGCCCCGCACGCCGACTCTGCGCCGCCGATGCCCAGCCCGCCCCCACCCCCGGCCGCCCCCAGGGCCCGGGACGTACCCAAGGAGCCTGATCCCGCCGAAGAAGCGTACGAAACGCTGAAACGGCATATCCATATGCGCCTCGTCGACCGGCTCGATATGAACCGGGTCAGCGAGATGGATCCCAATACCCTGCGGAGCGAGATACGAGGCGTCGTCGAACACCTCTGCGATACCGAAAACCCGCTCTTAAACCGCAACGAGCGCCAGCGCTTAGTCAACGAAATCCTCGACGAGACGTTCGGTTTCGGTCCCCTCGAGCTGCTGCTCAAGGATGACAAGATCGCCGACATCATGATCAACGGCCCGAAAAAGATCTTCGTCGAGAAGGAGGGCCGGATCCAGCGCTCAGAGGTCGTCTTCCGCGATAACGACCACCTGCTCCAGATCATCGACCGGATCGTCTCCCGGGTCGGCCGGCGCGTCGATGAAACGTCGCCGATGGTCGACGCCCGACTGCCGAACGGCTCGCGTTTCAACGCGATCATTCCCCCGCTCGCGCTTGATGGCGCCGTCGTCACGATTCGTATGTTCGGCTCCCGGCCGATCGGCAAGGACGACCTGCTCCGGTTCAAGGCGTTCACCCCCGAGATGCTCGCCCTGATGGAAGGGGCCATGAAGGCCCGGCTCAACATCGTCATCTCCGGCGGTACCGGCTCCGGTAAAACGACGCTGCTGAACACGCTTTCCAGCTTCATCCAGCCCGACCACCGCGTGATCACGATCGAAGACGCGGCCGAACTGCAACTTCAGCAAGACCACGTCGTCCGCCTCGAGACTCGCCCGGCGAACATCGAAGGGCGGGGGGCCGTCACCGCGACCGACCTCGTCAAGAACGCCCTGCGTATGCGGCCCGACCGGATCATCATCGGCGAGTGCCGCGGGGCCGAAACCCTGGACATGATCCAGGCCATGAACACGGGCCACGAAGGCTCGATGACCACCGTCCACGCCAACACCCCCCGCGATGCCCTCAGCCGGCTCGAAACGATGATCAGCATGGCCGGGCTCGAGCTCCCCATCCGCGCGCTGCGCGCACAGTTCGCCTCGGCCATCGACCTGATCATTCAGGCAAGCCGCCTGCAAGGCGGCCCGCGCAAGGTGACGAGCATCTCGGAAGTGGTGGGCATGGAAGGGGACACCATCATCATGCAGGAAATCTTCGCCTTCCGGCAGCTCGGCGTCGACGCGAACGGCCGCGCCTACGGCGAGTTCATCGCTACCGGCATCCGCCCGACCTTCATGGACCGGCTCGAGTATGCCGGTTACCAGCTCACGCCCGACGTCTTCCGCCAGCGCGTTCTCCTCAAGGACTGATTCGCCACACCAACAGAAACCAATCCTTAACCATGGATAACGTACAGCTTCTCTCCATGTTCGCCGGCGTGGTCGTCATTTGCCTGGTCGCCGGGCTTGGCTTCGTCTTCACGAAGTCGGCCGGGAGCGAGGCCGAGCAGCGGCTCCAGGATATGACCGGCCGGGCGGCGGGCGGCAAGGTGGACGCGGTGGCCGGCATGCTGATGCGGCCCCCCGCCATCGACTTCTCGCAGTCCGACTTCTGGTCGCGCTGGATACCGAACCCCGAGTCGCTCAGCAAACTCTACGAACAGGCCGACGTGCCGTTCCCGTTCCGCCGTTTCATGATGATCGTCGGCGTCCTCGCCTTCCTCGGCGGGCTGGTGGCGTTCGCCTTCAAACTGCCGCTGCTGCTGATCCCGATCTGCGCGGCGGTGCTCGGCGTCTTGCCGTTCCTCTGGCTGAACCACCGCAAGCAGCGGCGGGTGAGGAAGTTCATCGACGCGATGCCCCAGGCCGTCGAGCTGATCGGCCGCGCCCTCCGCGCGGGGCACGGCCTCGCCTCGGGTATGCACCTGGTGGCCGAAGAGATGAAAGGGCCGATCGCCGACGAGTTCGGCCGGGTGTTCGAGGAACAGAACCTCGGCGTGCCGATCGAACTGGCCCTGCGCGGCATGGCCGATCGCATTCCCGTGATGGACGTCCGCTTCTTCGTGATCGCCGTGATCGTCCAGCGCTCCACGGGCGGCGACCTCGCCGAGGTGCTCGACAAGATCGGCAAGCTCATCCGGCAGCGGTTCGAGCTCCAGGGACACGTCCGCGCGCTCACCGCCGAGGGTCGCCTGTCCGGCGTCGTCCTCCTCGCGCTCCCGCCGGGTCTGCTCGCTTTTTTGTCGATGTCGAATTATGGTTATATTAGCGTTCTTTTTACAACGCCGGTCGGCACGAAGATGCTGCTGATCACGGCGGGGCTGCAGATCCTGGGGGCGCTGTCGATCAAAAAGATCGTCGCGATCAAGGTATGATTGAACTGTTTAGTATACAGAATATCGTCGGCCTGTCCGTGTTCCTGGCGATCACGCTGGGGGCGTGGGGCATTCTCTCGGCGATCGCCGACCGCCCGGCGAGCACGGAGGAGCGGCTGAAGCGGGTGCTGAACCCGGCGGCGGCCCGGCGCTTCGACGCGGGGGCGACGGAGCGGCAGCAGGACAAGCTCCAGGAGCGGGTGAAGGAGGCGGCGTCGAAGCTCGGCAAGTCGTTCCGCCCCAACAGCGAGGCCGAGCTGGGGAAGATCCGTTTGACGTTGCTGAACGCCGGGTTCCGGAGCGAGCAGGCCGTCGCCGTGTACTACGGATTGAAGGGCTTCTTCATGCTGCTCTGCCTGGCGCTGGCCGTTCCGCTGGTGGCCTCGCGCTACGGGATGACGCAGGTCGGAATCACGTACATCGTGCTGGCGGCGGCGATCGGCTACTACGCGCCGGGGTTCGTCGTCGGGAGCATCAAGAAAAAGCGGGCCGAATCCATCTTCCTCGGCCTCCCCGACGCCCTGGACTTGATGGTGGTCTGCGTCGAGGCGGGCCTGGGTCTCGACACGGCGATGCGCCGGGTGACGGGGGAGCTGGCGAGTTCGTGCCCGGCATTGTGCGAAGAGTTCGCCATCGCCAATTTCCAGGTGCAAATGGGGCGTGCGCGCCGGGACGTGTTGCGCGACCTGGGGATCCGGACAGGCATTGAGGACGTGCGATCGTTGGCCGCCGTGATCATCCAGGCGGAGAAGTTCGGCTCGAGCATCGGGGCTGCGTTGCGTGTGCAGTCCGACGCGATGCGCCTGAAGCGACGCCAACTGGCGGAGGAGCGGGCGGCCAAGACGGCGGTCAAGATCATGATCCCGCTGATTCTGTTCATCTTCCCCGGCGTCTTCGTCGTGCTGGTCGGCCCGGCGGGGATCCAGATCGCCAAGACGATGATGGGGAATTAAGGAAGGTTTCCATGCGTAAGCTCGTTCAGCCCCTGCTCGACGACGGGCCGGGGGTCCGCCGCTGGAAGTACTCGAGCGCCATGACGATTTTGGTGGGGATTTTGCTCTCGCCGCTCGCGTACGAGTCGGGGCTGCTCTGCTACTCCCGCTGGTCGGCGATGGCGGGCGCAACCCACCCCGTGAAGACACCCGTTCTCGACGCGATTGGAAGGGCCTACGAGTCGGCCAGGGACGACATCCGGGAGTTTTCCCGCCCCGTCACGCGGCACACGACCTGGAGCGCGTCCTTCATGATTCCGTTCGTCATGGTCTGCATGGTCATCGGCGTGCTGCTGCTCCGCAAGTGATGATCGGGCGCGCGGGCAGGCACCGGGGGATCAGGAGAGGCCCGATCTCCCGGCGCCTTTGCAGCCTTGACCCGGTCCGGCGGAGCTCGACGCCCTCCCACGCACTCTCGGCCTGTTCCCGAGGCCAATCGCGCCGGGGGCTATTGTCGCGGCGCCCGCCGGCTCAAGCCGCTTCTTGCACATCTTCGTCGGTGTGCTGCAAGATGTTGAGGCTCAGGCGCTGAAACTCTTCCTGGGTGACCTCGAACGGTTCCCCGTTCAGGGCCCAGATTGCTTCGATCACCTCGTCCGCGCTCTCGTCCGGCTCCTCCCAGGAGACGACGAACCGGGTGTCGTCGTGAACGTTCACGACGAGGCCCAGGTCGCTGAGGTGCCCCTCGATCGCAGCGCGGTGTTCCGGGTTGACGGTGAACGTCCAGCGGATCAGGTCGAGCGCGGGCGTATTCTCTTCCAGGGTCATGGGTCGAATTCCTCCGTGCGGATCGTCTTGGTTCGCGGCCGAAACCTTGGCCGGCAACGCTGGCATCGGACGGAGATCGGGTGAACGCGCGGCCGACTTCACCCGAACCGGCCCAGCCCCCACCACCCATCGGCCGGTTGCGCGGTCTAAGCGAACATTGCGGGGCACGGCGGCCAGTTATCGCGATCGCCGGCACACCAACCCGAAGCGCAAGCGAGGTCTTACGTAAAACCTCGCTTGCGCTTCGGGTTGGTCGCGACAGAGGACTGGCAGCGAACTAACGAAACGACATCTAGGCGTCGCGGTGCGCGGTCTCGAGGCTGAACGCGGGCACGCAGATCGCGACATATTCGGCCCCGTCGGGGTCCGGCGTGGAGTAGACCACCCACTCCCCGCGCCTGACGAGCACAGCCTGACCGGCGCGCACGTCGAGCGACCCCTCACGGTGCGTGACGCGCAGCAGACCGTTCAGCACGACCGTGTATTCATCGAACGTGGGGGTCTGGCCGGGCTCGACCCAACCCCCCGGGCTGCGCATATGAGCGATGCTCACGCCCGTGTGCCCCGTGTTGACCCGTCCGACGTATTCGTCGATGAGCTTCGGCTTGTTGCCGGCCGCCTCGACCCTGGTGGGGCCGTCGATCAGTTGGGGCATTGCGGGCGCCTTTTCTGGTTATTGCCGCAGTTCGGCGATCACGGCCTTCACGTCCTCACTCTCGACAAGGTTTGCGCCGAGCGCCTTCATCGCCAGGCCCATGGCCATGCCTTCCTTGGGCGCCGCCTTGATCTGTGAGGCGACCGGCGCGAGTGCTGCGGCGACCTGCTCGCGGGTGAGGGCGGCGGGGACCCACTGCTGGATCAGCTCAAGCTCCTGGGGCGTGAACGTCGTCTGGCCCGACCTGGCTTCCTTGAGTACTCCGCGCATCTTCTTGAACGCCTCGGAGTCCGGCATCTCGGTGCCGTTGCCGAGCGTCAACTGCGCGATCCAGTAGCGTAGGAACTGCGTCTGGGCCGCGTCCCGGGCCTTCATCGACTCACCAAGCTTGGCACGCATTCGTTGGACGACTGTCATCGGCTGCCTCCCCCGCGGCCCGCTCGCGGGCGCGCCGTCGACCGCGGTCATCATTGCCCGCACCACGAGATAAATAGCAGCTTTCGCGTATGGCTGCAACGGCCGGGTCGCGCGCACGACCTTTGGAGGCCGGACAAAAAATGATTTTGAAAGAAGAACTGTTGTTTTACGCCGATCTCATGATAAATTAACCACTCACAGGACAATACCTACCGGCCGACGAACGAACCATCGGCACAGACGTTTTCCGGAAAGATACGTAACGAGTTCGCGAAACTAAGTTGTAGATGAGCGAACGCGCGTTGCGGATATTCACGACAAGGGGCCCACACCGGCCGAGCTGTATCGGCCGGCGGCGCCCCCGTATCCGAGGAAGGAGAGCCCCGAGATGGCAGCGGCAAGCAGTTCGGCGACCAAGGCTCCGGCGTCCAAGGCTTCGGCAACCAAGGCCAGCAAGGCGGCCAAAGACGCGGCCGTGCGTCTCAAGCAGGCCCAGCGCACGTCCATGCTCCTGAAGCACATCAGCGACCCGACCCGGCTCCAGGTCGTGCTGATGTTGTCCGACGGCGAGAAGCACGTCGGCGCGCTCTGCGACGAGCTGGGCCAGAGCCAGCCCGCCGTCAGTCACCACCTCGCGCTCTTGCGCCACGGCGGCGTCATCGCCCCCCGCCGCCAGGGCAAGAACAACTTCTACGCGCTGACCGAAACCGGCGAAGACCTCGCCAACGTCGCCAGGGGCGTCATGAGCTGAGCGCGCGAGCGCATTGGCTGAAGAACAATCGCGACGAAAGGCCGCGTAGCGCAGGCTTCACCCCCGTGCCGACCTGCGCGGCAATTGCTCCAAACCCTGCGCCGGTTGCACTTCCGGCCGGTCGTCCGCCGCGGCGTTACGCCGGCCGTTTCCTCCGCCCTTCGTCCCCGCCCCGGGATCCCCACAACACGCTTTGGCGCACGCTTCCCAGGCAGTGGTGAAAGCGGCCATCGAACGGGGTCGTCGCGTGCGCGAACCACGACATGCCGAGGGTTGAGCGAATCCGCTCCCGCTCGCCCGGCATCGGGTGGACCAGTCCCTCCTGGGTCCAAAGCAGGATCGTGCCGCAGTGCGGGCAGGAGGCGATCGGGGGTCGGGTGGCGGGCATCGTTCGAACTCCGTGTTCGGGGTGAATGACGGAGCGCCGCGGGCGAACAACGGCCCTTCGCGCGTCTCGTCGACGTCTCGTACTCGGATCGCCCTTCCTGTGTAGGTTTTCTAATGCTTGAATAAACTTCTACACCCGAGGACCGGCCCACGGCGGGCTCAAACGCGGAACGATCGGTCGGAGTCCGCCTCCGTGCGTCGTGTCATGCCGATTTGTCGGACGGAAAATGGAAGCGAGCGACATGTTCTGCCGCGCTGAGACAGGACGAACGCGAACTAACGCAAACGGCGCGCCAAACTGATCGAGGGGCGATTATCCTTATTGTTCGTGTACAAGTGCTGCCGCCTGGCGTGCAAGTCGTGCGCTCGCGCATCGACGGGAACGTATTTCCAATGATTACGCATTCCCGACCGACGGTCGGTCGAGTCACGGCTTACCGGCCGCCCCGCGCAGGGGCCTCGCCGGAAGGGCTCAGCGTCCATAGGCGAAGCGTCTTGTCCTGGCTCCCGCAGCTTGCGAGAGTTTTGCCGTCGGGGGCGAACGCAACGGCCGACACGAGTGCCGAGTGGCCGTTCAAGTACGCGGCGGGTCGCCGTGTTGTGACATCCCAGACGACGACCGCGCCCCGGAAGTAGCCGCTCGCCAGGGATCGGCCGTCGGGCGAGAAGGCGAGCGCGAGCACCGAGTCGTGCTCGTGGGGGATTTCGGCGAGCAGCGACTGCGCCCCGACGTCGAAGAGGCGGATCGCGTTCGAGACGCCGCTGGCGAGCGTCTTGCCGTCGGGCGAGAGCGCCAGCGCCGCGACGCGCGACTGGTGCCCCTTCAACTCGCCCCGCCGGCTTGCCGTTGCGATGTCCCAGAGTACGACCGTCCCAGGCGTCCGATAGGCCGCCCAGTCCCCCGTGCTGAAGATCAGGGTCTTGCCGTCGGGCGTGAACAGGACCTTCTCGACGGCCAGCGCTTGTTCCGGCGGTCCCGCCAGAGCGCGGCCCGTGGCCTTGTCCCACAGCTTCACGCGCTTGTCGTAGCCCGCCGACGCGAGGGTCTTCCCATCGGGCGAAAACGCTACGTCGCGGATCGCGTCGGTATGCCCCTTGAACGTCGCGACCAGCGCCTTGGTTTCGGCGTCGAACAGCTTGACCGTCCGGTCCCACTCGCCGGTCGCGAACGTCCGGCCGTCGGGTGCGAACACGATCGTCGTCGTGGCCCCTGCGCTCAGGTTGAAGGACTTGGTCGGACCGGTCGGCAGCGCATTCCGAAAGAGCTGATTGGAGCGGCCGCCCCACAGCATGCTTTGCCCGTCGGGCGCGAACGCGACCGTCCAGACTTCGCCGTTCAGGTCCGTCAGCGTTCGACTCGGGGCGAGGACCGGCGCGGCCGCATCCCAGAGCGTGACGGCGCGGTCGAAGCTCGCGGTCGCGATCTGGCGCCCGTCGGGTGCGAATGCCAGCGTGCTCACGCCGTCGGTGTGCCCGCGCAGGGTCGCCAGCTCTCGCCCCGTCGCCGTGTCCCACAGCCTCACCGTGCCGTCCCAGCCGCCGCTGGCCAGCCGTGTGCCGCCGGGCGAGAAGGCGACGGAGCCGATCGTCTCGCCATGGCCGTAAAGCGTCGCGCGTTCGGCCCCTTTGGCGACGTCCCACAGCTTGATAACGCCGTCGTCGTCGCCGGACGCCATCGTCCGCCCGTCGGTGCTGAACGCGAGGCCGCGAATCTCCCCAGCGTGTCCCTCGAACGCGGCGGTCTGGATCGCTTTTGCAGGATCCCACAGCCGTACCCGCCGATCAGCGCCCGCCGAGGCGAGCCGCTTCCCGTCCGGTGACCAGGCCACGGCCCGTACGGAGCCCTCGTGCCCCTCCAGCCGCGCGCGGATCGCGCCCGCGGCCACGTCCCAGATCAAAAGCTCCTGGGCGTACCCCGCCGACGCGAGGCTTTTCCCGTCAGGGCTGAACGCGAGCGCGAAGACCCAGCTCTTGTGCCCGGCGAGCCTCGCCCGCTGCTGCCTCGACGCAACGTTCCAGAGCGCGATCGTGCGGTCGTACCCGCCGGAGGCCAGCGTCGCGCTGTCGGGCGAAAAGGCGAGGCTCGTGACCACGTCGGCGTGCCCCTTCAGGGTCGCCGAGACCTGGCCCGACGCTCGGTCAACCAGCCTGACCTGGCCCCCTTCGCCCGCCTCGGCGAGCGTCTTGCCGTCGGGCGAATAGGCAACGGCCAGCACCACGGCCTGGTCGCCGGCCTCACTTCCGGCCTGCTGTAGAACTGCGAGCTGCTCGTGCGTTCTGGCGTCCCAGAGCTTGACGGTCTGATCGAAGCTTCCCGAGGCGATCACCTTTCCGTCCGGGCTGAAGGCCAGCGCCGGTACGTTTGCCGTGTGCGCAGGCCACGAGGCGATTTCCTTGCCGGCGAGCGGATCCCAGAGCGCGATTCGGCCCCCCAGGCCGCCCGATGCGGCGAAGCTGCCGTCGGGCGCGAACGCCAGCGAGCGCAACTGGCGATTGGCATTCGGCAGGTTCGCCCTCGGCGCACCGGTCGCGCCGTCCCAGAAACTGACGCGGCCTCCCTGCGCTCCAACGATCAGGACCTTGCCGTCCGGCGAGAACCCGACCGCCGTCACGGGCGATTCACCCCCCCGGAACGACTTCCGGAGTGCGCCGGTCTCGACGTCCCAGAGCTTGACCGTCGTGTCCCCGCCCCCGGTCGCCAGCGTCTTCCCATCGGCGGTGACCGAAAGGCACAGGATCGGCCCGCCGTGGCCCCGAAACGTCCGGATTTCAGCCGCGGTGGCGACGTCCCAGAGCTTGGCCGTCTTGTCCGCCGAGATCGACACCAGCCGCTTGCCGTCCGTTGTGAACGCGACGCCGTTGACGTCGCCAATGTGCCCGGCCAGCGTCGTTTCCACCGCGCCGGTGTCGGGGTTGCGCAGGGTGACCGTGTCCGCAAACTCCGCCGCGGCGAGGATCTTGCCGTCAGGTGCATAGGCCAGCGATCGGATCACCTTCGTGAGCCCAACCCGGGCCAGCAGCTTCCGCGCGCCCGCGTCATAAACGCGCAGCTCTCCCGGCGCACCGCCCACGTGCGAGGCGGTCGCCAGCCGCTTCCCGTCCGGCGAGAACGCGATGGCCCACACCTCGCCCGAGTCGAGCGCGTGCCACGGCGCCGAGCGCGCGGTAAAGGCCGACGGTTCTCGCTCCGTTCCCACGACCCCTTGGGCCGTCGCGGGAAAGCTCGCCATCGCGGCCAGTAACAGCAGCCCGGCGCACCGGCCGTCGGACGCAACGCGCATGGGAACCCTCCCGGCTCGAGTCGAAGCCGGAAGCCGTCGCAACGCGGGCGCGCGCCACCGACTGCCCCCGGCGTGGCACGCAGGTCAGGCTACCGTTGCCGCCGGGGCCCGTCAACCGAGCCGAGAACGATTCCTTTCGGAGTACCGGTCAGTGCGTCACGAGCATACCGCAGGGGTTGATCCCCAAGGTTGCCGTGAGGTACAGGTCATATGGACACGGATGTGCGAACGACAGGCCGATCTCGTTCGTTTTGCCGTGCCTGACGACCCGTGCGCCGACTTCGTCGGTCCGCGCCGGGGTCTCGACGTGAAACCAGACGGGCTGCCCGAGCGGAGGGACGACGTCGGCCGCGACCAGCGTTCCCCCTTGGCTGATGTCGAGCATCCGCCCGTCCGTGCGGCAGATGTGATCATCGGCCCACCACTCCACACAGACCCGGTTTGCGACGACGGCTTCGCGCACCGCAGCGCGGCGATCGGCAACGTCTTCATGCATAACACGCTTCCTTACTTTGTGGGACCGGCACGTTCACTTCCGTCAACATCCTTGAGCCCAGGACCCGCGGCTTACGACGGGATCGCGCAGGAGACGCCCTCAGCGGGGCGGCGACCCCGAGCCTTTGCGCCCAGGTTTTCTCGCAAGCGCGCCTGGCGCATCGGGCAGGCGCATCATTTTGCACTCGGAGCAATGCAACAGGTACCACGAGTGGCACTCGGCGCAGACCCCGAGCATGCGCTCAGGCGTGCTCGGATCCGGCGCGTGGATGACCAGGAACTCGCCGCAACGGGGGCAGGGGAGCTCTTCGAACTGGTTCGGACTCTCTTCGTCCAGCGTGAAGCTCGTCCATGCCATCGCTGAGCCCTCACCTCGACGTGCGTGCCCGCCTCTGCGAACGAGCGCCCGCAAGGGGGCGGAACAGCATCCAGCCGGGACCAGCGAGCGGTGTCGCGTCCGGCGGGTGCTCCGATTCCGACATGCTATGCCAGGCCTCCTCGTCCCAGACCTGGACGCGAAACGTCTTTCCCTCAACTTGCCAGAAAGCCTGGTAGTGCAGGTCCGTCGGCGAATCCAGACGATGAATGCGAAAGCGCGGGCGATGGGTGACGGACATGCTGCTGGCCCTCGTGAGTTCCTTGAGGTGATCCAGCCGCATCGCCGGAGTTGCTGACGGTTCTTGGAGGGCCAGGATGCGGGTACGCAGCCTCCCCTAACAACCCATAGGTCACAGCGAGGAGTGTGTCAAATCGCGTCCAAAAAATCCGGCTGGGGCACCCGACGCGCCGCGGGTTGCCCCGAACGCTCTCCGGGGTTAGGCTCAATCGGAGGCGTGGCCGGGGCGGCGTTGGTATCTACAACAATGGGTTCTTAGGGGGATCCGAAGGTGAACGCTCGTTCCCGCGCTCTGCTTGGGAACAAGGGCGCCCGCCGAGTCTGGGCGAAAAACTCGTTCGCTGTGTAGATACCGGCGATCGCCCTGCTCTCAGACCGTTTCCTTCATCGAGGGGTGGGCGCGAGCCCATCGCCGGCCTTGACGGACAACACCTGGCCGTTCGGCGACTCCGAGGACACCGCCGTCATCACCCTCGGGCGCATTCTGCGGGGCGAGACGTCACTCCTGCTCGTGACCCACGACGAGGACGACGGCTCGTGGCAGTTCCTCGACGGCGAGCACGTGCTCGAGGAAGACGCCGTGGTTGTCGGCCTGGCCGAGATGGTCCAGTTCGACCCCAGCCTCCTGGAACTCGCCGACCTCCCCGAGGGGGCCTACGCCCGGCGATCCGCTCCCGGCCAATCCTGGATCCGAGGGGACGGCGATCCGCCCGTCGCGTAGATGGCGACCCCGCGCCGTCTCCACGGGCCTGCCACGCAGGGCAACCCAAGCCGTACTACTGGGATTCCCGCTGCTCCAAGTTTGGCAGACGGTCCGGGCCCTCGCTCCCTTCCTTGACCGCGATGCCGCTCTGGCCCAGCCGCATCATCAACCCGGCGAGCCGCAGCACCCGTTCCGCCGCCTCGTTCACCGGCGTCCCTCGGACGTGGATATTCGAGATCAGGTTGCGTTGCGCGTCCGTATGGCCCACCCGGGGCCGGTAGGCGAGGTACGCCGAGAGGCTCTCGGCGGTCGCGAGCCCCGGACGCTCGCCGATCAGCAACACCACAACCGCCGGCTCGAGCCGTGCGCCGATCTCGTTGAGGATGCCGACCCGGCAGTGCCGGATGAAGAACGGCCGGCCGAAGCGCCAGCCCAGGCGCTCCGCGCCCTCGGCGAGTCGCGGCAATAACCCCGGTACCTGCGCGACGACGGCCGCCGCCGACAGGCCGTCGCCGAGCACGACCTGGATGTCGGCCCCGCGCGGCAAGCCCGCCAATCGCTCCGTCGCGCTCGGCGCGAATCGGCGCCCGAGGTCGGGGCGAGCGAGGTACACGGCCTTGTCGCTCGCCTGGGTTTCCACCTCGACCAGGTTCCACCGCCGAACGAAATCCGTCCCGAGGTCGCGTTCGAGATCGATCTCGGACTGCACGGCGTCAACAGCCGCCGCGTGGTCCTGCCGCAGGTCGAGCTGTGTCGCCGTGCGGTACGACGCGCCCGCCCGCCCCACAAGCACCCGCGCCGGCGTTCGTTCGCGCGCCGCGGCCAGGACCGCGGCCGGGTCGGGGAACGTCGGCGCTGGCGAATCGGGTTCGTTCATGAGCGCGCGGCCTCGGTCTCGATCAACGTGCCGATGCGCTCGACGAGCTGCCGCCCCGCGCGAGCGTCGGCCAGCCGGCTCCCGGCCCGAACGAGCCCTCGCTCCTCGAGCCAGGCCTGGAACTCGGGCGCTGCCCGCAGCCCCAGCAGCGCGCGGACGCCCGCCGCGTCGTGGAAGCTGACGGACTGGTAATTGAGCATGACATCGTCCGAGCAAGGCACGCCGATCACGAAGTTGACCCCCGCGGCCGCGAGCAGCAACAGCAAGTTATCGGCCGAGTTCTGGTCGGCCGCCGTGTGGTTCGTGTAGCAGACGTCGACCCCCATCGGCAGGCCAAGCAGCTTGCCCATGAAGTGGTCTTCCAGCCCCGCGCGGATCATCTGGCGCTCGTCGCGCAGGTACTCGGGCCCGATGAAGCCCACCACGCTGTTGACCAGGAACGGGTCGAACGCCCGCGCCACGCCGTACGCTCGTGCTTCGAGCGTCAACTGGTCGACCCCGTGGTGCGCCTCGGCCGACAGCGCGCTCCCCTGGCCGGTCTCGAAGTACATGACCTGCCTTCCGGCCCAGGCCACGTCGCGCGTCGCGTGGTGCTCGAGCACCCGCTCTCGCCCCTCGCGGAGCAGGGCCAGCGACACGCCGAAGCTCGCGTTGGCGGCCTCTGTGCCCGCGACCGACTGAAACAAGAGGTCCACCGGCGCACCTGCTTCGAGCGCTCCGAGCTGCGTGCTGATGTGTGCGAGGCAACACGCCTGTGTCGGGATCGCCAGCGTCTCGATCAGCCGGTCGAGCGCGTGCAGGATCGCGCTCGTCGACGCGACCGAATCGGTGACTGGGTTCACGCCCAGGACCGCGTCACCGCACCCGAACAGCAGTCCGTCCGCCGCACTCAGGAGAATGCCCCCGAGGTCGTCGCTTGGGTGGTTCGGCTGGAGCCGCACTCCCAGCACCCCACGCTCGCCCAGCGTGTTCCGGCAACGCGTCACCACGCGAACCTTGCTCGCCGCCAGGACGAGGTCCTTGTTGCTGAGCAGCTTGGCGACCGCCGCCGCGACCTCGGGCGTGATCGCCCCCTTGAGCGCGGCGATCGCGGGACCGTCGACCTCGTCGTCGAGCAGGTATTCGCGGAACTCGCCGACGGTCATTCCGGCGATCGACGCGAACGCCAGGCGGTCGTGGGTGTCGACGATCAGGCGGCTCACGTCGTCCTCATCGGGGTCGATCAAAGGGCGATCGACGATCTCGGCCAGCGTCAGCCCCGCCAGCACCCGCTTCGCGGCAACGCGTTCGCGCTCGGACGCCGCCGCGATCCCCGCCAGCCGGTCGCCCGACTTCTCCTCGTTGGCCTTCGCGAACACGTCGCGGAGGTCCTCGAACACGAAACGCTCCGAACGGACGGTCGTTGCCAGGGTCACGAGGCTTGCTCCTCGAGGTCAATGGGTCGACGAGTGGATTATCGCCGGATCGCCCGGGGTCGACCACGAAAAAACGATGGCATGGCAGTCAGGCCGCGTCGCGAGCGTTCTGGAAAGGGCGAGGCTCCATCCGAGCCTCTCATCGCGCAGCTCGGCCCGTCAAAGTGTAGGGCCGGCCATTGCCGGCCCTGCACTTTGCAGGAACGTGTTGCCCGGTCCGTCGCGAATTTGAACCAGCGCCCCGTGCCTCCTGTTGGCACCGAAAAAGCCTGGCCGCCCCATGGGATTCCGGCCCGTCCGGAGATAGTCTTGTGCCCGTGGCGCGGGTCACGAAGGAATCAGACGCGCCGAACCCGAAAAGGCTCCGGAGGATTGACCGTATGATCAGCCGTCGGACAGACCTGTGCGTCCGTGCGTTGAAGTTCGTTCTGCCCTGCGCCGCTGTTTTCCTCGTTCACTCCCCGCTCCACGCCGAGCAACCTCCGACCGTCGCCGAGGAGCACGCCGCCCTTCGGCTGGCCGACCCGGCGCTGCGGATCGAGCTCGTCGCCAGCGAGCCCGCGGTGGTCAGCCCCGTGGCCATGGCCTGGGATGAACGTGGCCGGCTCTTCGTGGCCGAGATGTCCGACTACCCCGTCGCGCCGACGGGAGGCCGCATCAAGCTTTTGGAAGATCGTGACGGCGACGGGCGCTTCGAGCACGCTACGGTCTTCGCCGAGGGCCTCCCGTACCCCAACGGCGTCTTGCCCTGGAACGGCGGTGTGCTCGTGACCGCGGCCCCCAATCTCCTCTATCTCAAGGATCAGGACGGCGACGGGCGCGCGGACGAAAAGCGCGTGGTGTTGACCGGCTTCGGCGAGGGGAACCAGCAGCTTCGCGTGAACAGCCCGACCTGGGGCCTCGACAACTGGGTCTACCTGGCCAACGGCCGGAGCGGGGGCGCAGTCCGGCGCCCCGAAGATCCGCCTGGCAAGGCGGTCCCCATTCCCCGCAACGACCTGAAGGTGCGGCCCCAAACCGGCGTCTTCGAGCCGGTCGCCGGCTTCAGCCAGTTCGGCCTGCCGCGCGACGACTGGGGGGACCGCTTCCCCTCGTGGAACACGGTGCCCCTGCGCCACGTCGTGCTCGAGATTCGACCCGGTGCGGACTCAACGGCCGGGTCGCGGAGTGTGGCCGACATCCTGGACCTCTCCGACGGCGGGCGCGTCTACTCGCTTGCCCCGCAGCAGAAGCGGTTCAACGCCGAGACGGTCACGTTCTTCAACGCGACGTGCGGCCCCACGATCTATCGCGGCGACCTCCTGGGCGCAGCTTATCTCGGACACGCGTTCGTCTGCGAGCCGCTGACGGGCGTCGTGCACCACCGCGTGCTCGAACCGGCCGGGCCCACGTTCGTCGCCCGCCGTGTGGAGCGCGGGCGCGAGTTCCTGGCCTCGACGCACGCGTGGTTCCGCCCCGTGAACCTCGCGACCGGCCCCGACGGCGCGCTCTACGTCGCCGACTTCTGCCGGGCCTGGGTCGAACACCCCGCCTTCGTCCCGGAGGCGCTCCGCAACTCCGTCGACTTTCGCGAGGGGCACGACCGGGGTCGGATCTGGCGGATCGTGCCGACGGGACGCACGCCCCAAGCCGTTCCCTTGGCGGACACCACGGCCGCGCTCGTCGCTGCGCTCGAAAGCCCGAACGGCTGGGCTCGCGACACCGCCCAGCGATTGCTGGTCGAGCGCAAGGACCTGTCCGCGATCGCCGGCCTTCGTGCCCTGGTGCGCGGCTCGGCTCGGCCGGTCGGGCGGGTGCACGCCCTTTGGACCCTGGAGGGGATGAACGCGCTCGACCCTGAAACCCTCCACGCGGCGTTCGGCGACGGCGATGCACACGTCCGTGAACAGGCCGCACGCTTGGGAGGCTCGCGCATGAAGGATCACATTGCCGACCTGGTCCCGCTCGCCGACGATCCGAGCGTACGGGTCCGACTTCGTGCGGCCGTTGCCCTCGGAACCGTTGACGACGACCGGGCGCGGGACGCCCTCGCGCGCATCGCCGCGCGCGACGCCGATTCGCCCTGGACGGCGCAGGCGATCCTGGAAGGGCTTGGCACGAACCCTCTGGGCTTCCTGGCCACGCTCTCCGCACGGCAGCCCGAATGGCTCACTCGCCCCACCGCGACACAGGCCCGGTTCCTCGCGCGTCTCGCGTCCCTGACCGGTGCGCGGAACGAGGAGGGGGAGCTTATTACCCTGCTGCGCAGGATCGCCGAGACGCCGGGTCAGGCCGCCCAGATCGCGCTTCTCCAGGGACTCGTCCAGGGCCAGGCCGCCGCTCCCAAGCCACGGATCCGCTGGCTTGCGGGTCCAACCGACTCACTGAGCGGCGAATTGTCGCGGATTGCGCGCGTCCGGGACGCCGCCGTCACCGTGACCGGGGCCGAGAACGAGCCTGCCTGGCTCCGAGTTCTCGCGCTGGCCGTCACGCTGGAGTGCCAGCCCGCCGCGGCACGGGGACTCCTCACGCGCCTCCTCGACCCGGGTCAACCCGTCGAGCTTCAGACTGCCGCGGCGCGGGGTCTGTCGAAAGTCGCCGAGCCCGAGCTCGTGGTGCGCATCCTCGACGGTTGGGACCACGCCTCGCTCGGCACCAGGCGCGTCCTGCTCGGGTCCCTCTCCAGCACCCCCGCGCTGGCGGCCCAGTTGGTGAACGCCGTTGCAGCCGGGACCGTCCCCGCCGCCGAGATCGACCCCGCCACCCGCGAGGCCCTCAAGCGCGTGGCGGACCGTCCGGTCCAGGAGCGGATCTCCACGCTGTTCAAAGCCCAGGAGCCGAACGCAGACCGCCGCTCCGTGATCGCGCGCTACGAGCCAGCGCTCCACGAGAAGGCCGACCCCGCGCGGGGTCCGGCTCTGTTCGCGAAGAACTGTCAGACCTGTCACGCCCGCAACGGCCAGGGGGCCAAGGTCGGACCCGACCTGATCAGCGTTGCGGGCCGCCCCGCGGACGA
This sequence comes from Isosphaeraceae bacterium, assembly GCA_031291845.1. Lineage (GTDB taxonomy): Bacteria > Planctomycetota > Planctomycetia > Isosphaerales > Isosphaeraceae > DAIDJG01. The sequence goes on along the minus strand of JARLIH010000424.1, from coordinate 24,706 downwards.
CCTGCTCGTCGCGATCCTCGACCCCAGCCGTGAGGTGGCGCCCGACGGACTCAGCGTCGTTGTCGTGACCCACGAAGGCCGCACCCTCACCGGCCTGCTCGCCGAGGAAACCCCCGCCGCAGTCCGGCTCCGCCGCGCTGAGGGTCTGGAGGACGTCGTCCCCCGCACCGACATCGAGGCCATCCGGCCCACGGGCCGATCGCTCATGCCCGACGGGCTCGAACAGGCCCTGACCCCGCAGGACCTGGCGGACCTGATTGCGTTTCTCCGCAGACCTGAAACGAAGGAATAAGATCAGGATTGGGAGAAGAGACTGTCCGCAGATGACACAGATGAACGCAGATAAATGCGGAGTTTTCGTATTTTATCTGCGTTCATCTGGGTCATCTGCGGATAACCCCTCTTCTTTTATTCCAATTCACTACACGCTGATCTCGTACCCCGCCCGTTGTGTGCGGGACTGCCAGGCGTTGGCCTCGGAGTCGCCGACGATTTCTTCCTTGGCCGGGTCCCAGGTCAGCTTGCGGCCGCCGAGGCGGATGGCGATGTTCGCGAGGTGGCAGGTCGTGAGGGCCCGGTGGTGGGTCCAGACGTCGGAGACCGGGGTGGAGCGATCCCGGGCGCACTCGAAGAAGTTGCCCATGTGGCTATCGATTCGCTTGCCCTTGCGCAGCGCGACCAGGATCGACTCGGGCACAGGGTCCTTGTACAGCGCGCTCACTGCGCCGCCGGAGACATCGATCCGGTCTCGGGTGACGAAAATCCGGCCGCCGGTCCCCTCGAAGGTGACGCCGTTGTCGGTGTCGTGGCGGATATGCATGACGACGCCGTTCGGGAACGTGGCTTCGACGAGGAACTCGGTCGCGGTGTTGTAGCGGTTGTCGACGGTGGGGTAGCCCCCCTTGTACTCGACGGGGAGCACCGACTTCTCGACCTCGATCGTGGTTGGGCCGGAGTTCTCCATGCCGATGCCCCACTGGCCGATGTCGACGTGGTGCGCGCCCCAATCGGTGAGCTTGCCGCCGGAGTACTCGAGCCACCAGCGGAACTCGCTGTGACAGCGCTGTTTGATGTAATCCACCTTGGGCGCTTGCCCGAGCCACATGTCCCAGTTCAGCTCGGCCGGGGGCGCTTCTTTCGGGAAGGGGCCTCCGGACGGGGCGCCGCCGATGGCCGCGGTGACCCTTTTTATCTTGCCGATGCGGCCCGAGCGCACGAGTGCGACGGCGAGCAGGAAGACGAGGTTGTGGTCGCTGCGCTGCTGGGTGCCGACCTGGACGACGCGGCCGGTCTGCTTGGCGACCTGACCGAGCTTCTTGCCCTCGTCGATCGTGAGGGTCAGCGGCTTCTCGCAGTAGACGTCCTTGCCCGCCTTCATCGCCTCGATGCAGATCTTGGTGTGCCAGTGGTCGGGGGTGCCGATGATGACGGCATCGATATCCTTGCGATCGAGCACTGCGCGGTAATCGCCGCAGGCGTCCGCCTTTCCCTTCCCGATGCGGGAGTCGGCCTTGGCCTTTTCGGCGTGACTGCGGTCAACGTCGCAAATCGCGAGGAAGTCGCCGAACTGGGACGCCTGCCGGGAGTCGTGCGAGCCCTGGCCCCCCGCGCCGATCAGGCCGAGCCGCGGCCGGTCGTTCTTGGCCCGTGTTTCATCGGCCTGCGTGCGGCCCCCGGGATTCAAGAGTGGCAGTAAGAGCGGCGAGCTCGCCGCGACGCGAAGGAAGTCCCGCCGGCTGTCCTTGGGAATGAACATTGTGAACGGCTCCCGGTTCAGTGGGCAGAGGAGAGGTCGCGCGACAATCGCCGCGCCCGAACCATTCCGCACTATAAGGGCGGGCACGCACGCTCACAAGCCGGTGGATGGACGTGGCGATGTCTTTCGTCACGATGTGGACCAGGACGTAGGTTGGCGCCCCGGCGGGCTGAACTACCCTACAGCGCCGGGCCGAAGGTTCCGCCTGCGGGCGTGCGATTCTCCGAGATCGGTACGCCTTGGGTATATGGCGGACGAGTGAGCGGAGGAGTCAAAGCCTCGAGTTGCGCACGATCGCCTGGTGCAGCTCGACGGCGGCATGAATGTCGTACGCGTATGGAGCCGGGAAGCTGAGCCTCGGTGAGCTTCGCTGGCGCGCCCAACTCACGCAAAAGCGGGTCCCGCCAATATCTGTGCGATGATGACGAGTTTGCCGAATGCGATATCTACGACCCGTCCTCCAGGCTGGCTCGGTACCGCGGACACAACTACCGGATCATTGGCCTGCACGGAGGTAGCCCCGCTTGGATGGCGTGGAAGGCGAGCGCTTGCATCTCGACACCGGTTCGGAGACGCTGTCCGTGGTGTGCCATGGTGATGTCGTCCTTTCGGAGAACGAGGAGAATTTCTCGGACGATTGGACGGCTGCCACCTTCTCGCGCGATGGGGGCACATCGTCTTGGGCTACCGGTACGATTCTGAATTCAGGGTCTACAAGTGTGTCGGCTGATGCCTCACTGCCGTAGACCGCGATTACGGTCGGCGCTGTTGGGTTCTCGTCTCTCGGCCGTCCGCGGCTGGGGCTGGTGTGTCTTTTGCCAATATGCGGCCGAGGTGAGTGCGAACGATGAAGAGCCCAATGCGAGTGTCGTTTGCGGCGGACCACGCCGAGGTCGTCATCCGGCTGCACGCTTGCGGGTGGGGTTACGCCAATTCGGGTTGCAAGCTCCATGCGGCCGCAACCCGTTGTGGCGCTCCCCGCGTTTGCGATTTTTTCGCGCCGAAGGGTTCGGACGGACAGGCCTGGTTCTCCGTCGCGGACGGGCTGGAGAGCGTTCGGGAACTGCAAGTCGAGCTGCGGCAATTCCCGGAATCCGTTTGCGACGCCAGTTGCTCCCTGCAAGACTTAGCCGAGCTTGAGCGGGTGCTGTCAGAAGCGCCGTCCGATCGCTTCCGGCTCTCGATCCTCCGCAAATGTGAGCCAATCGCCTGACTCTCACTACGGCGAACCCTCCTGATGTTCGGCGTTTCAAACGGAACGAGCGGCCGCCGACACCGCGCTCTTCGTCGCGCAACTCACGGTGTGCCGCCAACGCCACAATGACGCCCGGAACGGAACCAAGCCGGGCACAGAATCTGGGCGAGCTCGCAGAGAGGCTCTCGGCTCGGACGTGGCCTGGCACAAAGCCGGCACGACGACGCGAATTCACCGGCCCAGTGGTTCGGCCGGCAGCGGCCGGCCCGACACTTGACAATCTGCGCCGGGTGCGGCGTGCGCCCGAACCACGCCAAACAACCCGCCTTCCATTTTTTGCATCTCTTGTCCGACCAGTGGGATGCGACGCACCCGATGTGGGTGAACAACCCACCTGGTGCGGCATTATAAGGATAGAGGGAAGTTTGCACCGGCAACCGTAGTGGGTGACTCGCTGGTGGATGGTGGAAACGACACCGGTTTTGTTGCGCGGTCGGCTCTCGATGCCACCTCTCCCGTCTGCGGGGAGCGGTCGGCTGCCTGGCCGGGTGAGGGGTCGAGCGGGCGTTGGCAAGTGAAGAGGAAGACCCCTCACCCGGCCCTCTCCCCGAAGACGGGGGGAGGGAAAAGCCCAGCCTTCAGCCCCACCTACGGAGCAGTTCGGGCGTCCAACAAAGGCCGGATGAATCGAAGCCCTTCCCCGCCGGACGGAGCACCGCCGATCGTAAATTCGAGGCGGAGGAGCGCGGAAGGGGCCGCAAACAATACAAGAATTACAGGAAAATCGGCAATATGCAGTCAGATAAGCCGTTATGGCTTGCAGGTAATCACGAGAAATCCGCGAGAAAAGCGTGTCGAAGGCCGTGCGGGGTGCGTGAGATGCACCGGCCCGGGCGTTTCAGGCACCCGGCAGACGCGCTCCGACGCTCCGGGCGCTCGGTCTCTCAGTCGCTTTCACACCGATCCGAGCGGCCCGGTCGAATCGCCGAACTGTTCGACGCCGTCGACGCCCAGCCGGTCGGCCAGGCTGAGGTACAGGTTCGTCATCGGGACGCCGCCGGCCTTGACGTAGCGACCGGGCGCGAGCGCGCCGCCACCGCCGCCGGCGACGATGACGGGGTGGTTCGTGTGGCTGTGCCGGTTGCCGTCGGCGTTGCCGCTGCCGTAGACGATCATCGCGTTGTCGAGCAGCGAGCGGCCGTCGAGATCATTGGCTGCGTCCATCTTTTCGAGGAACCGGGCGAATTGCTGGACGTAGAACCGGTCGATGTCGGCCACCTTGTCGATCATGTCCTGCTCGCCGCGGTGGTGGGTCAGCGAGTGGTGCCCTTCGGCGATCCCGATTTCGGGGAAGGCCCGGTTGCTCCCCTCGTTGGCCAGCAGGAAGGTGGCGACGCGCGTGGTGTCGGTCTGGAACGCGAGCAGCATCATGTCGTACATGATCTGGACGTATTCCTCGAAGCGCGTCGGGATCCCCGAGGGTGTGGCGACGTTGGGGTCGGGGGCCTGCTCGGCGAGGCGTTCCGCCTGGGCGATCCGGCCTTCGATTTCGCGTACGCTGAACAGGTACTCGTCGAGCTTGCGCTGGTCTTTCGGGGCAAGCTGGCGCTGCAGCGAGCGGGCGTCGTCCATCACGAAGTCGAGGATCGAGCGCTGCTGCCGCTGGCGGAGCTTCAGCCCCTCCTTGCGCTCGCCGTGCGCGCCTGCGCCGAAGAGCCGCTCGAACAGGAGCCGGGGATTGGGCTCGGGGGGGAGGGGGCTCGTGGGGGAGCGCCAGGCGAGGTTGTACTGGTAGGCGCACGAATAGCCGGAGTCGCAGTTGCCCGACCGGCGCACGGCGTCGCAGCTCAACTCGAGCGACGGGAACCGGGTCAGGTGGCCGACGCGGTTCGCGACGACCTGGTCGATCGAGACCCCGGCGTGAATGTTGGCGCCCGCGGTTTTGCGGACGCGCACGCCCGTCAGGAACGAGCCGCTGGCCCGTGCGTGGTCCCCCGCGCCGTCGGGCCCGGCGGTGGCGTTCACGTGGTCGAGGCCGCCGAAGACCTGGATCTTGTTCTTGACCCGCTCCAGGGGCTGCATCGTGCGGCTCAACTCGAAGCTGGTTTCGCTCGGGCCCTCTTTGGGCCACCAGGTGTGCTGGATGGCCCCGTTGGGGAAGTAGACGAATGCGAGGCGAACCGGCGCCCCCGTGGGGGACGTCGCCAGGGCCTTGGCGGAAGCCGCCGCGCGGGCGACCGAGCCCGGCATGACGAGCGACTCGAAGGCGGGGAGCGCCAGGCACGTGCCCACGCCGCGGAGGAACCGGCGACGGCTCAGGGCCGCCGCGCGCTCGGCTTGCTCGGCTCGATTCGCATTCATGGTGCTTTCCCCGTTTGAACGGTTCCCGAATCCGGATCACTCCGGCGCTTCTGAAACGGCGCTGACTCGATCAAACCGGTGAGCAGGGCCGAAAACCGCCCGTTTTCCTGCTCCAGACGCGCGACGATCCGGTCGACCGTCTCGACGTCATCATACTCTAAACCCCGGCCCAAGGCGTATGTCAGTAACTTTTCGGTCAGGCAGCGATAGAAATCGCTCCTGTGTTTTTCCTTGAGGACTTGCTTGAGCGCGCGAATTCCTTCAAACGTCTCGCCGGTGATCAGCCGGCCGCCGGCGTCGAGCGGCTGTCCCCGCTCCTTGTCGCGCCACATGCCCAGGGCATTGAAGTTCTCGAGCGCCAGCCCGAGCGGATCCATGCGCGAGTGGCAGGAGTTGCAGAGTGCTTTGCTGCGGTGGATCTCCAGAACCTCGCGCAGGGTGGGCTCGCGGTTTTTGAACGTTTTCTCGGCCTCCTCCAGTTGGGGCACATCGGGCGGAGGGGGCGGGGCGGGGGTCCCGAGGATGTTATCGAGCACGAACAGCCCGCGCTTGACGGGCGAGGTCCGCGTCGGGTTGGAGGTCACGACCAGCACGGACCCCTGTGTCAGGAGGCCGCCGCGCGGGCTGTCCTTCGGTAGGTCGACCTTGCGCATCGACTCGCCCTTGACGCCGGGGATGCCGTAGTGTTTGGCCAGCCGCTCGTTCAGGTAGGTGAAGTCGCTATCGATCAGGTCGAGCACGCTCCGGTCGTTCCGGACGATCGCGCCGAAGAACATTTCCGTCTCGCGCCGCATTGCCTGGCGGAGTTCGTTGTCGAGCTCGACCTTGGGGGGCGCGAACAGCCGGCGGAACCGGCCCGACCGGCGCATCTGGCCGAAGTTTGGCTGTTCCTTGGGTGCTTCACCCCGCGCCTTCGCTTCCTCGGCCTGCTTGGTCTGTTCAGCCCGCTCGGCGAGGAACGCGCGGAACTCGTCCTGCTCGCGCTTCAGCTCCTTCTCCTCGCCGCTGTCGCGCGCCAGGACGGTCCGTGCGTCGATTGCGATCCCCTCGACGTCCCGCGCCTGGAGCCATTGCCCGGTGAAGTTGCGGACCATCCGGTCGGACCGAGGGTCGTCCAGCAGGCGCTTGACCTGGCGGGTCAGGTCCTTCCGCAGCTCGTGGCGCTCCGCCAGGCGAAACAGCTCCTCGTCGGGCATCGTCGACCAGAGAAAGTACGAAAGACGGGAGGCGAGGGCGTACTCATCGACGAGCGGAAAGCGCCCGGCCGGAGTCCCGGGCTCGACCGCTTCGACGCGGAACAGGAAGCGCGGCGAGGCGAGCACCGCGACGATCGCCCGCGCGACCCCTTCCTCCACCGTTTTGCCGGGAGTGCTGTAGACCTCCTCGGCAATCGCGGTCAGCCGTTCGAGCGTCGGCTCATCGACGGGACGACGATAGGCCTTGGTGGCGAACCTGCGCAAAACGTCCCTGGCGTAATCCCGCCGGGCCGGGCCCGCTCCGGGGTCGTCCCGCGTGAAGAACCGCTCGAAGTTCTTGGGGCGGCCCCAGCGCTCCTTCTCGAGGGGTCCGTCGATGCGGACGGAGGCGACGCGCAGCTCGACGGACGTGCGTTTCTTGTCGAGCGGCGTGAGCGGCTTTACCTCGAACGCGAGCTTGTGCGGGCCGCGCTTCCAGTCGGTCTCGAACTCGTAACGGTGGTACTTTCCGTCCTCCCAGCCGAACTCGTCGTTGAGCAGCTCCTGGCGGTCGAGGCGGAACGAGAAACGGCACCGCCCCGGATCGAACTCGAATGCTCCTCGTACTTGGAGCTCGACGATGACTCGCCTCCGGCCCGGCTGGTCCGCGTCGACGGTGTAGGTCAACGTCGCGGGGTCGTAGATGCTGAGCTTTTGGCCGCTCTCCTTGCCGTCCAGAGTACGAAACAGCCGCCCGGCGAGCGTTCGTTCGGGCGCGACCCGCGAGACGGTTGGCACGGTGGCCGTCACGACCGACTCGGCCGCCTGCATGTACTTCTCCAGGAGCAGGGGGGACACGGAGAGGACGTCGGCGATCGTGTCGAAACCATATCCCGTGTCGTCGGGCGGGAAGTCTTCCTCCGGGCGGAACTCGATTCCCATCAGGTCGCGGATCGTGTTTCCATACTCGACCCGGTTCAATCGGCGCAGAGTGACCCGCCCCGGGTCGGGATTGCTGGGGTCGACCCGGAAAACGGCCCGCTTGATCCAGTCCTCCAGAACGCCGACCTCCTCGGCGCTGGGGCGGGGCCGGCCCGCGGGGGGCATGACCCCCGAGCGCACGTTCTTGAGCACGGAATACCAGAGGTCGCGATTCCCGACCACGCTGTCATCGGATGCGTCCAGCCGGACGTTGCCCTTTTTCAGGCCGTCGCCGTGGCACCGAAAACAGTGGTCCTCCAGGACCGCCTGGACCGGCTCCGGGTAAGACGCGGCCGGCTCCCGGGCTTGGCCCGTTCTGCACACAAGGGTGAGCAGAGTGACGACAAACAGGCCCCGAGCCCACGCCGAGCCGAAATCTCGGGCAGCCGTCCGCGCTCGGATAAACGGGGGGTCAATCATCGTAAAACCTTGAGCCAACCCGGTATTGGAGCGATACCGACCGGCAGGCTATCGTTCTCGGGCGATACGCCCGGGGCGGGAAGCTACGAAGTCGCGGATGCACAATCAGACTCATATTAGCGATGCGAACCGGCACTTCGTCCAAACATTTTCTCGCAAATCGCTCGCATGCGGGTCGGCTCGCGTCGAGTTTTTGCGGTGCACGTGGTCCGGGACCCGCATTGTAGTGCAGACTTTTTTGTAACCGAGCCGGATCGCCGCGCATCTAGCCCTGTTGGAGGAGTCTCCGCAGAACGATCCCTCCTGTCGGGTCACGATCCCGCGCTCTCAGGCTGGGGCCGGTCGTGTCGCCGTTCGCGATGTCAACTCTTGATACAAAAGCGGGGAGACAGAGCTATGAGACCGAAGCCGCGTCGCCATTCCGTGCGTCCTCAAGTCGAGGCTCTCGAAACCCTCGAGCTGCTTAGCACTTTGCCTGCTGTCGCCGCCGACGTCAGTCGGGCCCGGCAGCCCGCATCGATTGTGGGCCAGCTTCCGGACGTGACGCCGACGTCGGTCTCGACGATCCCCGCCAACGGCGACCTGAACCCGTATGGTGTCGCCGTCGTCCCGCAGGGGTTTCCCAGGAATGGGTTGCTCGAGCCCGGTGACATCCTGGTATCGAACTTCAACGCGAGCTCCAACCTCCAGGGGACCGGGACGACGATCGTCAAGGTGACGCCCGGGGGCACGCAATCGCTCTTCTTTCAGGGACAGGCTGGCATCGGGCTATCGACCGCGCTGGGGGTGGTCAAGGGGGGCTTCGTTCTGGTTGGCAGTACTCCGACGACGGATGGGACCTCGGCGACCATCCAGCCAGGCTCGATCCTGATCATCAACCGGTTCGGCCAACAGGTCGGGACGATCAGCGACCCGACTCTCTTGAACGGTCCGTGGGACCTGACCGTCAACGACCGGGGAAATCGCCCGCAAGTCTTCGTCTCGAACGTACTCAGTGGCGCGGTGACGCGCCTCGACTTGCAGATCACGGATCACGGGCAGCAGGTCCAGGTCGTGGGCAAGACCCAGATCGCCTCGGGGTACACTCACCGGAGCGACCCGGCCGCGCTCGAGATCGGACCGACCGGACTGGTGTTCGACCCGGCTCGAAATGTGTTGTATGTGGCTTCGACGGGCGACAACGCGATCTTCGCCGTCCGTGGCGCTTCGACGACCCGGACCGACCAGGGGACCGGCCGCGTGATCGATCAAGACAGCACGCACTTGCACGGCCCGCTTGGCCTCGTGCGCGCGCCGAACGGTGACCTGATCGCCGCTAACGGCGATGCCGTCAATGCCGATCCCAACCAGCCAAGCGAGTTGGTTGAATTTACGCCGTCCGGCCGTTTTGTAGCCCAGTTCTCGCTCGATCCCAACCCAGCTGGCCCGTTCGGCATCGCGTTGGCCTCGGCCGGGCGGAGCGTGATCATGGCTGCCGTGAACGACAACCACAACGTGCTCGAGCTCTTCCGGGTCCACGGCTGACCTCAGGCCGTCGGCGAACTCTCCCGTCAATGTTTCGGCTCCGGCGCAGGCTGATCGACCTCGGGACGGGTCGAGCGGCTCAACCGCTCGGCGACTTTGCCCGCCTCGCGGAACGCCCGCAGGACGTTGGCGCCGAGGATCTTGTGAACGTCGCCCTCGGAGTGTCCTCGGCGCAGCAGCTCTTCGGTCAGCCGCGGGTAGCATGAGACGTCCTCCAACCCGACGGGCCACGAGGTGATGCCGTCGAAATCGGAGCCGATGCCGACGTGGTCGATGCCCGCGACCTTGATGATGTGCTCGATATGGTTGGCCACGTCCGCGATCGTCCCGCGCGGCATCGAATACGACTTGTGCCAGGCGTCGTACGCCCGCGCGTACTCGGCCGGGTCGGGGTACTTGGCCTTGAGCGCGCGGCGGGCCTCGGCGGCGGCCTTCGCCGCGCCCGGGACGATGAAGCCGGAATAGAAGTTGACCATCACGACGCCGCCGTTTTTCGTCACCCGTTTGAGCATGTCGTCCGGAACGTTGCGGGGGGAGGGGCAGAGGGCGAAGGCGCTGGAGTGGCTTGCGATCACCGGGGCCTGCGAGACGCGGAGGACATCGTCCATCGTCTCGGCCGAGACGTGCGAGATATCGACGAGCATCCCCAGCCGGTTCATCTCGCGGACGACGCGCTCGCCCCAGGGGGTGAGCCCGCCGTGGGTGTGTGCGCCGGTCGCGGCGTCGGCCCAGGCGAGCGTCGTGTTGTGGGTCAGCGTCATGTAGCGGGCGCCGAGCCGGTGGAACGCTCGGAGCTGCGCCAGGTCGTCCTCGATGGCGATTCCTCCCTCGATGCCGATCAGCGAGGCGATCTTCCCTTCCCTGACGACGCGCTCCACGTCGTCGGCCGAAAGTGCCAGCGCGAGGTCGTTGGGGTAGCGGTCGATCATGCGGTGGACGAGGTCAATCTGCTCGGTCACCGTCCGGGCCGGGTTGGCATGTTCGCTCGGGATGTAGACCGACCAGAACTGGGCCTTGAGCCCCCCTTCGCGCATCCGCGGGATGTCCGTCTGGCCGGCGGAGAGCCGCTTGCCGATGTCGATTCGCTCGAAGGTCACGTCCCCTTCGGACCGCAAGCGCCAGGGGAGATCGTTATGGCCGTCGAAGAGCAGACCCGCGGCGTGGACCTGCCGGGCGCGTTCGGAGACGGGGGGCAGCTCCTCGGCGGCCCTCGAAAAGGCGGGGGCTGAAGCCAGGAACAGGACGAGTGTCACGAGTGGCGTCTTCATGGGGCTCCCGCGCGGAACGTGGATTCGTATGGTGGAACATCGGGCAGTGAGCGCTCGATGAGCGACTCGACATCAAGGCGATCTTCAATGGACGGTCCGGGCTTGTCAACGCTTCGCCGGGAACTGTCAGAGACGATTGCAAAGTCGAATCGCTCGGGCCTTGGGCGGTCCGCGCCCGACGAGAACCCCGTGGCGAAACTGAAACGGGCGAGATAGACTCCCCAATCATCGATCTTCCCACAGCCGTTCGTTGTCTTTCCGGGGGTCTTCACGATGCGTCACACCTTGTTCGCGGTCTTGGCGTTGGCAGCGCCGGCGGCTTTCGGGGCGGACCTCCCGCCCGACGATTCGGTTCACCCGGTCGAGGTCGTGCGAACGGGCGACTACAGCGAAGGCGTGGTGGTTGACCACGACGGGAACCTCTATTTCTCGCACGAGAAAATCATCACGAAGGTCACGCCGGACGGTAAGGCCGCGACCTGGACCACGACTGGGGCGCCGAACGGACACAAGATTCTTGCCGACGGCACGCACCTCGTCTGCGACGCGAGCCGGCACGCGGTGCTGCACCTCGACGCCGCCGGCCTGATGCTCAAGCCCGCAGCGACGGAGTGTGACGGCAAGCCCCTGCGGGGGCCGAACGACCTGACCCTCGACCCGGCGGGCGGCTTCTATTTCACGGACCCCGGCGAGTCGGACGAACATAAGCGGATCGGCACGGTTCATTACGTCGACCCGAAGGGCGTGACGCACCTGGTTGCCGGCGGCCTGGCTTTTCCGAACGGCATCGTCCTGCGGCCGGGCGGGAAAGAGCTGCTCGTGGGGGAGAGTAAGGAGAACCACATCCTCGCGTATCCTGTGATGGCCCAGGGGAAAGTCGGGAAGCCGCGGGTGTTCGTCAAGCTTCCCGAAAAGGGGGAGGGTCAGATCGACAACCAGCCGGACGGGATCACGCTCGACGCGGACGGGAACCTCTACGTGGCCCATTATGGTATGCGCCAGGTGCAGGTCATCAGCCCGGAGGGCAAAGTCATCCGGCGCTACGCGGCGGGAAACCTGACGACGTCCAACGTGGCCTTCGCGGGTCCGAAAATGGACGAACTCTACGTCACCGGGGGTACCCCAGGCGCCCTTTACCGGCTGGATCTCGGGGTGAAGGGCCACGTCATCCTGCCCGCGCGCGCTTCGTCGAAGGGAGAGTGACCGCGATGATGCCCCGCTCCGCCCTGCGCTGGACGATCGTGGGACTGGTGCTCGTGGCTTCGGTTTCGGCCGTTGCGCACCCCGGTCCCCCGGCCGGGGCGGAGCAGTCCGGCGATTTCATTGCGCTTTTCGACGGTAAATCCTTGAACGGCTGGGTAACCCTGAACGGCCAGCCGCCGAGCCGGGGTTGGGACGTCGACGACGGGGCGATCCATCATCGTAAGGGGCGGGGCGGCCATCTGATCAGCGAGCAGCAATTCGCCGACTTCGAGCTGCGTTTCGAGTGGAAGATCGCCAAGGGGGGCAACAGCGGCGTCAAGTACCGGATGACGCGGACGACCAAGGGGCTCTACGGGTGCGAGTACCAGCTCCTCGACGACCCGAACCACATCAACGGTAAGAATCCCCAAACGCGGCTCGGCTCCCTGTACGACCTCTATGCTCCCGACGAGCGTGCCAAGGCGGTGAAGCCGGTGGGCGAATACAACCAGTCGCGGATTGTCGCGTGGGGGACGAAGCTCGAGCACTGGCTCAACGGCAAGAAGATTCTGGACGTCGACACGGCCAGCGATGACTGGAAGGATCGAATCAGCCGGAGCAAGTTTCGCTGGATCGATGACTTCGCGGCCGACAAGCCGAGTCCGATCCTGCTCCAGGATCACGGAGACGACGTCTGGTTCCGGAACATCGAGATCCGGCGCCTCCCCGCGCGACGCGAATCGAAGTAGGGTCCCGGACTGTTCGAGCAATGAACGGTGCACGAGATGCGCCGTCTTCACTCGTCGGAAATCTCGACTTGACGGGATTTCCCATTTCGCCGAAAGTCCCGGCCAATTCAGCGATCGCTTTCCGTACGCGGCGGACCATCGGTCGCTACCGGGAGCCAGAGTCCTCAAGGACGGGGAGATTGGGCATGTCGCGGTCTCACAAGGGCGGTGAACGAGTCACGCTCCTCCAACGCGTGCGCCGGCTGCGCTACCTGATCGTGCTGATCACCGGCGGTCTGGGCGTCGGCGGCTGGCAGTTCAAGGACCATCCGCTCCTCCAGCAGATTTTTCAGGGTGTCAGCCAGGTCGACCCGGAGAAGCCGCTCCTGGAGCAAGGGGTCGTGCAGGCCGCGGTCAAGGCGCTGGAGCACCACGAATCGTTCCGCGAACCGGGTTCCTACGAGGTCAAAGTGGCGACGGTCAAGATTGACCCGGCCCTTGTCCGCACGGGCCACCTCAGTGACGTCGTGGTCCACGTGCGGAAGCGCGATGCACAGGGGCATGAGACTGTCGTCTGGGATAGCAAAACCGCCGGCGCACCGACTGTCCCGGATTCCAAAGGGAGCGCGAGCGTGGGGTGGCCCGACGTCTCCTTTCGTGTCGACTGGGCGCCCGGCGACCGGTTCACGGTTGACGTCTGGCAGGGATGGGGCCTGATTTCCACGAGGCACTTCGAGACCGACCTCGCCCAGGAAGACGCATTCCCCCTGCGCACCGGCTCGCAGCCCCTGGCGCTCGTCGGCCAGTCGCTTCCCCCGTCTGACGCCAACCAGATCGTTTTCGAGAGCCAGCCCGTGCACGGCGCCGAGACGATCGTTCCGCGCACGGCCGGCCGGACCGAGGCCGTGAACGACGAGAGCACGATCGTGATCAAGTAACTCCGCGCGGGGGACCCAGCCGTGACGATTCGACTCGCCATCGACCGGTTCGAGGGAGACGACAAACAGGTCGCCGTGCTCCTGTCCGACGACGACCAAACCATCAACTTCCCGCGCGCCTTGCTGCCCAAAGGGGCTCACGCCGGCGACGTGCTCGCGTTCACGATCGAGCGCGACGTGGAAGCCACGAAGCGCGTTGCCCGAGAGACGAAGGCCGTCCAGGACGAGCTTGAATCGCGCGATACCGGAGGAGACTTGAAGCTATGAAATACCTCATCCGCGCGGCCATCGTCCTTGCGCTGAGCCTCGCCGCCACCACGCTGAGCGCGCAGTTCTTCCAGCGCTCCCGCACCGGGAAGCCGGCCGTCTTCGAGTTCCTCGACGTCGGCCAGGGCGACTCGATCCTGATCCGTTCGCCCGAAGGAAAGACCGCGCTGATCGACGCGGGGACGTCGACCCACGTCGTGCAGACCCTCAAGCGGCTCGGGATCTCTTCACTGGACCTCGTGGTGGTCAGCCACCACCACAGCGACCACTACGGCGGGATGCATGCGGTGATCGAGCAGTTCCACCCGAAGTACTTCCTCGCGTCGAACCGCTCGCACACCACGTCGTTGTACCTGAAGCTGCTGAAGGAAGTCCGCGACCAGGGGATCCAGACCATTTATCCGACCGAGCGCGCGCGCAAGATCGAGCTCGGCTCGCTCGTGCTCACGGTCTTCCCGCAGCCCCCCGAGGACAAGAAGGAAGAGAACAACAATTCGATCGGTATCCGGGTCGACGACGGGGCGGTCTCGTTGCTCTTGACGGGCGACAGCGAAGAGACCGAGCGCCAGTGGTGGATCCAGACCTGCCCGAACCTGATCCGGAACGCACAGATCCTGAAGCTGGCCCACCACGGGAGCCGTAACGGCACGGACGCCCACTGGCTCGACCTCGTCAAGCCGGAAGTGGCCGTGGCGAGCGTCGGCACCGGCAACGATTACGGGCACCCCCACCGCGAGACGCTCTCCCTACTCGCGAGCTATCGCATCCCCCTGAAGCGGACGGACGAGTCGGGTACAGTCACGATCGAGAGCGATGGCAGGCGCTGGCAACTGCTCCCGTCGCAGGTGGCCGACCGCCCCGAGCCCGAAGAACATCGGAAGCGAACGCGTAGACCGTCGCGCGCCGCGGAGGACGAGCCCGTCGAGTCACGCCGGCGCTGACCGGGTCAAGGAACGTGGTGGCTCGCGGCGACGGGGATTCTCGTCGCTCGGGCGTCCGGGATCAGAATCCCGCCCGCTGTGAACAGGGCGGCTGCCAGGAGCGTCGCGGCCGGCAGGGTCATGGCCCACGCGAGGCCGATCTTGCGCAGGGTGCCCATTTGCACGCCTGACTTATTGGCCCACATGGTCCCCGCGATTCCCGACGAAAGGACCTGGGTGGTGCTGACCGGCATGTGCGCCACGTCGGCGAGCCCGATCGTGGCCGCGGCGACGAGCTCTGCGGCGGCACCTTGAGCGTAGGTGAGGTGTGTCTTGCCGATCTTCTCGGCCACCGTGACGACGATCCGTTTGTAGCCGATCATCGTGCCGGTTCCGAGCGCGAGCGCCACGCTGACGACAACCCACAACGGCACGTATTCGATCGACCGCCCGAGCGCTGCGCGGTACGGGCGCAGGGCTTCGAGCGTCGCAGGCGGCAAGCCCGCCTGGGCGATGTCGCGCCGGAATCGGTAGATAGACTGCCGGATACGCCACCGCGCGTGGGGCGGGACCTGCGCGAAGCTGTCGATCCCCGCCAGCTGCGTGCTCACGACCTCGAGGTCGGCACCCAGCGCGTTCACCTGGGGGCCTTGCGTGCCGTCGAGTGCCGTGCGGATGGCTACGGCGGCTTCGCGGGTCTCCCTGGCCCTCGTCGGGTGCATCACGTCGAGCGCGTAGTGCGCGGGGAGGAAGCCGATCAGGACGAGCAGGATCAGCCCCATCCCCTTCTGCCCGTCGTTGGAGCCGTGGGCGAGACTGACGCCGCCGCACGTCGCGATGAGGAGCCAGCGGACCCAGTGCGGGGGCTCGTCACCGTCGTCGGGGGGGTGATACAGCCTGGGCTCGCGCAGCACCCGCTTCATCGTGAGCAGCAGGGCCGCGGCCGACACAAATCCGATCAATGGCGAGATGAGCAGGGAGAGCCCCACTTCGCCGGCCTTCGACCAGTTTACTCCCGAGATGTCGCCCCGAGTCACCAGGCTATTCGCCAGCCCGACGCCGAGGATCGAACCGATCAGCGTATGCGAGCTGGAGACCGGGAGGCCGTACCACCAGGTCGTCAGGTTCCAGATCACGCCTGCAAGCAGCAGCGAGATCACCATGATCACCGCCCGGGCGGATGCGCTGTCGATCAGGAGGTCGACCGGCAACAGGTTCACGATGCTGAACGCGACCGCCGTCCCGCCCAACAAGACGCCGACAAAGTTCAGTACGCCGGAGAAGATCACGGCCCAGGTCGCCTTGAGCGTGCGGGTGTAGATGACCGTCGTGACGGCGTTGGCCGTGTCGTGGAAGCCGTTGATGAACTCGAACGCGAAGGCGATCAAAAGTGCGAAGCCGAAGAACAGGCGATTCTGAAGGGAGAGATCACGAAAGGCTTCCCAGAAGGTCGCGGTCACGCGGACGTCTCCTCGAGGGGAACGAGCGGTAGCAACCGCGCGGCGGAGTACGGGCGGCCAAAGCTCACGGCGATCCAGGCGGGGTTAGCCGGGCTAGGGTTCATCATCGAGAATGTATTCGGCCACTGCAACGTTTCCTTGTGCGCCTTCATGAAATGATCACGATGATGGCAGCCGACTTTGCCCGCCGTGGTCCTGCAGATGACCCGCCGCTCGCGTGGTTGGAGGTCTGGTGTTTTCCAGGCCGTGCGCGCGTGACCGTGCGGCTTCGCGTGTTCGGCAATTCCGCCGAAGCCGCAACCCTTGAGAACGCCGCCGGCGCCTGGGCACGCGGAGGCGACGGGCGGCGATTCGCACTGGTGGAGCGACGGCGATCCATGGGCCGCCTCAGCGAATGACCTTCCGGCTGAACGCAACGATGAACAGCCCCCAGAGCAAAGTGCCGAGCAACGACTCGGCAATGAGAGGCAGGTTCATCCAGCCGTGGGCCGCACCTCGGATGTCGCCAAAGCCGGAGGTGAAGGCGGAAACGCTCGTCAACGCGCCGATCATCACGCGGTTGGCCAAGCTCTCCTTGTCACCGTGGAAGGGTGGGTGCTCGACGTGGAGCATATGAACGCCGAGCCCATAAACGATGCCGAACGCCAGCACGATCAGCAGGGCCGCGCGGACGGCCCGCAAAGGGTTCGTGCCGTACCCGCAGCCGTGATCGAGCAGCAGCCAGTCGCAGAAGCGCGCCACCTTCGTCCAAGGCTTCGTCCACGAGCGCGCCTTGGCGCGTCGCTGGTTTACCTTGAAGCGGTAGAACGCCCAGTCCTCCTGCTCGTAGCGGTGCAGCCCTTCGAATACACGTTTCAGGAGGCCGTATTCCTGCATGGCCTGGGCGTAATCACCCGCCTTTTCGCTCGCGACGTGGCCCTCGAGCTGGTCGGGCCGGACCAGGATCCGCTCGGCCAGCGCGTTGGCAAAAGCGAACGTTTGGTTCTCGCCCTGCTCGATCGATTCCAGGTAAACGAAGTCGTGAAGTTTGGCCTTGGAAAAATCCGTGAGCGCCTCGAACCGCGTCTTGTCCGCTTCGAACTTCTTCTCGACGGTGGCCCCGCGGAAGAGGAAACTCGACCGGAACGCACAAGCGGTCAGGACGAACCCCTGCTCGGCGTGGAGACTGCGCAGGTCCGCCTCGCCGAGGAACTCGCATTGTCTGACGCTGACCCAGCCCTGAAAAACGGCCTCCCACAGTCGAACTTTCGCGTCGAATCGGGAATTCTCGAGAACGAATTTCCCGCGAAACCTCGCGTTATTGCAATCAAACGGTCCGGCCACCGTCAGTCGTCGGAACTCCGCGCGCGACACCGTCGAGCCCCCGAGGCAAAGTCCCTTCGCAAATGTCGACACGTTGAACCGCGGGCGGTCGATGGTGCAACGTCCGAACTCGACGATCTCCGCAAACGCCGCTCGATTGATCTGAGGCTGAACGAGCGTGACGTCCTTACATACGACCGGACGGTCAAATTGGCCCTTGAGCTCCAGCCCCACGACCCTGACGTTGGTCACCGGCTCGCCCCGTTTGAGCCGTTCGAGAACCTCGCCGGGAGACATCGTCCTGCGGGCCGCTCCTTCCTCCGGGACTGGAGCGGCTTCGTCATCAACAAGTGGCATCGCACGTTCGGTGTCGATCTCGCGAGCGCTCATGCGGTCACCTTCTTCAGCAAGCAACGGATCGGAATCAGGAGCGATTCGCTCGGGGCCGCGATTTGTTGACCGCGCCGGCCGGGATCTCGGCCGAGCTATTGGGGAAAACCGCTCTCGCCTCAGCGACCAGCGCTTCAAAGTGCCCTTTGTATCGCGCGGCGAAATGAATGAGCACCAACTCCGATACACCCGCCTCGCGCGCGAATTCGGCCGCCTGGGTTGCGGTCATGTGCCGGTGCTTCTCGGCGCTCTTGCGCTGGGCGTCGGCGTAGAACGCGTCGCAATAGAGCCGTGTCGCCTCGTGCGCGAGCCGCAGCAACGATGGTCTGGCACTTTGAGACCAGGCCGTGTCGGTCACGTAGGCGATCCTTGAACAAGCCGACTCGGTGAAGTACGTCGCGCGCAGTTCCTCTAGCGCAACCAGCTTCGCGCCAATTCTAATCTTTGCATCGCTGGGCGCGCCCCTCCGGATCAACTCCAGGGCTTCGCTGACCCACGGGCCAGGCCGGATCGGTCCTTGCGCGAGCCGTTCGGGGTCGGGGAACACGACGGGCTTTTCCACAAGCGCGAAGGCCAGGCACGGGGTCGTATGGTCGACGAGCGTTGCCTCCACGCTCAGGTCGGCGGTGTCATGGACGACGGGCCCCGGCCACTCGCGGGCCTCAATCGTGGGCTCGGGGAACCGTCGCGTGCACTCCAGTAAGGCTGAGCGCATCACACCGGGAAGCACGTCATGAACCTTGATCACGAGCTTCTGGAACGGGAAGAACGGATATTCGTAGCTCTTGATCTTGTCATAGACCTTGCGAATCGTCCCCTCGGGTCCATAAACGGAGAGAGCCTTGTCGCGGTCGAGGTTCGCGCGCACGACCCGGTCGAAGCCGATGAAGTGATCGACGTGGTGATGCGAAATGAAGACCGCCCCCAGGTCAGCGAGCGTCGCGTCGTCGAGCGAACCGTTTTCACCGACGTCGAACAACAGCGCGTCGTCGCGCCCCGGGTAGTCGACCAGGAGAGCTGGGTCGCCCGTGGAACCGTTGACCAGGCGTAACGAGACCAGTGGGTGCACGCCGCTCATGGAATCGAACGACCTCGGAGAAAGCCCTGATGTTCCCGCGATCTTGGCGGGCGATTATGATAGCCGAACGGTCGTCGTCCATGCCATGGCGGCCGGTCGCCTCAACTTGGGGCATCAGCCGGGCGCCAGAGGGCGACATGCCCTCCGCTGACGCCGTGCGATCGGCCGGGCCCAGGCGATTCTTCCAACCAGACAAACTTTGATATAAGAATTGGTCACGCCTGGCCGCGGACGTAGCTCGGTCAATTCGGGTAGTACGTCACCACCGTCTGTGCCTGACTCCGATCCCGCGGTCGCCCGCCGGCCATCCCGCGGTCACGTTTGAGGCAGATGTACGCCCTCCAGCCCGAGCAACAGCTCCTTGGCGCATGTTCCTCCGAAGGCCGTGAACCCGCCGACCTTGTTGCCGCTGGCGAGAATTCGATGGCACGGAATGATGATGGCGATTGGGTTGCGCGACAAGGCCTGGCCCACCGCCCTTGCCGCCCCAACGCGGCCCGCGAGCCGGGCGAGCTCGCCGTAACTGACCGTCTGGCCCCAGCCCAGTCGCCGAGCGGCGTCGTAGACGTTGCGGCGGAACGCGGTCACGGCGGTCAGGTCGAGCGGCACCGCGGAGAAGTCGATTCGAGCGCCGTCCAGATAACGCTGAACGTCCGCAATGACCCGGGCGACGTTCTCCGGCGGACGTGCTGCGGGAGTA
This sequence comes from Isosphaeraceae bacterium, assembly GCA_031291845.1. GTDB lineage: Bacteria > Planctomycetota > Planctomycetia > Isosphaerales > Isosphaeraceae > DAIDJG01. The sequence continues at coordinate 5,061 of JARLIH010000424.1, read as the reverse complement.
CTGTTCGATTCTGCGTCGAGTCTCCGCTCCGTCGCGCTGCGGTCGGAATCCGGGAGCTGCAATCGGGTCAATCCTCGCTCGCTCCACGCAACGCCGCAGGCGCCGATTTCTGTCTCGAAAAGACAATGCTGCCACCGAGATTTCGATCTGGTTTGCATATTGATTCGATCCTCTGTGAGACTTGCTCGCCTCTGCTTGGCCGGCTGGTAGCGCAAGTCCGTTGATGGTCAGGATACGCCACGAGCCGATCGCGGGCAATCGAGCCACGTTTCTCACCCTGTGGGGCCGGCCATTGCTGGCCGATTCGCTCGCGCTTTGGAGTGCGGCGGTTTGCCGCTGCCTTCATAAACGGGAGCAAGCCAACGTACTCCAAGAAGACTGCCGGTGCGCTATGCCGGTCAGAACCGCTCGACGACAACCGTCACGGCTCCTCGTCGCTCTCGCCGAGCGCTTCGTGCCAGAGCGCGCCGGCCGGCCGGCCCTGGGCCCGTGCTGACTTTTCGAGGTTCTCGCGGACGTGCAGGATCAAGCGGGTCAGGTAGCCCCGCGCGTCGCCGACATGGGCCAGGAAACCCGACATCAACTCCTCGCCTTCGAGCTCGCCGGCCGCATACCGTTCCAGCGCTTCGAGTCGCAAGCCGCCGAGCTCGTGCTGCAGCCGGAGCAACTCCGCCAGGTCGATCACAGCCGAGGATTCCAGTTCCTCCGCCTTGCGCTCGACGGCCATGACCCGCTTGAGATAGAGCCCGAACCCGACATCCCGGCGCCTCCGGACGCGCCGGCGAAACCACTGCCACAGGAAGAATGTTCCGCCCACCATCGCCGCTCCGATGCTGATCTCTTTCTCCAGAAGGTCGATCACGTCGGCGGCGATCAGCGGCTTTTGCCGGCCGAGATAGGCAAGCGTCCCCTCGTGCCAGGGCAGCTCGGGGGGGAGGTCGAGCAGCTTCGGGTCGAGAGGCGGCAAAGCGAGCTGCGCGAACCGGGTCGTAAAAACGACGTCGAGCACCCGGCCGATCGCATCCGCGTCCACGTTCTTGTTGGCGACCAGCAGCAATCGCGTGCCGAGCGTGTTCACGACGTCGGCCGGCACGGGCGGGTCCACGGCGTACGTATAGGCGGGGATCAAGGCGTCGAAGACCGACGACCGCTCGACACCCCGGCGCACCGGCGAGGGGTCACTCTCGGCCACCGCCCCGAGCGCGAAGGCCCGAGCAAACGGCAGAGGAACGAGGCGATAACGCTGCTCGGTCACCAGATGTTTCGCCACCGGCGATGGCAGCAACGAAACCATGAACACGGCATCAGGCAGCTTGCCGCGGTCGCGCTCGCCGACGAGCTGGGCGTAGCTCATGGTCGCGTGGTTGAGGTCGCCGCGGCGGAGGCCGACAAAGTCGAGAACCTCGCGCGCCAAGACGAACGTTCCACTTTCGGGCTCGCTCAGGTTGACGACCTTCCCCCGGAGGGCGGCGAGGTGCCGGGATACGTCGGCATGGATCTCCTCCTTGACGAGCAAGTGGAGCGGCTCGACGTAGAGCGCGGCGACCTGCCGGACGTTCCCGCGAGGGCCGATGTCGAGACCCCCTTGCACCAGCGCGAGGTCGAGCGCACCGGCGTCGACCCGGTTGAGGGCCTCCTCCGATCCGGCCGTGGGCTTGGGGCGAATCTCCACGCCGCGCCCCTTCGCCTCGCCCGCGAGCGTCAGGGCCACCTGGTGCCGCAACCCCTCCGCGCTGCCGGCCGTGATCGTCAGGCGGACCGGTCGGGCATCGGGCTGACGTACGTAAATCAGGGCCGCCACGCCCAGGGCCGCCACGCCCAGGGCCGCGACGAGCCAGTCCCACAAGGACCGCCGGAGCCGAAATCCCAGCGCCATGATGTCCTCCGCACGCGTCTCCCATTTCGTGTCGCGGAACATCCTAACGCCGCCGGGTTGACTCGTGGTGAAGATTCCCGAGCGGGCGGGCAGCGTCGGAGAATTCCTTCGCATCGTCGCACAACAGGGCAGGTACGGGCTAATCGCGCGTGATCTTGAGGATCCGTCCGTTGAGCGCGTCGGAGATGAAGATCTCTCCCGTCTTGGGATGCACGATCACCCCATGCGGCTGGTTGAACTCGGCGTTCCGCGGGTCGCCGCCGACGCCGGCCGTCCCTTTCTTGCCCGTCCCGGCGACCAACTCGATTCTCTCGGCGCTGGGAAGGTAGCGCAGGATGCGGTGGTTGTCCGTGTCGGCGATCAGCACGGAGCCGTTGCGATCGATACAGAGATGTTTCGGCCCGTTCAGCGCGACGGCGAGGGCGTTGCCGCCGACCCTGCCTGCGCCGGGCTTGCCGGTCCCGGCCACGGTGCGGACCTTCCCGTGGGGGTCAACCACGCGCAGCGCATGACCGGCGCGTTCGAGGATGTAGAGGTCGCCTTCGGCGCCCACGGCATGTGCACGCGGATCGACCAGGGGCTCGCGCATCGCGTCGCCCCCATCTTTCGGCACGCCCCGGCGCCCGTTGCCGGCCGCGGTCGTCACGATGCCGGTCGCCATGTCCACCTTGCGGATCCGGCGGTTGACGAGATCGGTGATGTAGCAGCTCTTACCGCCCGGGTCGAAGGAGACGCAAAAGCACTGGCCGAACTTCGCCGTGAGTGCCGGTCCGCCGTCGCCGTCGAACCCCGGTTCACCGGTCCCGGCGAACGCGGAGACCGTCCCCGTCTTCGGGTCGTACTTCCGGACGCAATTGTTCCACGTATCGGCGAGGTAGACAGAGCCATCCGGACCGGCGGCGAGGCTGTGCATCCCGTTGAACGTGGCCTTGAGCGCGGGCCCGCCGTTGCCGGCATGCCCCTTCTGCCCAAGCGTGCCCGCCAGCGTCACCAAGGCGCCCTGGCGGTTGATCGCCCGCAGCCGTTCGCCCTTTTGCATTTCGACGATGAAGATCGTCCCGTCAGAGCCGAAGTCGACCCCGAAAGGCTGGACGAGCTTGGCCACTACAGCGGGTGAGCCGTCCGGCCCATCCCCGCCGCCGGCGACGAGGACGAGCTTGTCCGCGCGGGCGGTTGCGGCCAGTGACAGGACGAAGGCGGTGATGGCAAGTCGCTTCATGGGGGCACCCAGTTGGCTGGTGGAATCGAAGACGAACCAGTTTCTCACGAACGACGGCCGCGCGGAATCGTTTTGTCGCCCCAGGTGAAATTGGGTGGTCGCCCCGGACTGTGAATGCTTTTGCGGTTCATTGAGAATCGAAGTCCTACAATGTTGCATGGGGCCTCTGCGTTCCCCCGGGAGACCGGTCGATCGCGCTGCTTCCCTTTCGTCATGGGTGTCCGGATGATCAAGAGTCTCCTCCGCCTGTCGCTCGGCCTTGCGATGATCCTGGCGGCGTCGGCCGTGCTCTTGTTGACCGATCGCGCGCGGCCACGTTCCGAGGTCGCCACGGCGGCCGCCGCGAAAATTCCGTCGGTCGCGCTTTTCCAGCACATCTCCCAGCCGGCCATCGAGGAGGGAGCGCGCGGCGTGATCGCCGGCCTGGCGGCGTCCGGTTACCGGGACGGCGAGACGATCCGCCTCCGGCGGTTCAACGCCGAGGGGGATGCCGCGACGTCGAACACCATCGCCCGCGAGCTCGTTGGCGGGGAATATGCGCTGATCGTCACTCTCTCGACGCCGAGCCTCCAGGCCGTCGCCGGGGCAAACCGCGACGCCAAGGTGCCCCACGTCTTCGGGATGGTAAGCGACCCCGTGGCGGCGGGCGTCGGCATCGCGCGCGACGACGCGATGCGGCACCCTCCCTACATGGTCGGGCTCGGGACGATGCAGCCGGTCGCCGAGGCCTTCCGCATGGCCCGCCGGCTCAATCCGAAGCTGGCGCAGGTTGGTGTCGCCTGGAACCCGTCCGAGGCCAACTCTGAAGCCTGCACGAAGATCGCCCGAGTCACATGCAAGGAACTGGGAATCGAGCTCCTCGAGGCGAATGTCGAGAATTCGGCGGCCGTCAGCGAGGCCGTGGCCTCGGTCATCGGGCGCGGCGCGGAGGCGGTCTGGATCGGCGGCGACGTGACGGTGCTCGCCGCGCTCGAGTCGGTGATCGGGCCCGCGCGCACGGCGGATATACCCGTGTTTTCCAACATCCCGGGCTGCGCGGCGAAGGGATGTCTGTTCGACCTGGGGGCCGACTATTATCAGGTCGGCGGCAAGGTCGGGCAACTCGCGAGCGCCATGCTTGGGGGCGAGTCGCCGGCGGCGATGCCCGTCCTCTATGAAGTGCCGCCTGAATTCTGGATCAACCGGGTCGCCTTCGAACCGCTCAAGGCGCACTGGAGTATCCCCTCGGAGCTCGAGGCCAAGGCCGACGTTGTCGTCGAGCGGAAGGGGCCGGTTCGTCGCCGCCCGCGCGTCGAGCCGGCCGCCGTCGCCGTGAAGGCTGCCGCGCTCTCCCGGCGCTGGAAACTCGGACTCGTCTCTTATACGGACGCGACGGTCGTGGACGAAGCCCGCGAGGGCCTCCGCGAAGGCCTCAAAGAAGCTGGGCTGGTGGACGGGCGGGACTTCACGATCGACTACCGCAGCGCACAGGGGGACGTCGCCACCCTTAACACCATCTACGACGAGATGAACGGCAACGACAGCGACCTGATCCTCAGCCTGACCACAACGGCCCTGCAGACCGGCCTTCGGAAAGTCGATCAGAAGCCGCTCCTCTTCGCCCTTGTACTCGACCCGTTCGCGGCCGGGGCGGGTAAGACGGCCACCGACCACCGGCCCCGGGTCACCGGTGTCTACCTCGATTTCCCGTACGCGGAAGTGGTCCGCACGATCCGTGAGATCCTTCCCGCCGCGCGTCGCGTGGGCACGCTCTTCACGCCCGGCGAGGTCAACTCGGTCGTCGCGCGCCAGCGCTTCGAACAGGCGCTTGCGAAGGAGGGACTCCAGCTTGTCAGCGTCCCGGTCAACGCGGCGACCGAGGTCAGCGACGCGGCCCTGAACCTCTGCCAGTCCCGGATCGACGTGTTTTGCCAAATCTCGGACGCCCAGACCAACGGAAGCTTCCCTGCCATCGCCCGCGCCTGCG
>JARLIH010000423.1 GCA_031291845.1 Isosphaeraceae bacterium | reverse complement strand
TCCTTTGGTGTCAGGACTGCCGCAGGCGGAAGAACACCGCCGCCCAGAGGAACCACCGGGCCAAGACCCCGTCGCCGCCTGCGAGTTGAGAGGTCGGTGTCGCCCGAGCCCGTCTCGGGCGATGACGAGGAGTCTTCGATCACCGGGATTGTCTCGCCCGAGAACCGCCTTCAGAAGCCGCCGGCGGCCTAGACTCGACCATCATGGAAGCGTCCACGCGAATCGACGAGACGATCGGGTCGATCCCGCCCGCCTGGGTCCGTGCTATTGGCCCGGCAGCTTCGCCCGCGCGGCTCGCCCCAATCGCCGAGTTCGTCGCGGCGCGGCGTCAGGTTGGCCGCGTCCTACCAGAGCCGGAGCGGGTCTTCGCGGCTCTCCACGCCACGTCCTTGGACACGATCCAAGCGGTCATCCTCGGGCAGGATCCGTACCCGAACAAGGAGCACGCCACGGGACTCGCGTTCTCAGTTCCGGCGGACCTCGACGGGCCGTTGCCACGCTCACTCCGTCGGATCCGAACAGAACTCCGATCTGACTGCCATCTGAGGCTGCCCGATCATGGGTCGCTCGAGGCATGGACGCGATACGGCGTCCTGCTGCTCAACACGACACTCACCGTTGACGAGGGCGAGCCAGGAAGCCACTGGCGAGCCCGATGGGGGACGCTGACCGACGCGATCATCACCGCCGTGGCCAACCAGGACAGGCCGGTCGCCTTCTTGTTATGGGGCCGCCACGCCCAGGCCAAGACGCACTTGATCGCCAATCCAAACGTGTTCGCGGTGTCTTCGCCGCACCCGATGGCACGATCGAAGGTTGGTTTCTTGGGGAGCCGGCCGTTCAGCCGAGCCAACGCGGGCCTCAACGACCTTCGAGCGGACCCGATCGTCTGGAGCCTGGACGACTAGACCGCACCCAGGCCGGGTACCAATCCAGCGAGGTCCACAATCTCGACCGAGTCGCGAACGGCCGCGTAGTACTGACCGACGGTCTGGAACCGATCATCTATGGACGTCGAGGGTAGCATCACTCGAACGGATGTTCTAGTCGGGGAGGCAGCGTTGTCGCCATCTTGGCTTGCCGAACGTGCGACACTTCCGGTCTCCCCCTCGCCCGGGAACGAGGAACCAGAGGTCTGATGGTGAGCGCACTCGGCGGTGAGGCCGGATCGCTTCCGACCTACGCCTGGGACATCGGCCTGTACTCGCTGACCGACGCGGTCCAGTACAGCGGGATCCCGATGAGCACGGTGTCGCGCTGGCTCGACCCGCGCCCCGAGGGCGTCAGAGACGACTTGGTCACCTTTGACGAGTTCGTCACCCTCCTGTTTGTCCGGCAGTTGCGCAAGAACGTTCGCCTCAAGGACATCCGCGAGGCCGAGAAGGACCTCCAAGCGCGGACCGGTCACCGCCACCCGTTCGTGCACGAGACGCTCTGGGTCGCTGGCCACGACGTCATGGTCCGGGTGAGCGACTCGTCCGACGCCTTCCTGTCGGCCAACCGGCGTGGCCAGTTGGCCATGACCGGCGTCCTCGAGGCGCAGCGCGTTGAACTCCCGAACCTGGTCGCGGACGTCCGCGGGCAACTCGGCTACGACGACGGACGCGTCACCGTGTGGCGCCCCGTCGAGCGGATCGCCGCTCGACCGGCCGTCCAGTTCGGACTGACCTGCGTCGATGGCACCCGGCTGACGACGCGAACGATCTTCGAGATCGCCGAGGCCGGCGACAAGCCGGCCAGCATCGCGCGGCTGTTCGAGGTGACCGAGACCGACGTGGCCCGGGCGATCGCATGGGAACGGCGCCTCGCAGCGTAGAGGACGCCCTGGCCGACGCTGGCGTCCGCTTCCTGCTCGACGAGAACATCCCGACCGCGTTCGCGGCCGCGCTCCGCCTGGTCGAATACAACGTCGTCTCCAACAGAGAGGTCAACCTTGTCGGCAAGCCGGATCCGGAGGTCATCACGTTCTGCGCCGACAAGCGGGTGGTATGGATCACCCGAGACCAGGACGCCCGCAAAAAGGTCGCTTACGCCGGCCTGGTCCGCGACAAGGCCGTGAGCGCAGTGTTCCTGGCGCACGCCCGGGCCAAGCACTCGACCATGAAGGAGCAGTTCGAGGTCATCGTGAAGCACATGCGAGGTCTGGAAGACCGCTACGACCGCGCGAAGGGACCTCGCTACTTCGTCTGCCGGGCCCGAGGCTTACCCATCGAGGTCAAGCACTTCGCCGATCGTCCGGATCACTAGTGCCCCGTACCGAAACATTCGGGTGTGAATCCGTCATATCCGGCACCTCGCTGCGACGGCGGCGATTCACCACCCAAAGTTAAGAATCGAGGCACTAGCTCTCAGCCCGAGGTAATCGCGGATCCTCGCGTCGTCATATTCCCGAGTAGCCGGCCTGCCCTGGCCTTATCGCGCCGCTGGCTGGCCTTCCACGCCCTACCGACGAAGGTGCGGCTGGGACGGCGCTGAGAACCATCACCCGGGGCATACAAGACCCTGAACCGGGTGACTCATTCCCGGGGTAGTAAGCGCAGGAGCGCCAGGGCGGCGGTGCACGCCGGCCGCCGTCCGTGTCGGGCGAGCCCCACCCGCGACACCGCACCGGACGCTCCGCCCGCGCGTTTGAGGTTGCGGGGCGGACCGGGCGTTGGGGGTCCGTCCATCCGGTAAGCTCGGACTCGTGGTCGTGGAGGACGAGCGGGAGCACGCGTGGGGGGCGGTCCACGACGCCATGGCGTGGATGCCGGGCTGGGCTGTCGGACCGTGCACGTACCACGCCGAGGTGGGCGTCTGGTATGTCGCGGTCATCGACCTCCGCCCAAGGGGCCGCTACGCGAAGCGCGAGGCGATCGAGGCAACCGCGGCGACGGAGATCGAGGC
>JARLIH010000046.1 GCA_031291845.1 Isosphaeraceae bacterium | reverse complement strand
GCGGCGGCCAGCGCGTCGCGCGCGGCGGCCGCCCGCACCAGGTCGGGCGAGCCCGCCGGAACCACAAGCTCCGTACGTCCATTCTGGGGACGCTTGAGCCCGTTGAAGATCGCGACCATCCCGTAATAATCGCGCTGGGTCAGCGGCTCGAATTTGTGATCGTGGCAACGAGCGCAGGCAAGCGTGAGCCCGAGGAAGACCTCCGACGTTGTGGCCACGAGATCGTCGAGCTGGTCGAAGCGGTCCTGCTTCGGGTCGGCCGGCTCGTCGTCCCAGGGGCCAAGCCGGTAGTACGTGGTGGCGATCACGGTGTCCGCGTCGGCGTCGGGCAGCTCATCCCCGGCAAGCTGCTCGATGAGGAAACGGTCGAACGGCTGGTCGCGGTTGAACGCGCGGACGACGTAGTCGCGGTATCGCCACGCCGACGGCTTCGCGGCGTCGCGCTCGTAGCCGTTCGACTCGGCGAAGCGCACGACGTCGAGCCAATGCCGCGCCCAGCGCTCGCCGTACTCCGGCCGCGCGAGCAGCTCGTCAACCAGGCGGTCCGCCGCGTGGTCTCGATCGCCCCGCGGAAAGCTCGCGACCTGCTCGGGAGTGGGGGGCAACCCGTTCAGGTCGAAGCAGAGCCGCCGCAAGAGAACCGCGGGACTCGCCGGTGGAGCAGGCGCCCATCCTTTTTGCTCAAGCTTCGACAGGACGAAGCGGTCGATCGGGTTGCGGCACCACCCCGTTTGCCTCACCGCCGGAATCTCCGGCGTGCCGACGGGCTGGAACGCCCAGTGGTCGCGGTCGTCCGAGGCCTCCGGTGGAGCGCCTCGCACGGTCGACGCCGACGCGACGAACACGAGGAGCGCGACAACGGCGGACGTCGAGCGCCCCACGCACGCCAGCTTCGTCATGGTGACCCCCGTTGAGGAACGCCGTGGTTGTACGTCGGTTGGATACTCCAGGTTAACACGAAATCCAGCGTTTGGGGAGACGCTGTCGACGCCCTCAGGACATCAGCAAAGTGGCATCGCTCGGGCCTTCGGCACGCGGGGTGGCACGCCCGTCGCAGACTCCGGGCGCGCCATCCGGATCTCTCCTCAACCGACCCTTGCAGCCCGTCCGGCGGCGCCCCTCAGCCACGGCCGACGAACGGCATCTTCGTCGCCATCACGGTCAAGAAGAGGACGTTCGCGTCGAGCGGGAGGCTGGCCATGTACAGAACCGCCTGCGCAACGTGCGCGGGGTCCATCGTGGGCTCGACGGCGGTCTGCCCGTTCGCCTGAAGCACGCCGTTCTTCATCCGCGCGGTGAGGTCCGTCTCGGCATTGCCGATGTCGACCTGGCCGCACGCGATGTCGTATTTTCGGCCGTCGAGGGCGGTCGACTTGGTCAGGCCGGTGATCGCGTGCTTCGTCGCCGTGTAAGGCGCGGAGTTCGGCCGGGGCGTTTGGGCTGAGATCGAACCATTATTGATGATGCGTCCGCCCCGCGGGTCCTGTGCTTTCATGAGCCGGAACGCCGCCCGCGTGCACAGGAACGGGCCGGTGAGGTTCACGTCGACCACGCGCCGCCACTGCTCGACGGTGAGGTCCTCGAGGGGAACGGGCGGAGCACCCGTGCCGGCGTTATTGAACAGCAGGTCGAGGCGCCCGAACGCTTCCTTCGTCGCTTCGAAGAGCGCATCGACGGACGCCGGGTCGCTCACGTCGGAAGGAACGGCCAGCGCCCGGATGCCGGCCGGTCCGGCGGCGGCGACCGTCTGCTCCAGCGCCTCGCGCCGGCGGCCGGCCAGCACGACGGAATACCCCTCGTTCAAGAGCGCCAGGGCCGTCGCCCGTCCGATTCCCGACCCTGCCCCGGTGATCATCGCGATTTTGCCGTCGCCTCTCATCGTGGCTCCCTTTTCGCCTTACCGGCGGGTGATCTTTCAGAGCGCGGGCCGGAAGTGCGCGCTGACCGGTATCGCGCGTCGAATGCGAGCGACGCGATCGAGGTCGATCTCCGCGACCGCCAGGCCAGGACCGTCGGAGACGGTCGCGACGACCTGCCCCCAGGGATCGACGATCGCGGCATGACCGTAACTCTCGCGGAGGCCCGGGTCGTCGTGCCTTCCGCACTGCGCCGGCGCGAGCACGTAGCACTGGTTCTCGATGGCCCGGCCGCGCAAGAGCGGCTCCCAGTGGTCGCGCCCCGTCGTCGCGGTGAATGCGGCCGGAACACACAGGATATCGGCGCCGTCGCGGACCAGGCGGCGGTAGAGGTTGCCGAACCGCAAGTCGTAGCAAATGGAAAGGCCGAGGTGGCCGAGCGGCGTCCCCACAACGACCGCGCGATCCCCCGGCGCGACCGCGTCGGACTCGCGGTAACGGACCGCGTCGGAGACGTCCACGTCGAACAGGTGGATCTTGCGGTACACGGCCAACGTCGCGCCGTCCGGCCCGAACAGGACGCTCGTGTTATGACAGCGTCCGGGATCGACGCTCCGCTCGTTGAACGACCCCAGCAGCAAGTGGATCTCGAGCCGGCGCGCGAGCGCCCCGAAGCGCTGGCAGGTCGGGCCGTCGAGCGTCTCGGCCAGGCGCACCTTGTCTGCCGGCGGACCGAGAAAGTTCGTGTTCTCGGGAGTCGCCACCAGCCGGGCACCGGAGCGAGCGGCACGCTCGACGAGGCCGCTGGCCTGTAGCCAGTTCGCTTCGGAGTCGGCCGTGGACGTCATCTGCACGACGGCGGCCAGGTACATCGGAGCCTCCTCGCCTCAGGTTGTGGAACCGAATGGCGACGACCGCGCTGGCGTTGTGAGTCAAGATTCGTTGCGTGTTCCCGCCGTGGCCGTCGTGGGGTCACAGAGGAGCATTACTTACGCGATGATGCCAAATCGTCTCAAATGGGTCAGCCGGCTTGTGCGTCAAGACACGGCGGCTCACGCCTCGCCGCGGTGGCGCACGAGCTGCCCTTCCTTGAGGTAGATGACCGCTTCGGCGATGTTCGTAGCGTGGTCGGCCACGCGCTCCAGGTTGCGGGCGGAGTTGATCAGCCGCAGCCAGTTGTCGAGTTGTTCCGGATCCCGGCGGATCGCCTGCTTGTACTCGTCGACCACTCCGCGGTAGAGCCCGTCAATCGCGTCGTCAGCCGCGTTGACCGACCGTGCGAGGTCCGAATCGACCGACTCCAGGGCGCGAATGCTGTCGCGGAAGGCCTGAAGGGCTTGCCGGGCGAGATGGGCGAGTGACTCCGAGACGGGAGGCGCACCCGGCTCGCGAGCGAGCCGGCCGGCGCGCTTGGCGATGTGGGTCGCGAGGTCGCCCACGCGCTCGAGGTTGCCGTTGACCTTCAAGGCCACGGCCACCCTGCGCAGGTCGGAGGCGACCGGCTCGTACAGCGTCAACACGCGCAGGCACTCGCGCTCCACGCGGACCTCCCAGCCGTCAATCGCTCGCTCTTGCGCCCGCACGTCGGGTACGAGCTCGATGCGCCCGTCGCACAGGGCCGAGACGCTGGCGGCCAGCATGACCTCGACCGCCTGCGCCAGACGGAGCAGTTCCCTCCACACCGCGTCCTGTTCCGTGAGGGCATGCCGAACGACCGCGGTCGGCGTAGTGGGGGAACCCTGGGGATCCTGGTTCGACGATGGCATGTGGCCGTTCCTCTGGTGGCGGGCACCATAGCGTTGCCGAGATTGACGGACCCCGTCATTGTTCGCGCCCGCGATCTGAGTTCAAGAGGCAGAACGCTCGAGGGGGCTGGTTGGACGGATTCATGTCGGTCCACCGGAGCGGCTCGTCATTGCTCCGCGACCGGCGCCGGCCGGAATGCGATCGCCCTGCGCACGGCCGGCGGCAAGGGCGCGTGGGCCCCCTTGACGGCACGCCAGAGGATCTCGTTGAGCTCGAAGTCGTCGATCTTGTCGTATTCGCTGAAGTCCATCCGGTTCGACCGCTCCGCGCCGTAGGCCAGGGCGCCGTTCTTGGCGTTCAGGTCGATCCGGGCCGGCTCGTGTTCATACGCCTTCAGGTCGGGCTGCTCCGTGAACGAGGCGAACATCGGCTTCGCCGCGGCGTCGTACTGGCTCAACGGCGCGAGGCCCAGGATCAGCTCCATCGTGCGCAGCATGCTCACGGTGCTGTACTGCGTGCTGTCGAGCGACCGCCGCTTCGTGTATGGGCTGATGACCAGCCCGATGGTCCGGTGCGCGTCCACGTGGTCGGGGCCGTTCTGCGCGTCGTCTTCGATCACGAAGATCGCCGTCTTGGGCCAGTACGCGCTTTTCGTCACCGCCTCGACCAGGCGGCCGAGCGCCAGGTCGTTGCTGGCGACGCACGCCTCGGGCGTGAACGCGCCTGTCTTGGTGCCGGTTGTGTGGTCTTCGCCCAGGCTCATGACGATGAACCGGGGCAGGTCGCCGCTCTTCTCGTAGGCACGGAACTCCTTGAGGAACGTCTCGACGCGGTCGGTGTCTCGGACCGGCCGGCCCTTCTCGGCAGGGAGGCCCCAGTCCGGGCAGAAGTGGCCGACGAGGCCGGGCACTGCGCCTTCCATCTTGAACGTGCCGTCGGGCTGGCTGACCCGCCGGCCGTACTCGCCGTAGCTGCGGTAGGTCAGACCGTTGCGCGCGCAGGCGTCCCAGAGGTAGCCCGACGGGGCCTTCGCAAGGTCGCCGTCGTCGTCGTCATTCACGCCGGCCCGTCCCGAATAGGTCAGCGCCCAGTTCCTCGCGATGTAGTCGGTGTTGTACGCCATGGTCGACCAAGGGTGGCCGTCGGCCGAAACGTGGCCGTTGCAGTACAGGTTGTCGAGCAGGACGAACTCCTCGGCCAGTTTGTGGTGGTTGGGCGAAACCCTGGCGCCGAACATGACGAGCGACGGGTCGCCGTTCCCCCGGTTCACGTCACCGAAGACCTGGTCGTAGGTCCGGTTCTCCTTGATGATGTAGATCACGTGCTGGATCGGTGACGGGTCGCCGACCTTGGTGGGGACGGCCGTCTTGTGCGGGTACGGGGCGTCGGTCAGCAGGCTGTCGGCATAAGGGCAGTTGCGGTAGACCGTCTCGGTGTAGGCGGCGAGTTGCTTATCGTCCGGGACCGGCACGATCGAAAGCGCTCCCGAGAGCGTCGTACCGATGTAAGGATAGCGCCGGCGCTTCGGGGTCTCGGTCTCGTTCGTGCCCTCGGCGGGTTTCGTGACGTCGAACGGGTTCGGGCGGGTCTGGTTGCCTTTGCCGACTCCCACGAGCAGGTTCTTGCCGTCGGGCGTGACGGCCACCGCCGACGGATACCAACCGGTCGGGATGAACCCTTTCACGTGGCTGTGGGAGGCGGTGGCGACGTCGACCACGGCCACGCAGTTGTTGTCGGCGTTGGCGACGTAGAGCGTGCGGCCGTCGGGGGCGACGGCGAGCGCATCGGGGGTGCTCCCCTCGGGCGCCTTGGGGAAGAGCGTCGTGGCGATCGTCTCGGTGACGGCCCCGCGCAGGGTGTCGATGACGGCAACGCTGTTGCTCGATGCACAGGCGACGAACAGCCGGTCGTCCTTGGGGTGCAGGGCGATCTGGTTCGGGTGCTCTCCGACCGGGATCTTCGCGACGACCCCGAGGTCGGCCGGGTCGAGTGCGAGCACTGCTCGGCTCGCCCAGTCGGACACATACAGGCGCGAGCCGTTGCGGGCCAGAACGATGTCGTACGGCCTCGTGCCCGCCTTGGCCGTCCGAAAGGGACGGTCCCCCTTCAACGGCAGCGCACTGATGGTCCCGGCGTTGATGTCAAGCGAGTAGACCGTCGCGCCGGCGTGGTCGAACGTCAGCCCGCTCCGGAAATGACCCTTGGCCTGTTCCTTGGGCAGTGCGCTCTCCACGACGGGGGGCGCGGCGGGGCGCAGCGCCCCTTCGGCGAGCCGGAACACGTGCAGCCGAGCCGAGCCGCCGGCCGACCACCAGATACGCTCCGTGCCGGGTTCGGCGGCGAGCCCGAACCAGCTCTGCGCGACCGACTCGGCCGAGACGACCTTGCGCGCCTCCAGGTCGACGAGCGAGAGCTCGTGCCGGTTGTAGCCGCTCGTCGCGGCGATTGCGTGCCGGCCGTCGGCCAGCGGCATGATGTTCAGGACCATGTCGGTCAACGGCACGTGCCGGCCCGCCGGTGTGATCGTCCAGCCGTTGGGGAGGAGAAAGCCCTTCTCCGTGGGTCCGGCGAAGCGCGGGGCCTCCTGGGCCACGGCCCCGAGCGCGAAAACGAAGAAGGTCGCAAGGCAAAGGGGAAGTCGAGGCACGGGAGTCGCTCCGGTAGGAAGGAGGCAGTCGTGGCTATCTTGCCGGACGGGCGGGTCGTTGTCCATCGCCCCGACGCTCCACGCTTGACGATGGGTCCGGCGCTCCCCATGATAGGGTTCTCACCAAGAGCTCCCGCCTGACCGAGATCGTCGCGGAGGAGATTCGCTCGTGCGGCCAGTCGTCTCGACGCTCCTCCCGGCTCCGACGCGCGATCGCCGCTCCTGGCTGGCAGTGCTGCTTGCGCTCTGGATCTGCGGCGGGACGGCCGAGGCTCGGGCTGCATCTGTTGCGGCGGCGCGGGCCGAGCGCGCCGCCGCGCAGACCCATCGCTGCAAGTGCAGCTCCGACTGCGAAGGGGACTGCTGCTGCGCCCGGCGCGAGCAGCGGCTCGCCCGGATGGCGGCACCCGCTCCGCGGGCCGACGACGTTCCCGCTCCTTCCACCCGGCGCCGCGCGGGCCCTTGCGTTCGCTCCGTCCCTTGCGGCGGCCAGGGCCTCCCTTCCAGCCCGAGCGCGGTGCCGCTCGTCACGAAGGCAAGTCTCAGCGCAAACGCCCACCCGGTCCCGCGCGACGGCGGCCGGCGTCTCGATGCCTTTCACCCCGCCTTGCACGCACGCCTTGCCGGCGCCCTGCCCGACGAGCCACCGGAACCGCGGACGCCCGCCTGACCAAGCCCGCCCTCCCGCGGCGACCGCTTGGGTTCCGCGCACCCGTTGCGCAGGAACTTGCGACGTCATGCGTGTCTCTTTCGCTTCCGAAGCCTTGCAGAAGCCCCGCGGTCCCAGGCGCGGCCCACCCGCCGCCGCGCCTGCGCCGCGTCCGGAGCACCCGGCTCATGCGCCCGCGTACCCGAGGATTCACCCTGATCGAGCTCCTGGTCGTGATCGCGATCATCGCCGTCTTGATCGCGCTCTTGCTTCCCGCCGTGCAGGCCGCCCGCGAGGCCGCTCGGCGAATCCAGTGTGCGAACAACTTGAAGCAAGTCGGGATCGCCCTTCACAACTACCACGACGCCGTCGGCGCCTTTCCCCCGGGCCTGATCTCCTTGCCCGGCCCGGACGGCGACAATAACGGGCCCGGCTGGGGCTGGGCCGCCTTGGCTCTGTCCCAGGTCGAGCAAGGCGTGGTTTACAGCTCGATCAATTTCAGCCTGCCCATCGAGCAGGCCGCCAACCAGACGGCTCGGCTGACCAAAATCAACATTTTCATATGCCCATCGGACGCCTCGTTCCAACCGCAGTTCACGGTGGTCGACGACAGCACGAGCAGCTCGTCGCTCGGCAATCCGATCTGCGACGTCGCATCGTCGAACTATGTCGGCTGCTTCGGCAAGGGCGATCCGTCGAGCTTGTACCCGTACAGCCCAAGCGACGACCCGCCGGGCCGCGATAACGGCGAAGGCCTTTTCTACCGCAATCGGTCGGTCACGATCGCCCAGGTCGTCGACGGGACGAGCAACACGTTGGCCGTCGGCGAGAAGAGCCAGAACCTCGCCCGCGCGACGTGGACCGGGGCCGTGACCCACGCGGCCGTACCGATTACCGAGTTGCAGGCCGAAGGCGGACTGTCGCCGGAAGGGGGCGATGCGCTCGTGATCGCCCACACCGGCGAGCTCGACGGCCCCAACTCACGGCCCGCCCACGCCGACCAGTTCTGGTCGCGGCATCCCGGCGGTGCGCAGTTCCTCTTCGCGGACGGCGGCGTTCGCTTCATCAAGGAGAAACGCCCCCTTGCGGTCTTCCAGGCCCTGGCAACCCGGCAAGGAGGCGAGGTCGTTTCGGCCGACGGGTACTGATCGCTCAATCCGAACTCCAGTACCGGGCGGTTCGCCAATCTCCGCCAACCGTGGTACGGGGCGCGCCCTTCAGACGGCGTGCCCGGCGTCCTCATGCACGCTTCCCAGCGCAGCCGCGGCCAGTTTCGCCGCATGATTCCGCACGTCGCTCGGCCAGGTTGCAACTTGCTCCTCGAACCGCGCCCGTTCCCCCGCGAACAATGCCCGAATCGCCTCCTCAAAGCCCGGGCGATCGCCCGCCAAGGTGGACATGAACCGATAAGCCGCCTCCTGCGATCGCCGTTCGCGGTCCTTGCCTTGGCTCGAACGCCGGGCCTCTTCCACCAGCTTGCGGAGCGCGACTGACGCCCCGCCGGGCTGGCCGTTGAGCCACTCCCAATGACGCGGGAGCAGCGTGACCTCGCGCGCCACCACCCCCAACCGCGGACGCCCGGGGCCACGAGGCTCGGAACGCTCGGCGTCAGCCAGCGCTTCAGGCACGTCCGGCTCCCGCGTCCGGCTCGCCAGCCTCGCCTGGACCTCCTCCGCTGTTCCGCGAAAGTCGACCTCGATCGTCTCTCCCGTCTGGTCATCAAAGATCAGCACCGGGGTCCCCTCCCAACGGTCGAGAACCACCTTGGCGCTCAACGCCACCTCGACCAACGTGCCGGCCCCGATGCAAGCATCGCCTGCGAAGGCTGTATGACTCTTTTGTGCCACCGTACTCTCCCTCTGGAATGGCGATCAACCACGGCTTCATTCTACCCGGATAATAATCGGCACCCAATAGTACCCGGGTAAAATTATCGCCGGCGTTCGCTAAGGCCAGCTTCAAGAAGATGGCCAGGTTTGGCCAAGCGCGGGGAGCGCAGCAGCGATGTCGTGCACGATCGAAGCCACTGCCAGCCGGGGGGCGGAGGGATACCGCTCTCGGCAAATGCGAGAGCCAGCGCCATGATCCTACGCCGGCACATTCAGCCTTCCGAGAAAAACCGTCGCCAAATATCCCGTTCATTCGTTTTACCCAGTTTTCCCATTCTGGTTATTCGCCACCTTTTTTCCTTGACATTAACGCACACCCATGTGAGCTTGGTCGTAGTTTGTCGTCCTAGAATTGAGACGTGATCGTACCGAGAGTCAGCAATTTCTCGTGAACCTTGTTGACACGATGAACGTGACGCATCCATTCATGGCACGTCGGTTTTCAATGGTTCCCCGTGCACCGTGGCTACCGCTCGAACGGCGTCTTCACGCATCCAACGTCATAGCCGACACAAAACATCCAGTTTGACTAACAATGCGATTAGTAATAATTCATTAGTTATCAACTGTCGTCAAATCATACGAAGCGCAGGCATGTTTTCACCACGCACGTCGGAGACGGTCAAGCGGCGCATCGTGGATCAATTGTGATTCGACCCTGGAGAGCGGTGGACAGCGACGGTTGCGACGGTGGCTTGCGGGAAGGGAGTCGGACCGCAAGCGCGATCCGGGATCGACTGGTCCCACGGTCAACGACGACCTCCAGGGAGCCTCTCTGACGGCATTCGACACTCGCGATCGTTGGTGCGCACCGGACGATTGAGTGTCGAGGACGAGTCGAGACGGTTCCTCAGCAAAACGAGCTTTGGGTAACTTACAGCGACTGAGGAGTTTCAACCATGAGCTGGTTACGTTGGAATGCGTCGGGATTAAGCAGGTCCACGGCGGTCTCGGCCGATCGGCGGCGACGGGCGGCGAGGGTTCTGCGCGCGTACGAGCTTGACGTGCTCGAAGACCGCGTGGTGCTGAGCACGATCACCGTGAACAGCCTGGCCGACACCGCCTCCCCCCCGCCGGGCACCGTCACACTCCGCTCCGCCATCGCGGCGGCCAACGTAAGTACGGACCCCGCCGGTACAACCATCAACTTCAGCGTGACCGGCACGATCCCCCTTACCAACGGGCCGCTGTTCTACAGCCCCACAAACGGGGGCGAGGGGCTCGACATCGAAGGGGCGGGCAAGATCACGATCAACGCCGCGAGCAACACCGGCACCCATCAGATCTTCACGATCAGCAGCGCGGCCGGGCCCGTGCAGGTCGCCGGGCTGACCCTCGAAAACGCCACGGCCACCAGCGGTCACGACGGCGGCGCGATCCTCTTCGGCGGCGACGATGTCCTCAACGTCGTCAATGACACGTTCCTGAACGACACCGCCGATAACGGCGGTGCCATCGCGGCCGAGGCTGGCGGGCCGGTGAACGTCGAGAACAGCGTCTTCGGCACGGCAACCGGCAGCGGCGCGAATATGGCCCGTGGAGTCGGCGGCGCAATCTTCGCCGTCACCAGCGCTACGACCCTCACGGTCGACGCGAGCAAGTTCTACAACAACCAGGCCCTCGGCCAGCTCGGCGGGGGTGGTGCAGGGGGTGCGATCTTTGCGGACCTCGAGTTCGGCCTGGTGGTGACCGGCGGCTCGCTCTTCTCGGGCAACCAGGCACTCGCCGCCACGAACCAGGCCGGTAATGGTTATCCCGTCGAAGGCGGTGCGATTGCGAACCTCTTCGCCGGGCTCACCGTCGACTCGTCTCAGTTCACCAACAACGCCGCCATCGCCCAGGCTGGCGAAACGAGCCCCGGCGGCGGTTCCGCCGGAGGGACGGCCGAGGGGGGCGCCGTCTACGCCGCGACCGACATCGCAGTCACCAACACGGCCTTCACGAACAACACGGCCCGAGGTGGCGCTGGCGGCAATGGGTCGTCCAGCGCACCGGAAAGCAGCTCCGGCGGCGCCGGCGGCGCTGGTTTCGGTGGCGCGATCTATTCGCAGGGTGTCGTCGAGCCGCCGTACGGAGTCGGGACAAGCATCACCATCGGCAACGGAACGACGTTCACCGGGAACAAGGCCATCGGCGGCATGGGCGGAGCCGCCAACAGGTCCGACACCGGGGGCGTCGGCGGCGTGGGCGCGGGCGGCGCCTTGTACGACGCGGCCTCCGCCACCGACCAGATTACCGCGACCTTCACCACCAACCAGGCCATCGGCGGTGCCGGCGGCACGAGCGCCGGCGGCGGCGTCGGAATGGGAGGGGCCATCGCCAGCGCCGTCGGCCAGCCCGCGATCAGCGGCAGCGTCTTCACCAACAACGCCGCCTTCGGCGGCGCCGGTGGCGTCGCGAATCCCGGCCTGCCCAGCGACTTCGGACTCGGCGGCGCGGCGGCAGGCGGGGCCGTCGTGAGCAGCTTTGGACTCGGACAACAGCCTGGCATCACGCCAAACAAAAACCTAAACAATTTCACATCCTTAACTGTCACCTCATCGACGTTCACAGGCAATACGGTCCTCGGTGGCGTCGGCTCCAACAATTCGGATGTCTTCGGTCTCCAGGACGACGAGGGCGAAGCGCTCGGCGGTGCGATCGAGAGCCAGGGCCCTCTGGCGATCAGCGGGTCGAGCTTCACCAGCAACAGCGCGACCGGCGGCGCGGGCGTGAGCCCCGACGACTCCAACGGTGGCGGCGCCTTCGGCGGCGCGGTCCAGGCCGCGTACGGTCTCAGCCTCTCCAACAGCACGTTCACGCTGAACGTGGCGCAGGGCGGAGCGGGAGGGAACGCCAAGTCCACGAACGCCGGCTACGGCGGTGTCGGCGATGGAGGAGCTGTCGATGCTATCCCCCTCGGCGGTCCGGGAGGCCTCGACGTCACGATCAGCGGCGTGACCTTCGGGCCGGGCAACCAGGCCAAAGGCGGCGCAGGCGGGTTGAGCATCGGGGTCGGGCTGAGCGGCGGCGCCGGCGGCAGCGCTAACGGTGGCGCGCTGAGCGTTGACGGTTTTGCGGAGCCGAATATCTCCTACTCCACGTTTACCGGCAACTCGGCCGCGGGCGGCAGCGGCGGTGCCGGGGGCAAGGGGGGCCACAGCGGCGACGGCGGCGACGCGATTGGCGGAGCCCTCTACGCGGATTCGGTCGGTGTGACCATCAATAAGGACGGGTTCACGTCCAACAAGGCCACCGGGGGCGCGGGCGCGATGGCCACCGGCGCCGGCGGGTTCTCCGGCCACGGCGGTGACGCCTATGGCGGCGCCGTCGAGAACGATTTCGACCTGAGCGTGATCGGCAGCACGTTCACCTCCAACAACGCCACGGGCGGCACCGGCGGCGTTGGCGTCACGAACGCCGCGAACGGCGGCGGAGGCGATGCGTTTGGCGGCGCACTCGACAACGACGACTCGGCACTCATCACCCAGAGCACCTTCACCAGCAACTCCGCGACCGGCGGCGGTGCCCTCACCATCGCTCTGAAGGGCTCGGGTGACGGCGGGGCCCTGGCGAACGAGGACTTGCACGACCTCTCCGTCTCCTCGTCCACCATCACCACGAACACAGCCGCCACGGACGGCGGTGGCGTCTGGAACGATCCAGGCAACAAGCCCGGCGGCACCGACGGCGTGGCGACCGCCGTCTTCTCCAGCATCTCGGGTAACTCGGCGCCTACCAACCCCGACCTGTCGAACGTCAGCGCCACGCACACGACGATCACGGTCAACAGCCTGGGTGACTCGGCCTCGCCGCCGTTGGGCACCGTCACGCTTCGCTCCGCCATCGCGGCGGCCAACGCCGATACCACCGGAAGCACCACCATCCTCTTCAGCGTGACCGGCACCATTGCCCTCACGAATGGTCCCCTGGCCTTCAACCCCACGACCGCCGGGGAAGCGCTCGACATCGAAGGGGCCGGCAGGATCACGATCAACGCCGCTGGCAACACCGGCACTCACCAGATCCTCACGATCAGCAACGCGGCCGGGGCCATGCAGGTCGCCGGGCTGACCCTCGAAAATGCCACGGCCACCAGCGGCCACGACGGTGGCGCGATCTTCGACGAAGGCGACGACGTCCTCAATGTCGTGAACGACACCTTCCTGAGCAACACGGCCGACAACGGCGGCGCCGTTGCCGCCGAAGGCTCCGGTCCGCTGTACGTGTACAACAGCGTTTTCGGCTCGTCCACGGGCGGCGGCAACACCGCTCGTGGCTTTGGTGGCGCCATCGAGGTGGTGGGTTCCCAATCCGCCCTCGTGGTCGACACCGGCAAGTTCTACAACAACAAGGCAACCGGCCAGCTCGCCGCCATCAGCGGGGACGGCGGCGAGGGAGGCGCGATCTATGCCGACGAGCCTTTCGGCGCGGCGGTAACGAACTCGATCTTTTCGGGCAACCAGGCGCTCGCCCCCGCAAGCACGAGTAACGGCGGAGACGGCTACGACGCTTATGGTGGCGCAATCGCGAACACCGGCGGCGGGCTGACGCTCGACACATCAACATTCACGAATAACTCCGCCGTCGGTGGCGCTGCGGGTGTGATCAGCCAGCAGGATGGCACGGGCGGAGGGGGCGGCGTGGGTTCTGGTGGCGCGGTCTTTGTCGAATCGGACGTCACCATTACCGGCTCGACGTTCACGAATAACGCGGCCCAGGGCGGAGCCGGCGGCACGGGCGCTGCCGGCCAGGGCCAATTCGTCGGCGAGGACGGCGCGGGGGGAGCAGGGGGCACCGGTGCGGGTGGCGCCATTGGCTCGCTCGGCGTCGAGACCAAATTCGGCACCGGCACCGTCAACGTCGGCAATGGCACGACGTTCACGGGAAACAAGGCCACCGGCGGCGTCGGGGGGACCGGATTCGGGACCGCCCAGGGCGGCGGCGGTGGTTACGGCGCTGGGGGCGGCTTGTTCGAAGAAGGGGCGAGTGCCGATGAGGTCAATGCCACGTTCACCAGTAACCAGGCCATCGGTGCCCTCGGCGGCTACGGCAGCATCGCCGGCGGAGGTCAGGGCGGCGGCGAGGGCGGTTTCGCACTCGGCGGCGCGATCTGCAACGATATCGGCGGCCTTGCCGTGAGCGGCAGCACATTCACCACGAACTCGGCCACCGGCGGTGCCGGCGGGTCCACCAATACCCCGTCGGTTTACGGCGGCGGGGGGGGCGCGCTCGGTGGCGCCGTGTCCAATGGTTTCGAAGGTGAGGGACTGTACTACGCCGGGGCCAGTATCGCCTCCTCCACCTTCACCGGTAACACGGCGACCGGCGGCACCGGTGCCAACAGCCCCACAAATATCTTCCTTCAAAACGGATCCGGCGAAGCCTTGGGCGGCGCGGTCCAGAGCGCGGGTAGCCTTGCGATCGGTGGATCGACCTTCAAGAGCAACATCGCCACCGGCGGTGCCGGCCAAACGCAGACCAACACGAGCGAGGACGGCGGCGTGGCCCTCGGCGGCGCGGTCCAGGCCTTCGCGGACCTGAACCTGACCAACAGCAGCTTCACCGCCAACATCGCCCAGGGAGGTGCGGGAGCGAACTCCAAGTTTACCGACGGCGGCCAAGGCGGCGCGGCCGAGGGGGGCGCCGTCGAAACGACCTCATTCACGGGCCGCTATGGGGGCAACGTCACCGTCAGCGGCGTGACCTTCGGCGCGGGCAACCAGGCCAGAGGCGGCGCCGGCGGCCTGACCCTCGAGGTTGGCGGCCGCGGCGGTAACGGCGGCGCGGCCTACGGCGGGGCCCTCGGCATCGAAGTTTACGGCGTCGATCCGAACGTCACGAACTCCACCTTCACAGGGAGCTCGGCCACCGGCGGCAACGGCGGCACGGGGGGAGCCGGCGGACAGGGCGGATACGGCGGCAACGCCTTCGGCGGCGCCGTGGAAGCCGATTCTCCCGGGGTGAGGCTCGACAAGGATTCGTTCACGACCAACACCGCCGCCGGTGGCCTTGGCGCCAACGCGATCGGCGCGAACAGCCGCGCAGGCGGCGGCGGCAACGCCTGCGGCGGCGCCGTCGACAACGAACGTCAACTGAGCGTCGTCAGCAGCTCGTTCACGACCAATACCGCCACCGGCGGACGGGGCGGCAGCGGGGCCGCCGGCGCCACCAACGGCAACGGCGGCAACGCCTTCGGCGGTGCCCTCAACAACGATAATGACGCCCTCGTCACCCTGAGCACGCTCACCGGCAACGCCGCCAACGGCGGCGCTGCCCTGACAATCGCCCTCACGGGAACCGGCAAAGGCGGCGCACTCGCCAACCAGAATTTTGACGATCTCTCCGTCTCCTTCTCCGGAACGATCACTTCCAATTCCGCGACGACGGATGGCGGAGGGATCTGGAACGATCCCAATAACAAGCCCGGCGGCACCAACGGGATCGCCACCGTGGTCTTTACCACCGTCACGGGAAACACGGCCCCCATCCACCCCAACAAGTCGAACGTCAACTGAAGCCCCGCGACGGCACGTTCCGTCTCAGGCGCAACGTCGAGGGGCGGGTCCTGCGACCCGCTCCTCGCGGCGTTGTGGACCGGGCGCGCGAAGAATGAGAAAGCCTTCGTAGGACAACCAACCCGCGTTCATGCAGCCTACGTCACCCCAATCGCCGCGTGAGAACGGCGCCGGCTGCCATGCCCACGAAGTCGACGGAATAGAACCCAAGTAGCCAGGCCAGCAGCCTACCTTAATTCCCGGCCCGTGGTTTCTTCGCTTCACGCTGAACCAGTACAACTCAGAACTGAAAGTAGACAAACGGTTTCCCGTCGGCAGGTGACAATAACAAAGCCAGCGTTACTATGGTCGCATAATACAATCCTAATGCCGGCGGCGGCAGTCGCGACAACCAGCGCTTCCAGCACGCCCGCTGTGCCAGAATGTGACCGAATGCCACAGCAACGAATGTTATCCAAAAGCTCACTTCGGGTATGGCCACCGCTCCGCCCTTCGTCGGTATAAATAGACGCTGAAATACCACATCCGCTATCTCGAATGACGGCGCACGGAAAAGTATCCAACCAAGGCTGACCACCAAAAACGTAACGAAAGTCCGCGCGATCGTCCCGGGCACACTCAATAACGCGAGCACAAGCCCAGGAAACTGTCGCGTGAAGAATTGGAATTCCCGGTGGGCAATGAGTAGTAGTCCATGCATCAAACCCCAAGCGATGAATGTCCAGCTCGCCCCGTGCCAAAGTCCGCCGAGAGTCATTGTGACCAGCAAGTTGCGACACGTCCTTAGGTCGCTCCCCCGACTTCCCCCCAATGGAATAAACATATAATCGCGCAACCACGTCGAAAGCGACATATGCCACCGGCGCCAAAACTCCGATACGTTCGGCGATAGATACGGCGCTCGGAAGTTGGGAGCCAGCTTGTATCCTAGAAGGTGTGCACAGCCCAGAGCCATGTCTGTGTAGCCCGAGAAGTCGCAGTAAATCTGCACTGTATAGGCCAGTGTCCCTATCCATACCGCATACGAGCCAAATTGTGAGGGAGAGGCAAAAACCGGGTCGGCGAACAGCGCCATGCGATCGGCGATCGCCATTTTTTTGAACAATCCGCCCGCGAAGAACTGAGCCCCAAGTTGAATTCGGGCCCAGTCCCATCGTTTCATACGGGCAACCTGCGGAAGAAAGTCCCTCGCCCGCACAATCGGCCCGGCCACCAAGTGCGGAAAAAACGTAATAAAGAGCATGAAATGCGTCAACCGGCGTTCCGCCGGAATTCGCCGACGATAAACGTCGACAGTGTAATTGATTGCCTCGAAAGTATAAAACGAGATACCGATTGGCAGGATTACTTGCATAACCGGGAACACGTTATCAAAACCCAGAGCATACAGGGGACTTTGGATCGACTCAATAAAAAACTTCATATATTTAAAGTATACTAATAATCCTAAATTTCCAGTCAGGCTCAACGCAAGCACGAGCTTTCGTCTTAATGGCGACCCGCTGGATTCCATGACGATTCCGACGACGAAGTCCATCAGTGTGGACAGCGCGATAACGACTGCCAGCCACTTGTTCCAGGTGGCGTAGAACAAAAAGCTCGCAATCAGAAGCAGCCACACGCGCAAACTGTTTGAGCGAAGTGCCCAATAGAGCGTAAAAACGATCGTAAAGAATATTAGGAATGATTCCGAACAAAACAGCATAACCCGTCGAACCTCACGCAATATGGAAAAGTATGGTCCTGAAACGCGACCAGTCTGCCTCGTGATTCAGCATGGCAACCAGTCTTCGTGATCGTTGTGACCGAAGCTGTTTTTGCTATTTCTGTAGTGGCAGAAAACGCTGGCTCTTCATGCTGATTCCGTTATCCTAATAGACGCGTCGTTGGCACCCGACGCGGCTTGCCGTACGGTCATTCCATTGTGCAAATACGCTCTCGATGACCCGTAGTAACATACGCGCCTGGCCCAACCGACGTGGTCATTTTCACCAGCGATTCGCTTCTCTGCTCGGCAAAAGGCTTGCCGAAGATCATGCCTTCACCTATGTCAGCGGACCGACGGTCCGCCAGGAACGCAAGCGCATCGAGCCGATCGCCATGAATGTTGGCGACGGCCAGCTCAGATCGTAACCCGGTCGAGCAGGTGGTAGAATCTTCATGATCGATTCACTCACGATTACAACGAGAGGTTGGCAGAACTGCTCGAACTTTCCGTCTGCTAGTGCATACGCAACCGGCCGGACGCCAACGACATGGCCTACTGTGTGGCCCGTTGGGGCACGTTCCATGTTCCTTGGTTCCATTTGGACCGTAGGGGAAATAGGTTGAAAAAACGACCTCGCACACGCCTCTCGGCTCGAGCTCGGTGCACGCTCGCATTTGGGCTTATGTGGTTCCTCATCGGCCAGTCGGGAACCCGTCTTGCTCTCCAATACCATCCTGAGATCGCCGATTATCAGTTTGCTCGCAAAAGGGCCGACCTTCGCGCTCGGTTGGCGAAAGAGCCACGCCGAGCTTTGGTTTTGATGCTGGGTAGCTCACGCGCAGCAACGGGCTTCCGACCGGGCACTCTGGCTGACTTAAGAGCCCCAATGGGCGAACCCCCAATCGTCTTCAATTTTGCGATCGTGGGGTCCGGGCCGGAGCTGGCTCACCTCAACCTCCAGCGATTGCTCGCGGAGAGGATACAGCCTGATCTGGTAATCATTGAGTTCTGGCCTCCATTCTGGTGCGTCAACAGAGAGTTTAAGGAATTCTCGCACCAGACGAATGTGGGTCTTCTAAGTTTCGGCGAATCTCAGCTGCTTAAGAATTACCTCGAAGATCCTGCACCGCTGTATCGGACATGGGCCACCGCGCAGTTTTTCCCTCTGGTCACCAACCGGCTGAGCATCCTAGATTGGTTCGCTCCCCAATGGGTGCTCCCTCCCGTCGCCCCTAGTCATTACACCGAGCACCTGGATGGGATGGGCTGGTGGAGCCCGACCATTTCGGTGCAACCCCAGGAGCGACTGCAGCTCATCGATCGCTATCGTAAGATCTATGCACCTCGGCTAATCGATTATCGAATTGCAACGATGCCCGATCGCGCCCTACGAAATATCTTGGCGCTCTGTCATCGAGACAAGATTCGCGCTGTCGTCGTTTTTCTGCCGGAAGGGACAGGATTCCGGACCATTTATCCTCCGGCAACGTTGGCCGTCATCGAAGACTATCTTAAGCGCGTCGGTAACGACGCGCAAGTTCCCATCGTTGATGCCAGATCATGGGTCAGTGACGATCAATTCATCGACGGTCATCATTTGCTCCCCGAAGGAGCCGAGTCCTTTACGCGGCGCCTTGGCGAGGAAGTCGTGAAGCCATTGTTGCAAAACTCATCCGTCGGCCTTTGATCTCCTCAAGTTCGCCCGTACTGTGTATCCCTGGAAGAAATCACTGTAATCCTCAAGCCGCCAAGTCGGCCTCGTCGAAGAACAACCGCTCGGGTTTCGGCTTTTGTCGCACGCGGCTCAGCGCTAGACGAGTTGAAGCTCCAAGTCCGCTGGAAGGCTGGAGCGATCGGCGGCCACTGATTTATGTATGCCGCTGTGGCGGAAGCGGGCCGGACGGGCGACACATCAGTATCGATTGCGACCTGAACACTGCGCAGGGAGCCATCGGCGTTCCCTATACTGTTCACGTCGATTCTCCGTCCTTTCTTGCAATACGCGGCAATTCCAGAAACGGCTACAGAGTGCCATGCGATACCTAGCATATCTATTATAACTCAATGATTATAAAAATTGAATGATATATCATATTAGTCCTCAACGTTGTTCATTTTACGAAACATGATCACAGGAGGACTAGATGACGGCCCCTTGAAGAAATGGTGGCGCGGATCTGGATTAGTGCCCAGCATGTGGTCAGGCGTAACAATTAATACAGGTTCATACTTGTTTGATAATCGAAGATCTTCGATGTGCCGAGCGACGCTTCTGTCCTTCCCGGGCTCATCGCTCATGATCCACCGGCGACGGATGAGCCAGTCTGGCGCTTCGGGTAACTGACGCCCCTCCAGCCCACCAGCAACCCGAATCCTCGTGTAGAATTGGAGTGGGAGGTCATCGTAGGTCGTGACCACCACGTCCGTCGTCCTCGCATGCCGGTTCAGGTAGCGCGACAAGACGTACTCGGGAGCGTCGAAGTGATGGGTCACCTCGTACAGGAAGCCCAGAAATGGGAAACTGGTCGGCCCAACTGATGGAAACCGGTCGGCCTTCTCAGAGCCAAACGTCCCGAGGTAGCCGAACGGGTCCATGTGCAGAATGTCTGTGGCGAGTAGCACGACGGTGAGTAGTATTCCCATCACAAGGCTCGTTCTGAGGATCCAAAGTGTAGCTACGGCAAGCAGGATGGCGGCGACTGGTAACAGCACGGTCATGTAGCGAAATTCAACCCAAGGGGCCAGGGCGAGGTAACCGAGGTCCAAGACGGTAATCGCGATCAGGAATAAGAGCCCGCGCTTCCCGCCAGTGGCGGATTCAGGGACCGGTTGCGCGACGATAAGCAGCCCGCAGAGCAGTACGAAGATAGGTAAAGGAAGGAGAAACGTCGAGTAAGCGCTTGAGTAATATGTTAGATACGTGAAATAACGATTGTCATCGAATGGTTTGCTCTTGTTAAAGACCTGAAATAACGAAATCCCCGGCAAGACAAAAAGCGCGATTGCCGCATACACTGCGGGGAGCCTCCCTAAGAATGCCCTGCTTGCCCGCAGCAGCGGGGCAACGACGAGGACCGCAGCCAGCAATCCTATCGAGACAAAGTAGTTGGTATAGAAAAGCAGAACCCCGGTCACGATGAACCCGGTCCGCGCACGTCTCCGGCCGCTGGCCATGCCTTCAAGGAAGAGGAGCAACCCGATGAAGAGGCAATAAGCCGGTGCGCACCAGCGGGCCTGCCTCGAATGCAACAGGAAGGGCACGGACGTAGCCAGGTAGAGCGCGCTGAGGCGGGCCACCGCCAGGGATGCGAAAAGCCGCTTTGCCAACACGTAGGTCAAGTACACTGAGCCAAGACCCAGAAACGCGAACGGTAGTCTCGCGGCCAGCGTGTTCGCGCCGAACAACGCGAACGATCCTGCGGTGACATAGAACTGAACCCACGGCGACCACCGCCACAGGAAATACGGCAGGCGCGAGCCGGCAACAAACTCCTTGCTCGCTTCCTGCGACACCACATTCTTGCCATCGAAGGCGATCGGGACCCCATGTCTGAGGATGCTCTTGGCCAGCAACGCGGTCTCCGCCTCGTCTTGCCACAGGTACCGACCGTCGAGCGACCAGAACAGCAGCAGGCTGGCGACGGCAAGTATCACCGTGAGAACGGGATCCCGTTGTGTAGACTGAAAAAAGAGGCTGCGTTCCGCGCCCCCGTGGAATCGCTCTCGCGT
This sequence comes from Isosphaeraceae bacterium, assembly GCA_031291845.1. Lineage (GTDB taxonomy): Bacteria > Planctomycetota > Planctomycetia > Isosphaerales > Isosphaeraceae > DAIDJG01. The sequence goes on along the minus strand of JARLIH010000046.1, from coordinate 34,595 downwards.
TTGCGGCTCCCCTAGAGCGTTACTTGACATCCCCACCTCCGAGTTGCCCGACGAGAAGAAAATCCCATTGACCCGGGACAAGCCAGAGGCGATAGGGCTGGGAGTCCAGCACCTCCGCGTTCTTGGGCTGCGAGAAGGCTAGCGCGTAACGACCACTGATGTGCGGGAACCGCCCGCGGTTGAAGGCGAGCGTGAATCCCCTGGGTGCTGGCTGGGGTCCTCCTTTGGAGGCAACCGGTCCCGGTGCGTACCAGCTATCCCACTCCAGCCCTCCCTCAATGGCATCGACGGGCATTCCCCGAGCGAGCGCACGTCGGCCTAATTCCCATCGGGCCGAGTTCCACGCAAACCAGTCGTGCATCAGGCCAGCGGCGACGGCCGCGAAAAGCACGAGGACGACCAAGCCCGCCTTCCAGCGGACGCGTAGCGGAATCCCTGATGCGACCGCCAAGGCTCCCGGAACCAGCACGATGAGATATCGATCGTACAGCGTCGGAGACACCAACAAGATCAGCACATGCAGCGCCGAGAAGAGAAGCAACGGAGTGGCTAATGCGCCGCCGCGGAGCCGCGCGACAGTCCGTTCTACTAATTCCGCCCCGGCGACGCAACCAACGGCAGTGATTACCACCTGAGCGGTACGTCCGATCATCAAAGGGCGATCCCCAACCACGTAATTGCCGCTCTCGAGCGTTCCCCAGGGGGTGATCATGTTTTCCAGATAGGGAAAGAGCCCTCCATGGAAGGCATGTGCTGGAAACAGTTCGTTCCCGACCATGAAACAGGTCGCAACGCCATCGAGCATGAATACGAGCGCGATGAGGAACCACCACCACGACCCGATGCCAGGCCGGAACGCAAGTATCGGCAGCGCAGCCAGCCCAAGATACAAAGTACCCGTGAAGCCGAGTACCAAGACTTGACTTGCCGCCGGAACGCTCACAGAGAGAGGCACAGCGTCAGACCGAGCCCCGAACCAAGTGTTGACGAGCACCCCGCATACGATCGGCAGCAGGGCTCCAAGGATCCAAGGGCCCCGTCGCCTCAACACCTTGTCGCGAGCGAGAAGCAGGCCGAAGACGAGCGGCGTCACAATGGCATTCTGGCGGTTGACGACAGCTAGGATGGCCAAGGCCACTCCCGCTGCCAACCACGCAAGCCGTCCACCCCGCAATGCGCGGGCGTACGACGCCAGAGACGCCAACGAGAGGGCCAGCGAAGGCACGTCCGACATGAAGGTGCCGGACAATAAGAAATAGAGCGGATTGAACACAAAGGCCGCAGTCGTAAAGCTCGCGTCATCCGGCGGACGTCCCGCCTCGCGCCGCAGCAAGTCATAGAATGCGCAAACGCCGACCAAGGAAAGGGCAATGGTCACAAGCCGTAACGCTACATGGCTCTCCCCCACCAAGCGGACGAACGGCACAGCCAGGATCCATTGGCCTAAGAGCGGCATTGAGGGCTGGCGGTAATAATGAATTCCCTCGCCGCGAGCGAACGCAAACAGCCCTTTACTGTAGGCCCAGTCATCATTCAGCGGGAACTCCTGTGCTGTTGGCGGCACAGCGACGAAGATTAGGACCCACAAGCCAAGTGGTGCCGCCAGTAGCAATAGGAGAAAGAGTCGTTCCCGAGAAAGCACTTGTACGGCGGCGCTCATTTACTTTTCCAATAAGGATTCGTGGCGGACGAGTCAATTTCTTAGGCCAGCTTCTTCTGCGCATTCATCCCTTGTTCCCTCTTGGCGTACAGTTGCTCAAACCCAGGGCGCAACTCGGAATAGTCCCGGCCTTACTCGAGGATGATCTGAGCGAGGCCAGGACGTCAGAGGCGACTCAGGGTGCGAGTGCAGAACAGCGCGACACGACCGTCCCTGCGCTGCCCCTTGTTGAACGCGATCATGAGGATCTTGGTCGATGTGCCGCTTCCAGCCACCGCCGTCTCGGCGCGCGTTTTTGGGACTGCGCCGGGCGGTTTTCGAGGTCGCGGCGCCCCTGCCGGCTCGTTTTGACGGCCATGTCGATATGGTCGATGCCCGCCTGCTCGGGTTCGTTGGCCTCGATTGCGGCGTAGCGACGGCGGTTACCCTCACGGAGCGACGAGAAGAAGACCTTCATCGCGTGTTTAACATTGATTCGACAGGGCATCACGGTCGGCCGTCCGAGTGGGAGCTGGAAGGATGGAGGACTTGGCCCAGTCCTACGACCTCGCCCCCTCCGCGACACCGCGCTGTCCTCCCTTAAGCTATTGACCCGGCATTCCTAGGCGTTCAAAATCGGCGGATGCTGCCACATCCCTGTTCTTAGGTATCACCGAAGTCATTTTCTTTAGATCGCGTCTTTCTGAGGATAAGCCTCGTGAGTTCATGAAGGGCTTCTGCGTCTCGACCGATACGTGTGAGAGATGATAAGCGATGCCATTTGGAGATCGCAAGTGGCCGATGTACCAGCGTCAAAGAATAGCTAAGTTTCCGAAGACGGATCGCGCTGAAGCCTGGTTGACTTGTCGTCCACGATACAGTTCAATCCTTTTGTAATTGCGTGGGCAGGAATAGAAGCCGCGTAGGCCCTTTCCCGGAAGTGTGCCCTCATGACGCTGAACCAGGTGACCCGGACGGAGCGACAAATAGACTCGCGGTCTTACGGCCTAACCGCGTTGGGAGGTTTATTCTTTCTTTCTGGCATCAGTGGTCTGCTTTACGAGGTGGTGTGGCTGCGGATGCTCACCCGACTGCTCGGTAACACCGTTTACGCCACCTCCACAGTCCTTGCCGCGTACATGGGCGGCCTCGGGATAGGTAGCCATCTCGCCGGCCATGTCGTCGACCGCGCGGGCCGTCCCTTGCGGCTCTACGCGATACTGGAACTTGGCATCGCGGTCTCGGCTGCTCTGTCACTCGGCCTGGTGGGATGGCTACCGCCTATATACCAGGGGCTGTACGAGGCGGCCGGCGGCTACGGGATCTTGGAGACGGATGCTCGGTTAGTGACCGCGCTGGCATTGCTGTTGGTTCCGACCACCCTGATGGGCGCTACACTCCCCACGTTGAGTGCCTTCGCGGTACGCCGCCCTGAACCTTTCGCCCAGTCGACCGGCATGCTCTACGCCCTCAATACCTTGGGGGCGGTCTCTGGGGTTCTTCTCGCCGGATTCGTACTGATCGGCAGTGTCGGTGAGTCTCGCACAATAGCCGTCGGAATCGCGTTGAATGTCGCCGTTGCGCTTGGTGTGGTCGTTCTTTTCCGCGACTCGCGGGTGCTCCTCTCGAAATCCGTGAACGGCGATTGGCCGCGTGATGCCGTCCCGTACGATCGTCATCCTTTGACGGAATACTCGGCGCGAACTCGCCGCGTCGTCTTGGCCGCCGTCACGGCCGGCGGGTCCGTCGCCCTAGCGAGCGAGGTCGTCTGGGGACGAATGCTCCTGCTGTACCAGGGGGCGTCCGTCTATGCGTTCAGCGCGATGCTCGCCGTCCTGCTCGCCGGAATGGGTTTGGGCAGCCTCGCGGGCGGGCGGGTCGCCGGCCGCTATCGCGATCCCCTGCGGCTACTGGCACACGTGGAGCTGGCGATCGGTCTCTCGGCTCTTGCCTCGCTCCACTTCTATGGCCATGGGGGAATGGCCAAGCCGGATCTCGCGACGGGCCAAAACCTATCCATGATGGTCGCGGTCCCCATATTGCTCCTGGGTCCAATGGGGTTCCTTTGGGGGATCGTCTTTCCGCTGGCCGTGCGGTGTTACGATGCAGGCGCCGGCGCACGGGACGTCGCAGCCTTATATACCGGTAACACGCTTGGCGGGATCGCAGGGGCGCTGGCGGGCGGCTTCGCGCTGGTGCCGTTGCTCGGCGTCAGCATCAGCGGCGCCGCTCTTGCGGCGGCGAGTATGTTCCTCGGCGTCGTCCTGTTGATCGCCCATCCTGACGGGGCCTGGCGTGAAACACGGGTCGTGCTCGGGTGCCTGACCGTCGCCTGTGTGCTTTTACTCGCGACGGTTGGCGATCCCTACTTCCGATTCCTCCGTCGGGCCATGGCGCGCGCCGTCCCGAACAACCTCACCGTGTATCGGCACACGGAGGGGCCCGCGGTGACCACTACGGTGTTCGGCCCGAAGAACGATGACAGGCGAGCACGTCATCTCTGGATCGACGGCCACGGGATGACTGCCTTGGTACCCGTCACCAAGCTCATGGCTCACCTTCCGTTGTGGTTGACCGCGGAGCGGAAGGACATCCTGGTGGTCTGCTTCGGCATGGGGACGACGCTCCGCTCCGCAAGCCGTCACCCGGGCCTGGAGGTCTGGGCAGTCGACCTAGACCCCGCTGTCTTTGAAGATGTCCGTTACTTCCATGCTGATGGTCCCGCCCTGCTGCATCGCCCTGGCATCCACCCGATCGTCGATGACGGCCGGAGCTATCTGCTTTTGCATTCGCGACAATATAGTGCAATCACGGTGGATCCCGCGCCCCCTTTATACAGCGCCGGGGCCGTGAATCTGTACAGCCGGGAGTTCTTCGAACTGTGCCGTCAACGCCTCAGCCCTGGCGGTGTCATGTGCCTTTGGCTGCCCGGTGGGAACGCATCGGAGATCAAAGCAATCATGCGGACTTTCGTGGATGTGTTCGCACACGTCGGGGTGTGGGAGAGCCCATTGAGACAGCAGTCTGGAGCCTGGGGCCTCTACTTGCTCGGTGCGGCTCAGGACTTCCCCGATATTGAGAGGAATGTCCGAGCCGGCTTTCGTGAGCCTGCAGTGCTCGCGGACCTCGAAGAGTGGGGGCGCGAGTGTGACCGTCCGGAGAAGGTTCTCTCGCTCTATTTGGCCGACGAAGTCAAGTTGCGGCCGTGGCTGCGCGATACTCCGGACATCAGTGATGATCGCCCGTACACGGAGTTCCCACTGTGGCGGGCACTGCGACGTGATATGGCTTATTCGGTGCTGCTTGATGGCGCTAAGCTAGGACGAGAACTCGAACTCGGAACGCGGTAAGCCGTAGGCCTTGTCTCAAGAAATCCGAGACGTGCCGAACTTTTTGCTGGACGCGAAGGTTTTGCGTTTCAATACTCGATGTTTAGAGAATCTCGAACATCGAAGACGACTCAGAGCATTAACATCATCTCGCGATCGTGCGTTTCAAGGGACGATGGTGCCAACATAGTTCCCTCCGTCGCAAATCCCGCGAGGGGGCTGCCGCAGCCATTGCGACGTCGAGGAGAACCCGCGGACTTTCTACTATCATGGGACAAGCCAAGGACGCTTCTTACGGCATTCCCCTCGCTAGCGGCACGTTGTATTACGTTCTGACGAGCCTCGTCGTTTTCGTGGGCGGCTGCATGATGAGAGGGTTGTTCACGGCCCATACTGTTGGTGGACGCGTCGTGGGCGGCGACTTGGGCGCGTTCTTCTTGAATTGGGACGGACAATGGTTCAAGGACATCGCGATCAATGGTTACACGTACATTCCGGACCGGCAGTCGAGCGTAAATTTTTTCCCCGCTTATCCTGCGATCGCCCGTGCGACGTCCGCCGTGACGGGGCTCGACATCGATGTCGCCTTGGTTGTGGTGGCTAATCTCTGTCTCCTGACGACGTTCATCATCTTGGGCCGTTATGTCCAAGAGCGATTTGGTGCGGCTGAGAGCCGCTTGGCGAAGTTCGTGATGCTCGCGTTTGGTCTCGCACCGCCGTCCTTTTTCTTTCGCGTAGCGTATTCCGAGTCGCTGCTGCTTCTTGTCACGCTTCTGGCACTGTATGGCATGTGCCGGCGCTGGCCTTTGGCGGCCTTGGCAATGCTCGTCGGACTCGCGACCGCGGTTCGGCCGGTCGGCGTCGCCCTGGTCCCCGCGCTAGCCCACCATGTCTGGACGCGCCAGCCGAAAGCGCGCGCCGGGGCGGTCTGCCTCGCTTGGCTGATCCCCCTGGCGCTCTGGGGCCTAGCCGCTTACATGGCTTACCTTTACTTTAGATTTGGTGACCCATTCATTTTCGTGGAAAGCCATAGAGCGTGGAACAAATACCCTGATGCCTCATTTGTGGAGAAGGTGTGGGCGATCGAAACCTTGCATCCATTCTGGAGTCGGTTCATTCCGTCATCGCCCGCCTACTGGGCGAGGCATGATGGACAACACAACCCCATTTTGAGCCTCTACCTTGCCGATCCGTTCTACTTCTTCACGGCGGTCTTCTTCGTGGTGGTCGGTGCCAGACGAGGTTGGCTCACGACGAGCGAGATCCTCGTGTCGGTCGGATTACTTGGCATGCCAATGGCCTTGAAATGCTATGAGACGAACATGGAAGGTTTCGCTCGCTACGCAGCCGTCGTATTGCCGGTGTATCTTGTCGTTGGAAAGATTCTTAGCTGTGCCACGGTTCTTGTCGCGATGGTGCTGCTCATCATTAGTTGCTGTCTATTAGCGATTTACACGGCACTTTTTGCACAGTGGTATGTGTTATTGTGATGGATATTGAAAGAATTCAGCAGCAGCTACTCAGAAGCCAAGGCAAGCACGCGTATACGTTGCGGTCGATTACCCACCCGACCCTGGAACAGGATCCCGACTGGTTCGCGGGCTTCCGCACGAAGCATCACCCCGGGGAGTTGAGCCATGCGATCGCGTCCCGGTTTCACGCTGGTTGAGTTGCTGGTCGTCATCACGATCATCGGAGTCTTAATCGGACTGCTGCTTCCCGCGGTGCAAGCGGCGCGTGAAGCGGCGCGGCGCGGCCAGTGCATTAACAATCTCAAGCAACTCGCACAGGCGGCCCACAGCTATCAGGACGTCCAGGGCACCTTTCCAAGCTGTCTTTACCAGCCGCAAGCCTACACGGTGGGTCGCAGGGCTTGGAACAACGCCAGTTGGCTCGTCCTTATGCTTCCTTATCTCGAGCAGCAGCCTCTCCACGATGCGGTCAACTTCAGCGTCATGTGGGGGTCCACGCCGATTTTGCCGGTCGTGTTGCCTGGCTGGGACCCCAAGTACTATGGCGAACAGAACGCCACGGTCCGAAATACCTCGATCGATGTCTTTGCGTGTCCCAGCGACCCCAGCCCCAGGAATACCAACCTGCACGCCGACGAAATCAGAGATCTTTCGGCCGTGGGCACATCGTACGTCGGCAATATGGGGAGCAACTGTCTCGACCCGGCCAGCGGCTTCCCGTGTCAGTCACCGGCGCTGGGGGATGTCACCGGCGGCAACGGGATCTACTGGCGCCAAGGCTCCCGAGTCTCCAACCCCCAAATCCTCGACGGATTGTCTAACACCGCCATGATCGGCGAGCAGATTATGGCCGCTAGCCAGTGGAATGCCTGGGTCCACGCGAACCAGTCGCTTGGCTCGACGGCTCTGCCGTTGAACTACGCGCACCAGCCGCCGTCGTCCCTGTGGACTTGGACGTCCAGCTTCCGGAGCAGTCATCCCGGCGGAGCCGACTTTGCCCTCTGCGACGGCTCGGTGCGGTTCGTGCACGATTCCATCGCCTTCGCCGTATACCAGGCGCTGAGTACGCGAGCCGGAGGCGAGATGCTCTCGGCCGACAGCTTCTGAAGACCAAGGGGAGTGAATCCATGATCGACTTGCGTCGCGACCACGTCCATGTCAAGCGGATCATCAAGCCCAATGGCCCCGACGGCCCGTGGAACAGTAACTGCGTCATTGCAGTCCTTCCCGCTTATAATGCCGAGAAGACACTCGCTGCCACGCTCGCCGATGTGCCGGCCGGGTGCATAGACCAATTCATCCTCGTCGACGACGGCAGCACAGATCACACTGTCGAGGTCGCCCGCGACATGGGGCTGACGGTGTTTGTGCATCCCGAGAACCGCGGCTACGGCGGCAACCAGAAGACCTGCTATCGCGAGGCTCTTGCCGCGGGCGCCGATATTATCGTCATGATCCACCCGGACTACCAGTATGACACCCGAGTCGTGGCGCACGCGATCGGCTTCATCGAACTAGGTATTTGTGACATCGTATTGGGCAATCGGGTTCGCTCCCGGCACGAAGCCATGGCAGGAGGCATGCCACTCTACAAGTACGTCAGTAACCGGTTCTTGACCGCTGTCGAAAACTTGGCCCTCGGGCAGAACCTCGGCGATTTCCACAGCGGATTTCGGGTCTATCGGCGCGAGGTTTTGGAACGCGTTTCGTTCGAAGCGAACTCGAATGACTTCGTTTTTGACACCCAGCTACTCGTCCAGGCCGTGCGGCTCGGCTTTCGCTTAGGCGACGTACCCATGCCGGTGCGCTACTTCCCAGAAGCGAGCAGCATCAACTTCAAGCGGAGTCTCCATTACGGGTTAGGCACCCTTGGAGTTCTCGCAGAATACTGGCTCGAACGCGCGTCGCTGAGGCGTTCTCCTCTCTTCAGCCCGCGGCCACATTCTTGCCACTGAACTGCTCAGCAAGCTGTGGAAAGGTTTTCCCAGCGCTCCCCAGTCGGTGCGCGATTTTGGGCGGCCGGGAAAAACCTGGCTAGGCGAACGGGGGAGCAAACCCGTGATTTACGGCCCCGTCTGCGAGGAAATAGGCCGGGAATAATGAGACTACTCGTTGATCTCCACCACAATCGGCAGTGTCGGTTCCAACCGCCGAGTAGACACGAGATTGCGTGCCATGCCGCCGGCTTGGCGTGGGTGAGAACACGGGGGGAGATTGGCGAGGACTGTTTGTTTCGAGGCTTGTCGCTGACCTCCACCGCGAGTGGCACTGTCGGCTCAAAAGGTTGAGCAGGAACGGTGTTGTGTGCCATGCCGACGACGACGTGGGCATGGCACTTCTCCCCTCCGGCCGCGCGTGAGGGACAGTCGGCGGAGAGCAGCGAGGAGTGTCGGAATCAGTTCCCGATTTGCGCTTCGGGCGGATGGGCTTCTCATCGGACGGAACGGCAGTCGTGCGCTCGTTTTGTTCTTTGCCCCGTTCGAGGGAAAGGACTCCCGCGCGTATGGCTCGAGGTTGTGACCGTCAAATCGGTGACGGTTAGAAAGTCGGCAACTTATTCCCGTTCTATTCCTAAGCGCTTACACTTTTTTTTCTTGACAGCGTTGGCGTTCATACCAACAATGGGCTTCATTCATTTTGCGACATCTTGACACGAGATCGAGCAACTCTGCTCTTGTCGCCGGGACACGCGGGCTTGTTCACTATTTGATTCCATGCCGGTGCGAGGCCGCCCACCATTCTCCCCCTGCGGCACCCGCCCCTCGGAGGCTCTGGAAATGGCTGCGACTCCTCCCCAGGAATTAGTGCCGGGCGAGCACGCTCCGGCGGTGTCGTCCTACCCTCGGTCGGGTTGGCTCGGCTGGTTTTGCCGATGTGCCCTGGGCGCTGCGGCCTGCGGGGTAGTCGGCGTAATCGGGGCGAGGGCTTACTTCGGATCGACATCCGAGGCGCTGGCATTCGCGCGGGGCGAGTCGATTGTGGTCGACCCGTCGACGGTCCTGCTGCCGCCGGCGGCCAGTGGAGAGCCGCGCGTGGGGAAGTGCGCGGTGAGAAATCTGGGCGGACGGACGGTGAATCTGATTGGCAGCGACGCGTGCTGCGGCTGCCGGGTGACGTCGGGCGTGCCGTCGGCTGTGAAGCCTGGTGAAACGGCTTGGCTAGAGTTCGCCCTCCACGTGGGAGATCGTGACGATGAGTCCCGGGTCGTCAGCATATACAGCGACGACGGCACTGTGCCCGAGTTACGCGTCCAACTGCGGGCAGTGGGCCCGCGTTGAGTGATGGGAGTGGATCCCTAAACCGTAAGGAGAGTGTCATGCTGAAGCGGATTGGTTACGAGGCCCTGTCGTACGTGTGCGGTGTGGCGGCAGTGCTGGCGGTCGCCACGGTGACGTTCATGACGGTGCCGATTAGGGCGCTGGCGGGCACGAGCACGAAGGACTGCCACGTGAACAAAAAGCTGACCGCCTGCATCGTGGACAGTTGCGTCGCGCCTCTCGCATGTACGGACGTTCAAGATGCCTGCGATTGCAAATGAGTTGGTCGTCGGTATCAGCCTCCCCAGCCCGGGAGGGCCGCCGCCAGCGTGGCGGAAGAGCCGTAACGTAGGATTCTAGGAGTACCTAGCCCCCCTCGCCGGCCCCGGCGAGGGGATTCACCTTACTCTCCGAGACGTTGAGATGAACGCGACCATAATTCGCCTAATATCTGCGCCATTAGCCAATATATCCGGAGGCGTCAACGCGCGCCTGACCATCTTCGCGTTGGTTGTCTGCGGACTCTCCTGGGCAGCGACTCCGTACGCAGCCGCCGGGGAACTGGAGACACGGTTCAGGAGCGAGGCGCCCCTCGCATGGCGGGAGCTCAGGGAGTTTTGCCACGGACTCCGAGCCCAAGGAAGCGTCGTCGAAGCGAAGAACCCCGGGAGCAAGGAATCCTCCCGAACGACCTCGTCGTTCGAATACAACGCGCGGAATGGGAACCTGCGATTCCGCACCAAATACGCCGAAGGCCCCCGGGCCGGGCGCGGGCAGATCGCCTGCATCAACTCCGACTATTCGTTCATCATCGAGGAGGGGGGGAGCCGGGGATCCGGCGAGGTGACCTACGTCGGCATAAGCTCCAAGAACGTCTTGCGCAATCAGAAATTGCTGAACGCAATGTTTACGCCACTACGAATTCTGTACGCCAACGTCGACGACCTCGTCGCCGCGGCGGATTTCAAGGTTTCCAAGGCCGCTCACGTCTCGGGAGGCGACCGGGGATTGATCAAGGTCGACTTCACGTCGAAGCACGAGCCCGTTGAGAACTTCCAAGTCAGCGGGGGGTGGATGATACTCGATTCCAATCGCTCATGGGCGCTTCGTGAGTACCGGGTCGACGCGAACCAGGGAGCGGTCACCGTCCACGGCGTCGTCGACTACGAAGGCGAGATCAAGGGATATCCGCTCGCTCGACACCGGCAAGTTGAACTCATTGATCCGGCAACAAAAACAGTCAATATGACCTATGATTACGACTACAGCAATGTCGGTCCTGGCGACCTCGAGCCGCGCGATTGCAGGTTGACCGCGTTCGGATTCCCGGAGCCCGGTATTGCGAAGTCTCGATGGTTGATGGTGAAACTGCTCGCGATCAACGGCGTTCTCGTTGGGGGGCTTGTCCTCCTTTCGGTGTACTACCGGAAACGGTCGTCGTCACGTGTCCAGGCGTCTCCGAATAGCACTCCACGATAAGTCACAGTTCATGAACGCCCGACTGGACGGGACGGCTTCAATGCGGTTCTTCTCGATTCGAACTCGTTTACGGATGCGCCTGTCGGTCTTCGGCCAGATGGTGACGACGACCGCCGTCGTACTCGTGCTGGCTCCGGCTGCGACTACGGCAACGCCCGGTTTTGAATCGAGCATCCCGGGACCATCGAGGCAAGCCGGAGACCACATTGACAGTGGGCTACCGGAGAGCCGGCATCCGGCCCTCGTTTCACGGGAATTTCTGGGTGTCCGGGCGGACCGACGTACGGATCTGACTTGCCGGAGGCGGGCATGACGGTGCTGTTGCGAGAGCACGAAGCGCGGGACACCTCCATGGGTGGCCGCCTCTTCCCGGCCGTTGACGTCTCCTCTCTCGTCGCATTCCGCATCCTGTTCGGGTCGTTGCTCGCCTGGGAGATCGTCCGCGATTGCCGCAACGGCGTCGTGACATCGCGTTACTTGATCCCGATAGTCCGGTTTCCTTACCACGGCTTCGAGTGGGTTCCGGCACTGCCTCGCGAATACGTATCGGCCTACATGGCCGCCTTGTGCGCGATCGCCGTCATGGTGGCCGTGGGATTCTGCTATCGCGCATCGGCCACGTTGCTTTTCGTCGGGTTTTGCCACCTACTATTAATCGACAAAGCATTTTATTTAAATCACGAATATTTGATTTGCCTCATCGCCTTCCTGATGATCTTCGCCCCGTCGTCCCGCGCGTACTCGATCGACGCGATCATGGCCAAGTCTAAATCGAGGGCCGTGAGCCTCGTGCCTTGCTGGTCGTTATGGATGCTGCGCGTGCAGATCGCCCTCGTCTATATTTTCGCGGGATTGGCGAAGCTAAACCCGGACTGGCTGCACGGCCAGCCGATGCGGATGTGGTTCGCACCGGAACCGTCGTCGTCGCCGGATTTTTGGCTTGACGGACGCTTGTGGCCGCCGATCTTGACCTACGGCGGACTGTTGCTCGATCTCTGTATCGTCCCGCTATTGCTCTGGAAACGGACGCGATGGCTGGCATTCGGGTTGGCGGTCGTTTTTCACCTCACAAACGCGTTCCTCTTCCGGATCGGTGTCTTCCCCTGGATGATGATCGCGGCCACGACATTGTTCCTGCCTCCCGACTGGCCGCGTCAGCTCGTTCGCCGTTTGGGTCTTCGCCGGGTCGCGGCCGCGGCGGTCGGCCCCCCCCCGGTCTCGGCTTACCCCAATAAGTGGGTAGCCAGCCTGATGATTTTCTATTGTCTCGTCCAGGTCGTGCTCCCTCTTCGCCATCTGCTCTACCCGGGTAATGTCGATTGGACGGAGGAGGGAAGCCGGTTTGCCTGGCGACTGATGCTGCGTGACAAACAAGGCTGGATGAGGTTCATCGTCGAGACGCCGCACGGTGATCGCCAGGAGGTCTCTTCCGGTCGCTTTCTGACGAGGAAACAGGAGGACGCTCTCATCAAGGATCCGGAGATCGCACGGCAGTTCTGCCACGTCCTGCGCGAGGATTATCGGCGTACTCACGGCGGGGACGCGAGCGTCCGGGTGTTGACGAGCGTCTCGCTCAACGGCAGGAAAGGCCAGCTTTTGATCAACCCGGTCGTTGATTTGTCAGCCGAGCCGTGGAGCATACGTCCCGCTCGCTGGATCATACCGCTCTTGGACTGAGTCTCCGGCGTCATCAGGGCCGACGCTCCCGCCGGGCGTTCCATCGTTCAGTGGCGAGATCGTTTTCGCGCGATCGGCGAGACGTGTTGGGGTGTGCTGGCATGGTCTTTCCCCGTCCCACAGCGCGCGCGTACCGGCTCCTCGCGCCGAGCTTCGACTGCCCGTGGACCGGCGCGCCGGCGTCGTACTGGGCTCGGTCCGCTCACCGGCGTAGTGGGACATGATGCGACGATGACTTGCAGAGCAGAGTCGGACTCATTACGAAACGGCGTACGCTGGAGGATCTGGGGCACCCTTCACGAGGTGTCTCTCCCGCGATCCATGTACCATCAATTCTCGCGAGTCCAGGCACTGGTCGTGTTGATCCTCGCAGCGACTCTCCTCGAAACCGGGCTGGCGATCTCGCTCTCTTCGGACCGTCCCCGGCCCATCACGACGGCCCAGATGACCGATCATGTCGCGTATCGCCACATCGCGCTACGCGTCCGCGCCCGCGAGTCGTACTACGAAGCCGCCTCTCGCGAGCTGAGGTTCCACCACTTCCCAACTCGTTCGGTCTTCAACTGGCGGACCCCCCTCTATGCCTGGTCGCTCGGTGCCCTCCCCGCGCCCGAAGTGGCCTGGCCGTTGCTCGTCGCGATATCGCTGACGAGCGGCCTGATGGCAGCCCTGCTCATGGTCCGGGACTTCCCAAGACCGGCGAGACTATTGGCGATGCTCTCCGTCATCGTCGCCTCCGGATGGTGCTTGCACCCGCCGATCGCCTTCTATACGGAGGTGTGGTGTGGGCACTTGATCTTTATCTCCCTCTGTCTCGCCAGCCGGGGTTGGCTCGTTGTCGGAGCGGCCATCGGGCTCCTTGCCCTGTTCCTCCGGGAGCTGGCATTGCCATACTGTGCGATTGCCGCCGCCATCGCATGCGCGACGAGACGGAGATTAGAGGCGTTCGTCTGGCTCCTGGGTCTCCTCGCGTACGGCTTCTACTTCGCCCGTCACCACCGTGAAGTCGCGCGGTTGGGGACGGTCGCGAAGCTCTCGGGGGACGACTGGATCGCGTTCGGGGGTCTCAAGTTTCTCCTGGCGACCTGCCGCATGAGCTTCCCGTTAGCCCTCGCGCCAGCTTGGCTGCTGGCCATTTATCTCACCCTATCGCTGATCGGCCTCTTCGGGTTGCGGGGTGAGATTGGCCTCCGGACCGGCCTCGTCGTCCTAACCTACGCCCTGGCCTTCTCCATCGTGGGACAGGACTTCAACAGTTACTGGGGCTGGGTCTACACGCCCCTCCTTTCTCTCGGCGTCGCCCTTTCGCCGTACGGCCTTCGCAACCTGCTGACATGTGCGTTCCGCCACTGAGGCATTGACGATCGCCGACGGACTTCCCGAGCCACTGGTCTCGCCCGGTTGTGGCTTTGCTTTCGTTCAAGAGCCGGATCACAAAGACCGCGGTTTCAGCCACAATTCGCCGATTATTGAATTCTTGCATGACTTTGAGTTTTCGCTTGACAGTCCGTAAGATCTATTCCATACTCAACGCAAACTCCATATCGTCATCGATGCCGTCAGTCCCAGAAGCGTGATATATCGTCTCCCTGCTCGCCGTCCCGTTGGTTGAGTAGGCAATCCGTGCCAGCGTGAAGCGGCGCGTCATTGCCACGGGCTTGGCGGGATTTGACCTCGCGAGGCCCTGTTGATGGTCTGCGATACTCCCTAAGACACGATTCAGGGCGGGAAGCGTCAGCGGTGGAGTCTGCGTGGGACGGGTCGGCCAGATTTCGCCCTCGACATCGGTAATCGCGGCGATGAGTCCTGGATTGTCAGCTTGTACCGTAACGGCGCAGGAGTGCCCAAGTCTCATATCCAACTGCGGGCCGCGGGCTCGTGTCGCGTGTGGTAGTGGGAGATTCTTAACCCGTAAAGAGCGTTCCATGCTGAAGCGGATTGGGTATGAAGTCTTGTCGTACGAATGCGGGGTGGCGGCGGTATTGGCAGTCGCCACGGTGACGTTCATGACGGTGCCGATCAGGGCGCTGGCGGGCACGAGCCCGACGGACTGCCACCTGAACTTAAAGCTGACGGCCTGCATCGACGACAATTGTCCTGCGCCACTGAGGTGTACGGACGTCGGCAGTGATTGTCCCTGCGTTCCCGAGTAGTTTCCTGGGTCGCTCTATGTCTCGGTCGATCCTGCGGGCGCGGCCCACTGGCGGTCCGTGGGCATTCCCCGTCTCGAACTGCGACACGATTCCTCCCGGACCGCCGGTCGAAGGTTGCCCGTCCGAGGCTGATCCATGAGTCACCAGTCGAACACCCTCCGCCCGGAAAGCCGGGCCCCCCGCAGTCAGGCGCTCGTGATGCTGAGGGATAAGCTCCATCGGCTTGCCGATCGGGATTGGGAACGAAGTCGGCGCCGGCATTGCGAGACCGCCTGCCGCTTGATCCTCCTCCTCGATCCCGCAGACCTGGTGGCGCTGTTTCGACTTGGCGTGATCCGTCACGAAGCCGGTGATTTCGGATCGGCCATTCATCATCTGGGCCGTCTCGTACAACGGGATCCCGATTGCGCCAAGGCTCGCATCAGCCTCGGCCGGGCCTACTGGGCGTTAGGGGAACACGAAGAGGCCAAGGAATGCTTTCGGGCCGCATTGCAGCTCGAGCCCGGCTCGGTAAAGGCCCTCGTCGCGCTGGGGGCGGTCGAGCGACTTACGAATGAGATCGATGCGGCGATCGCCTCGTTCCGAGAGGCCGCCGCGAGGGACCCGCAGTCCTGCGAGGCGCTCGTGTCGCTCGGGGCCGCCCTCCTCGACGACGGCAAGCGAGGCGAAGCGATCGCCTGTCTCGAGCAGGCGGCCGAGATCGCTTCGGACTCGCCGGAACCGTATCGCCTTCTCGTGGATGCCCGTTATTACACGCGGGGCGATCATCCCCACCTCGGTCGCCTCGAGCGGCTACTCCAGGAGCGGAAGGTCCCCGCTGGGGAGCGGCGAAATCTTCACTTCGCCCTCGGGGAACTCTACGACCAACTCGGCCTCTGGGATCAAGCGTTCCTCCATTTCCGCGCGGGGAACGAACTGGTCGAGCATCGATACAACAGGCGCCAGCTCGCCCGCTACACGGACGCGAGGATCAGGGCCTTCACTAAGGAGGTGATCGCGTCGATCCGCGAGCGGTCTCCGGAGACAAACGGGGCAAACCTCATCTTTGTCGTCGGCATGCCCCGATCGGGCACGTCGCTCGTCGAGCAGATCCTCTCGAGCCTCCCCGATGTCCACGGGGGGGGCGAGACGCTCGAACTCCCGGGCCTCGTCGGCCGACTCCCCTCGCTCCTTGGGACGAAGGAGGCTTACCCGCGCTGCTTGGCGCGGATCGATCGCGCGGCGATCGGCCGGATCTCTGACGACTACCTGTCCAGGATCAGCCGGCTGTCCGACGGCGCCTCGCGCTTCGTCGACAAGATGCCCGGCAATTGCTGGGAGTTGGGCCTCATTACGGCGGTGTTTCCGGGCGCCAAGATCATCCACTGCAAGAGGAACGCACTCGACACTTGTCTCTCTTGTTACTTTCAGAATTTCAAGGACTTGCCGTTTGCGTACGACCTGGGAGACCTCGTCGACTACCACCACCATTACAGCCGCATTGTCGCGCACTGGCGGGATGTCCTTCCGACACCCGTCCTCGATTTGCAGTACGAGGATCTCGTCGAGTCTCCGGAGCAAATGATCCGTGCCTTGTTGGAATACTGCGATCTCCCGTGGGACCCGCGCTGCCTTGAATTCTACCGAACCCGCCGGATGGTCCGGACCGCGAGTCGCTGGCAGGTTAAGAGGCCTCTCTACTCGACTTCGGTTGGCCGATGGAGAAACTATGAAAGACACATCAAGGTTCTTGTGGAGGCAATCGGCGGAGGACCGGCCTGACCGGCCTCGGGCCAATCGTTGCCGTGCGGAACTTTAAATCAAATACAATATTATAGATGCTTGAATATAAATGTTGCAAAGCAATCCGGTGACACGACCGCCCATCCTCCGAGACGTTCCCGTCCGGAGCTTCCATGGGCCACCCGGTGACGTCAGCCCGTCCTTCGCTCTGACGGAGAGTCCATGGTGTCCGGCAGGTTCGGGTGGTCCGCGCCCCGGAGCGATGTCCCGCGAGACGGAGGAGGTCGAAAGTTGCTTCATCAGGGGCTGGGACGAATCAAGGCGTACCCGCATTTCGTGCGCGAAATGCTCCACCTCTATCACACGTTTCGCGCTGCGAGCCGATCGCCAGGGGCGGAACGGATCAACGACGTCTACGTGGGGAAATGGCGGTTCGGCGACTTCGAAAACCCGGCTCGGATCATCCGGGGTCTGACAGAGCGCGGCGGAGAGGCTCCGTTCCGCCGCCCGAGGCAGCGCCCGGACATCTATTTCCCATTCCTGACGGCCAAGCCTTTCTGGGATCGGGACGATATCGCGGCCGTCCTCGAGCGCAGCGTGGACGTCATTCGTGCCGAGTTTCGCGCGGTCGATGCCCTCGCCGATGCCCATCGCGAGGGTCTGACCGATGCCGGATTCTGGACGACGTATGAGTTCTTCCGCGGAAAACGTCGTCGCGAATCGAATTGCGCCCGATGCCCGGAGACGACCCGGGTCATCGCCCAGTCTCCCAATTGCGGCGAGTGGGCGGGCGCCGCCTTCTTCTCCATCCTGGAGCCCGGGACCCATATCAAGCCGCATTGCGGCACCACCAACGGTCGCCTACGCTATCACCTCACGATCGAAGCGGCGGACGGGGCATCGATCCGCGTTGATGATCGGGTCGGGTCGTGGACGCTCGACCAATGTCTGATCCTCGACGATTCGTTCGTCCACGAGGTCACCCATCAAGGGACTGAGCGGCGCGTCGTGCTGGTCGTGGACATGTGGCACCCGGAATTGACCGACCTCGAGCGACGGGTCCTCGCCGCAAGCTTCCTGCTCCCTCCCGACGAGGAACACTGAGGGGAGACCGACCCTCTCAAGCGGTCAGGACAGGCCCATCGTTTCGGCCCCCTAGGCGGAGGACCACTCGCGACGAGGCCTCTTGACATTTGTCGGACAACCTCCTTATTCTGGCGGAAATGGTTACTCAGGGGAGATCCCATGAGTCGCACACAACGTTGGGCGTCGGCGTTCTTCATCCTGATCCTCCCCGACTTCGGCTTCGGCCCGCCCGTCGATCCAGCTTGTCCGCAATCGACGCGAGCGGAGCGGCTCTCGTCCCTCGTGGAAACGTTAACGCAGGCGAAGGAGCGTTTTCGTCAAGAAATAAGGGACTCGCGCGACAATGATGAGGGTCGAACGGCGGCGGAAGAGCGCCGCTATCGGGTGGAGACCGAGGTTGCCAAGGAGGCCCTGGCACTCGCGCTGGCCGATCCTCGGGGCGATGTCGCCGCCGAGGCCCTGCGCTTCGTCGTTGTGACGGAATCCCGTTCCATTGGCCCGCCGACCGAGGCGGTGACACGGGCCCTGGAGGTGCTCGCACGCGATCACGCCGGTGACCCAGGGATGGGCGAACTGTGTGGACAATTGCGACGGTTCTTTGAATTGCCCGCCGCTGAGGATTTGATCCGGAGCGTCCTGGAGCACAACCCGAGCCGTACCGAACGCGCAACGGCCCACCTCGAACTGGCCGGCTATCTGAGAACGCAGGCCGCCAGGTCGCGCAGGCTGAGGGACAACCCTGTCGTCCTCGGGAACTTCGAACGTGCGCGAGGTAAAGAAGCCATCGCCCGGTTCCTCCGCAAGGACCCCGATGCGCTCGACCGGTTGGCCGACGTGCAGCTCGAGCGCGTGGCGTCGCAATTCGGCGATGTTATGTTGGGGAAGCGGAAGATCGCGGACATCGCGGCCGGCGAGCTCCACTCGCAACAGAGGTTGTCGATCGGCAGCCTCGCACCGGAGATCGAGGGTCGAGATCACGAGGGCAAGTTGTTCCGCCTGGGCGACTACCGCGGCAAGATCGTCGTCCTCACCTTCTCCGGGAACTGGTGTATACCGTGCCGGAGCATGTACCCGGCGGAGCGAGAGCTGCTCCGGCGGATGCAAGGGAAGAGCTTCGCCCTCCTTGGCGTCAATACGGACGCGGAAGTCGGCACGTTGGTCGAATCAATCGCGGCTGGCGAGATTACTTGGAGGTGCTGGTGGGACGGCGGTGACGAACGCCCGATCACAACCCGCTGGGGAGTCCAAAGCTTCCCAACGATCTATGTCATCGATCACCATGGCATCATCCGCTTCAAGCCATCTCGCGCGGAGAATCTGGGGGAGCTCGTGGACAAGTTGGCGACCGAGCTCCCGGCGGAGCAGCCGTAACGGAAATGGCCCGGCTTGTTCCTGGGAGTCTCCTCGTTTACGGGTGCTTGTTCGCCTCGCCGTGGCCGGCAGACGAAGCCCAACATCGACGTCGATTTTCTCGAGAGGCGTTACGCCGCGCGAGCCTCATACCTAGCCGTTCTCGACCAGGGAACGCCTGCAATTCGCAAGCACCCGAAGCGTCAAGGCGAGCAGGGACCTGTCGGCGACGGTCCTCCGTGCCATAGCAGGCCATTGGTCGACGGGCGTCGGGTTCGGCAAGGTCAAACATCCTCTGAAGACAGTGCAACACAGGTCCGAGCCTCACGCTCCAAGCCCCAGGCGAGGCATCGCGGGGGCTGGCCCAAATGGGATTGATCGTGGTGATGCGGTTACCCAACGCAGCGGAACCGACGGCAGATCGCCTCTCGGGCCTGGATACGATGCGGGTGTTGGCCGTTTGCGCGGTCATCGCGATCCACTTTCCGCCGGTCGACCTTGTCCCTCTGCCTTGGGGGTTGCCGCCGCTCGGGGTACTGATCGCGGCCGGCTGCCGCTTCGCCGTGCCCTTCTTTTTCATCTCTTCCGGCTTCTTCCTCGGGAGACGCTACCGAGATGGTCGATTGGGGCTCGGCTACGTCGCAAGACGAGCGGGGCTTTTGTACCTCCTCTACGCAATATGGACGGTCGTGTACTGTTTAATCCCCGAAAGGTGGGACCTCGTGCTTCGATCGTACCCGCCCTGGAAAGTCGTGGGCCTCTCGCTGGGCGACGTATGGTCCCACGCCCGGAGAGACCCGCTCTGGGCAGCCTTGAAGGGACCGGCTCCCCACCTTTGGTTCCTGTCCGCGCTGTCGTGCGAGACGTTGTTCGTCTGGTGGCTCGCGCGGTATCGTCGGCCGCGCTTGCTCGTCGCGGTCGGTGTCGTGTTCTACGTCGTGGTCTTGCTTCTCTGGCCCTATCGCCAACTGCTGGGGCTGGCGGGGCCCGCGCCCGCGGAGCGGATCAGGCCCCTCGTCGCCCCCCTTTTTGTGGGGATCGGCTTCTGCCTCGGCAGCCGAGTGGATTGGATACCGCGCCGGACCACATCGTGCCTTCTCCTTCTCGCCGGTGCGACGCTCAATCTCGTCGAGCTCGCCGTCCTTTACGGCTGGGATGAGAGCACGTCGGATTACGCCGTCTTTACGCCTCTCTACGGGCTTGGTGCGTTCCTCTTCGCATGGACCTTCCATGATTTCGGCGCGAGCACCCATCTGCCGATCGTGGGTCGATATGTCCTTGGCATCTACGCGCTGCACGTGCTGATCGGAGGCTTCGCCCGCGGTCTACTCGCTGGGATCCACCTGGCCGGGCTCCACATCGTCGTCACGGTCTTGCTCTGCTGGGGCATCGCAGCGGTGATATGCCGGAGTCGTCGGTTCGGATGGATGGTCCGCTGATGCGACTCGGCAGCGCGGAACGGTGCATACGACGTGGTACAGGATGTCTCCAAGCTATTCGAAGGCCTTGGCGCGTTGCTCCGGCGTGAACGACCTTGCCAGCACCGGTGCAAGACCGCCGGGGCGATTGGTCCCGGCGGGCCTCGCCATCGAGTGGATGCCGCAAACCATTAAATAGCTTACACTTAAGATCGTAAAATAAAAAAAGCCCGGCCCCCCCCGAGGGGGCCGGGCACAGCCAGGGAGAACGACGCTTGCTCATGATTCAAAAACAGAGGACAATCCATATCCTCTATGTTTATTCTGTTTTTTCGTTTAGGATCAGACGTTAACGTTATGAGGGAAAAGCAGGACGCGTGCCAGAGGCCGCGCACCTGGGAAGAGGCTCTCGCGGTTAGTCTCTAACTCTTTGTGAACACGGTACTTAAGATATCGAAAATAAACTGCAAGTCCGACCTGTGTAACGCCGATACGACGCCGCGACGCCTGCAGCAAAGGCAGTAGTGCTTAACACGAGGGCAAACGCGACTTTTCGCGACTCGGTTTATCACACATTGTCGCGGAACGCGGCGATTTTCGCTAAGATCGCGGGTTCAGCACGAGCCGCTCGACGGGTGCGATCGGACAGACGTACGGATTTGGACGGGGGGTTCTCGGAATGAAGGTTTTCGTGCTCGGACTCGACGGCGCGACGTGGGATATCTTGCGCCCGTTGTCGGATCAGGGCGAGCTTCCGAACCTCGCGCGGCTCATGCGAGAGGGCGCTTCGGGGACCCTCGAGTCGGTCTTTCCTCCGCTGAGCCCGGTGGCGTGGACCGGGGTGATGACGGGTAAGAACTCGGGGAAGCACGGCGTCTTCGAGTTCCTCGAGCACGCGCACAACCCACTGGCCGGGCGCGTCAATTCCTCGCGTGCGATCCAGTCGGAGCTGGTCTGGGAGATCGCCGGCCGACACGGCAAGAAAACGGTGGCCGGTGGTGTGCCGATGAGCTACCCCCCCCGCCCGGCGCCCGGCTTCTACCTCGGGGACTTCCTCAGCCCTCCCAACGCACCCGACTTTGCGAGCGACCCTGGGCTGCTGGCCGAGCTCGAGCAGGTGGTCGGGCCCTACCGTCCGTGGAACACGTCGGTCCATGACGGCGGCCGCGAGCCCCAGGCCCTGGCCGAGCTGACCGAGTTCCTCGACCACCACTTGCGCACGGTCCGCTTTTTGATGGAGCGCTGCGAGTGGGACCTGTTCATGTTCGACCTGATGGCGGTCGACCGGATCCAGCACGAGCTCTGGCACGTCTGGGACACTGCGCACCGCGTGGCGCGCGGCCGGGAGCGGGAACTCGAAGCGCTGCGGCCGGGGTTCGTCGACTTCTGGAAGAAGCTCGACGAGGGCATCGGCGCCATCGAGGCCGCCTTGCCGGCAGACGCGGTGCTCCTGTTGATGAGCGACCACGGCTTCGGGCCGATCGAGTGGTACGTCAACTTCAACGTCTGGCTGCTCGAGCGCGGGGACATTGCACTTGAAGACTCGTTTTATGTCAAGCAGAAGCATTGGTGTTACAAGCGCGGGATCACGCCGGAAGCGATCTACGGGCTGATGGCCAGGCTGGGGATGGCCTCGCAGCGCGTGAGCCGGTTCCGGGGCAAGCAGCTCGGCGGCGTGGAGCGGCTGGCCGAATCGACGTTCCTGTCGCGCAGGCATATCGACTGGTCGCGGACCCGCGCCTACGCGCAAGGAAACTTCGGGCAGATCTTCTTGAACCTCAAGGGGCGTCAGCCCCAGGGCTGTGTCGCCCCTGAGGACGCGCGGCCCCTGCTGGACGACCTCAAGGCCGGGCTCCAGGCGATCCCCCACCCCGAGACCGGCGCGCCGCTGGTGGAGCACGTATACGAGCGCGACGAGCTGTACGAGGGACCGCACGCGCACCTCGCGCCCGATTTGACGGTGGTGCTCGGCGACTGGAAGTACCGGACGATCGGGCTGCACGACTTCACGACAAACCGCGTGATCTCACCGGCGTTCGGCCCGACGGGGGACCACCGGCTGGACGGCGTGCTGATCGCGACCGGCCCGGCCATCCGCGCCGGCGGACGGCCGTCGGGCGCCCGTCTGCTCGACATCGCGCCCACGGTGCTCCACCTGCTCGGCGTGCCCGTGCCGGGCGATATGGACGGGCGCGTCTTGAGCGAACTGCTCGACCCGGCGATCACCGCCGCGGTCCCCGTTCCCGCCAACGCCGGCGCCGCGCAGCCCGCGCCGGTGGTCTCGGGCTATACCGAAGAAGAAGACGAAGCGATCCAGCAGCGGCTCGCCGACCTGGGCTATCTATAAGTCAAGGTAGGTCTCGCCGATCGGCCGGCCTCCGGCGAATGTCAAACAAAAGGGAAACACCCCCTTGTCCCGGGAATGGGGGGGCGGTCTAATCCAAGGCCAGCCTGTTGATGGGAAGCGCGCCCCGGGAACCTCGCTCTATGTCACGTCGCCATGCGGTCGTATTCCAGGTCGGATTGCTGCTCGTCGCCTGTGCCGTCGGCGCGTGGGCCGACGACAAGAAAACGCCGGACGATTTTGTGACGGCCGTGCTGGCCCGGGAGATCATCGGGCCGCGCCAGACGCTGGCCGAAACGTCCGACCACGCCGCCGCGCGGATCCCCGCGATGCCACCGGTGAAGACCGCGGCCGAGTGGACGGAGTACGCCGCCCGGACGCGGGCCGCCGCGTTCGAGCGCGTGATCTTCCGGGGCGAGGCCGCCGGCTGGCGCGACGCCAAGACGCGGGTCGAGTGGCTCCAGACGATCGACGGCGGACCGGGTTACCGCATCAAGAAGCTGCGCTACGAAGCGCTCCCGGGGCTCTGGATTCCCGCCCTGCTCTACGAGCCCGAGAAGCTCGCGGGCAAGGTGCCCGTCGTGCTGAACGTCGACGGGCACGACGGCAAGGGGAAGGCCGCCGACTACAAGCAGATCCGGTGCATCAACCAGGCCAAGCGGGGCATGATCGCCCTCAATGCCGATTGGCTCGGCATGGGTCAGTTGGGCGAGTCGCGCCACGACCTGATCAACCACATCGACCTCTGCGGTGCCGGCGGCATCGCGACCCACTACCTCGCGATGGCCCGCGGGCTCGACCTGCTGCTCGCGCTCGACCACGCCGATCCGGCCCGCGTCGCGGTCACGGGGCTGTCCGGCGGCGGTTGGCAGACCATCTTCATCAGCGCCTTCGACACGCGCGTGACCCTGACCGACCCCGTCGCGGGCTATTCGAGCTTCACGACGCGGATCAAGCACTTCAGCGACCTGGGCGATTCGGAGCAGACGCCGTGCGACCTCGCCACGGTGACCGACTACGCGATCATGACGGCCATGATGGCCCCCCGGCCCACCCTGCTCACGTTCAACGCCAAGGACGACTGCTGCTTCGCCGCCGACCACGCCCTGCCCCCGCTGCTCGACGCCGCCCGGCCGATCTTCAAGCTGCTCGGCAAGGAGGAGAACCTGCGCTCGCACGTCAACCACGACCCGGGCACGCATAACTACCTGGTCGACAATCGCCAGGCGCTCTACCGCATGCTGGGGGACCACTTCTTCACGGGCGACAAGACCTACGACCCGAAGGAAATCCCCTCCGACAAGGAAGTCAAGACGTTCGCCGCGCTGAGCGTCGACCTCCCGGCCGGGAACCTGAGCCTCCACACCCTCGCGCTCGGCCTCAGCCGCAGTTTGCCCCGAGACGCGGCCCTGCCGGCCGAACGCAACGCCGCCCGCTCCTGGCGAGAAGACCGCCGCGGCCGCCTGAGGGCCGTCGTCCACGCCAAGGATTTCGACGTCGAGGCCCAGCCCCTGAGCCAGGACGAGAAGGACGGCGTCAAGGCCACCCTCTGGCGCCTGAAGGCCGGCGGCGCGTGGTCGGTCCCCGTCGTCGAGCTCGTTCGCG
This sequence comes from Isosphaeraceae bacterium, assembly GCA_031291845.1. Classification (GTDB taxonomy): domain Bacteria; phylum Planctomycetota; class Planctomycetia; order Isosphaerales; family Isosphaeraceae; genus DAIDJG01. The sequence goes on along the minus strand of JARLIH010000046.1, from coordinate 10,064 downwards.
GCGAGCCCAAGTCGACGACGCTGCTGCTCAGCGACGCGGGGCGCAAGGAGACGACGACGGTCGCGAAGGACCTCCTCGCCCGCGGCCAGCGCGTCCTGGCGGTCGACCCGTTCTACGTCGGCGAGTCGCAGATCGCCGAGCGCGGCTACCTGTTCGCGCTCATGCTGGCGACCGTCGGTGAGCGCCCGCTCGGGGTCCAGGCGAGCCAGCTCTCGGCCGTCGCGCGCTGGGCGAGCGGGTCCAGGAAGCTCGGTCCCGTCGCGATCGTGGCCGTCGGGCCGCGGACGTCCACGATGGCCCTGGTCGCCACCGGCCTGGAGGAGAACGCGATCGCCGCGCTGGAGCTCCGCGACGCGCGCGGCAGCCTCAAGGAACTGGTCGAGACGAAGGCCGAGTACAGCAAGTCACCCGAGCTCTTCTGTTTCGGCCTGCTGCGCGACTTCGACATCGTCCAGCTCGCCGCCCTCGCCGCCCCGCGTCCGGTCTCGTTCGTCGCCCCGAACGACCGGGCTCGCAAGGAGCTGTCAGGCCTCAAAGCCTGGTACGCCGCGTGGGGAACCGACCACGAGCCGTTGCGCTAGGCCCACGGCGTCGGGGACGCCCCATCCCGATCGCCATCGTTCGTTCCGAGGTCGCAACGGAGCGCGGCGCAACACGAAATGCACCGTCTCCCTCCGTGGCACGGCGATGGTGCATTTCACGTACCCGACAAACGACACATTGGAGTGCGGCGGCGGTGAGAACGGGATCTGGGATACGCCGACCCTGCCGGTCAAATCCGTTCGATGCGGTCCACGGTGATTTGCGCCGAGAAGCAGTCCCCCGAGATCAGCTCCAAGGCACCATGAAGCGCAAGCTGCTTGGCATAGTGGGACGGCACGCAACCTCGCAGCTCAACCCGCCCTTGGATTTCTGTCACCTCCAGATTGCGAATCCGGCCGTGCGTCGCCTGGAGCACCCGCGATTCGATCCGCTCGGCCAATGTCGGCGCGAGCACGGTGGCGTTGGGCAACATCCGTAGTCACTCCAAAAAGGCGGAATTAAGCAAGTTGCAGAAACGAGGCAAAATCCGCCTTGCGATCGAGACATGCTCTTGGAACGTGACCATCGTCCACGTCCAAAGAACGGAATACAAGTGAAAAGTCCGCGAATCTTACCGCTTCTTGCGAGGTACTCGTTGATCGCGCTCTCCATCGCGAAGCTGTCGAGCCTTCCTTGCAAGGTGCGTGAGACACACGAAACGGCGGGTCAAAAAGCTTAAAAAGACCATGCGACGGATGTGCGGTCGCACTCGTCCTTGGTGACGGCCGGACTCGTCGGTTCTCGGCTGGTCTAACCGTTTTCCAAGCTCCCGCCCGGCCTCACTACTTCATGCAACTCGTGCGCCAGCCCCAAAAGGCGCGGATGATCCCAGACCTCCACGGCGTCTTTCCAACGATCCCAGAACGGCTCCCTTCCCAGGCCCGTTAACTCGCTGAGGCGTCCCAGGTTGTACCCAAGCTGAAGGAGCGAGCGCCGGTCTTGGCGGTCCTCCGACACGATCTGGTTGATCTTCGAGACGCAGTGGGCAATGTCCATAATCTCACCGGATGCGGGGCCAGGCGTCGTCCTAACACAGGAACATTGCTGCGCAGGCTTGCACCATTTCAGTGCAAGCGAGCGCCTCGGTTCGGCATGTTTCAGGCCTTGGTCGCCAGCAACGGCTTGAGGACGCCCGCCACGAGCGCTCCCGGGGGCCGTTTCTGGTCGAGGTCGAGCGGCACATAGGCCGTCTTGTCGTCGACGATCCGCACCCGCCCGGGATTGAGCTTGGCCAGGGCCTGGATCCGTTTCGGGTTGCGGTAGGTCAGGACGGAGTACTCGTCCTCGACGTGGATTCGTTCGAGCTGCCAGCGCTCGGCCAGCAGGCGTAGCTCGGCCTCGACCAGAAGGTTCTCGGCCGGCGTGGGCAACGGGCCGAACCGGTCGAGCAGTTCCTGCCGGAAGTCGGCCAGGCGCTCGAAGCTGCGCAGCCGGCCGACGCGCCGGTAGAGCTCGACCTTGACGCGCGGGCCCGGGACGTAGTCCTTCGGCAGGTAGGCGCGCCACGAGAGCTCGATGGAGCAGTCGAACGCCGCACGGTCGGGCTGGCGGGTCAGGGCGCGCACGGCCGACTCCAGCAGCGAGCAATAGAGCTCGTAGCCGACGCTCTCGATATGACCCGACTGCTCGGCGCCGAGGATGTTCCCCGCACCCCGGATTTCCAGGTCCCGAAGCGCGATCTTGAAGCCCGCGCCGAGCTCGGTGAACTCCTCGATCGCTTTCAGCCGTTTGACGGCGTTAGGCGTGACGGGGCGGTCCGACTCGAGCAGCAGGTACGCGTACGCCCGGTGCTTGTACCGTCCGACGCGGCCCCGAAGCTGGTGCAGGTCCGCCAGTCCGTACTTGTCCGCCTCGTTGATGAAGATCGTGTTGACGTTCGGGATGTCGAGCCCCGACTCGATGATGGTGGTGGCGACAAGGATGTCGAACTCGCGTCTGATGAACGACAGCATCGCGCGTTCGAGCGCCTCGCCGGTCATCTGGCCGTGGGCGACGGTGATGCGGGCCTCGGGGACGATGGCCTGGACGCGGTCGGCGATGGTGTGGATGTCGTAGACCCGGTTATGCACGAAGTAGATCTGCCCGCCACGGTTCAGCTCGCGGTGGATCGCGCGTTTGATCGTCTCGTCGTCCCAGCGGTGGATCCGCGTTTCGATCGCCTTGCGGTCAGGCGGCGGCGTCTCGAGGTTCGAGATGTCGCGGATCCCCAGCAGGCTCATGTGCAAGGTACGCGGGATAGGCGTGGCGGAAAGCGTCAGCACGTCGACCGTCGCGCGCAGCGACTTCAGCCATTCCTTGTCCTCGACGCCGAAGCGCTGCTCCTCGTCGATGATGACCAGGCCGAGGTCCTTGAACGCGACGTCTTTCTGAATGATCCGGTGGGTGCCGATCAGCACGTCCACCGCGCCCGCCGCTGTGCGTTTCAGAACGTCCTTGATCTCGGACTTCGGGCGGAACCGATTGACGACCTCGATCGTGAACGGGAACTCGGCCATGCGCTGGTTGAAGCTGCGGTGGTGCTGCTCGGCCAGGATCGTGGTGGGCACGAGCACGGCGACCTGCTTGCCCGCGTCAATGGCCTTGAACGCCGCGCGCATCGCGACCTCGGTCTTGCCGTAGCCGACGTCGCCGCAGATCAACCGGTCCATCGGCCTCGGCTTGGCCATGTCGAGCTTCACCGCCTCGATGGCGGAGAGCTGGTCGGGGGTCTCCTGGTAGGGGAACGCCGCTTCGAACTCGGCCATCCAGTGGCTGTCCTCGGCCGGGTAGGCGATCCCCGGCTGGCTCGCGCGTGCGGCCTGGATGTCGATCAGCTCGGCCGCGAGGTCGACGACGGCGTCCGCGACCTTCTTTTTCCGCTTCTCCCATGCGGATGAACCGATCTTCGAGAGCACCGGCTCACCGCGCCCGCCGCCGACGTACTTCTGCACGAGGTCGATCTTGGCGATCGGGACGTACAGCTTCGTCCCTTCGGCGAACTCGAGCAGCAGCGTCTCCTCGGCGTGCTCGCTCGACTTGTCGACCATCTGCAGGCCGCGGTAGCGGGCGATGCCGTGGTTGACGTGGACGACGAAGTCCCCCTCGTTCAGGTCGAGGAAGCTGTCGATCGCCCGGCTCTCGTAGCGCCTGCGGGTCGTGGGGCGGCGGATATCGCTACGGGCGAACAGCTCGTAGTCGCTGATCACGAGCGTTTGCGCGTCGATCATGTGGAAGCCGGCACGCACACGCCCGAGCGTCAGGTGAAGCCGCTCCGATTGCTTCAGGGCCGTGTCGGCGAACACCTCGGCGAGCCGCTCCGACTCGGCCGGGTTGTGGCAGGCGATCAGCACGTGGTCCCCCGCCGCCGCGCTGTCGAGCTCGGCCTTCACCTTCGTGAGCTCGCCCGAGAACCGCTCGACGCTTTCGACGTGCAGGTGGCACGTCGTCTCCTGCGAAGTCGCCGCCAGGGTCGAGAGCGTGATCGAGGGGAACTTGGTCAACCGCGCGAACGTGCTCTCGACCGTATACAGCCCACGCGGATCCGCGACACGGGAGAAGTACTGCCGCCCCTCATCGCGGAGGTCGTTCGGCTCGACGAGGGCGACCCACGTTCCCGTCGGGAAGAGATCGGCCGGATGCGTGAGCGCGGAGGGGTCAGAGCCATCGAACGGGGGGAGGCTGGTGATCGTGACCGAGTCCCAGCGGTCGTTCGAGCGCTGGGTTTCCGGGTCGAACGGGCGGATCGACTCCACCTCGTCGCCGAAGAACTCAATCCGGACGGGCTCCGTGGAGTCGGGCGGAAAGACGTCGAGGATCCCGCCGCGAAGGCTGAACTCCCCGGCGACTTCAACCACCTCCACGCGCGACATTCCCCGTTCGACCATCCACTCCGTGAGCCGTTCGATCGGGAACTCTTCGCCGACGCGCACCGTCCGCGAGGCAAGGCGCAGGGCCTCGACGGTCGGGACCGGTTGCAAGAGGGCCTGAAGCGGCGCCACGACGAACCGCGGGGGCTCCGGGCCGCTCAGCCGCTTGACCACGCGCAAGCGGCGGCCAAGCACTTCGTCCCCCGCCGCCGACGCCGCCTCGCGCGGCAAGCGCTCCCACGCGGGGAAGACTTCGGGCGTGACGCCGGCGAACGTGGCGATGTCGTCGCGAAAATCGTCCACGTCACCGACGTGCGCCAGCGCGACCACCAAGGTGCTCGGCGCGTGCAGCCCGAGCGCGGCGGCGGCAAGCGGAGCGGCCGATCCCCAGGCGCCGTCGATCGTCGCGCTGCGGTTGTTCTTGAGCGCCGCGAGCACCTCCGGGAACCCCGGCGCGCGCTGGACCAGCCGGGTCAGGTCTTTCAGCTCGCGAGCGGGGGCGGACTGCGCCCGTGACGTGGACCGTGACATCGCAAAATCCGTAGGAGTGGGCCCTACCCATGGGCGCCGAACGCGAGGATGCAGGAACGCCCACATGGTCGGTCAACCGACCCCTTGGAGTGCGTGGAGCTTGCTCCCGCTTTCGCACCGCGCCTCGTGCGGAAAGCAGCGGTAAGCCGCCGCACTCCAAAAGGACTAGGAGACCTACCAGTGGGCATCCCCGGAAGGACTCGGAATTCTAGGCGTCGCCTTCCCCGGCGGCCACCCGTGAGGGGCGCCGGCGGCCAACCGAGGCCGGCACGGGCGGGAACGCGTGCGGCGCTTCGGCGCGCGGCGACGCGAGGCGGTCGAGCACGCCCACCAGGTCGGCCAGATCGCAGGGAAGCTCCAAGCACGCCGACGCGCCCCGCTCCCGTGCTTCAGCGACCAGCGCCCGGTCCGGAAATCCGATCAAGGCCACGACCGGCCCCACGCGCGAACGCCGGGCCAGCTCCATGGGCCAACCGGGCTCCAGGACGGGCACATCCCAAAGCGCCGGGCCCTGCGGCGGCGCCTCGGACCAGTCGCGCGCGGGAAGGGCCGGAAAACCCGCCGTCTCGCACGCCTCGGCCAGCGTCTCGCGCATCTCGAAGTTCGTGCTCACGACGCACACGCGCGGCCGCGTGCCGAGCGGACGAGGCACGCCCCCCTCGTCGGCCGCAAGCCGCCGCGCCAACGTGTCGCGCGCGGTGGCTTCCGGCACGACGTCGTCGAACAGCCCTTGCACCGCCCAGCGCTCCAGCTCCGCGTGCCGGATATGGGGCCCGACACAGAGGACCACCCGGGGCGCCGGCGAGCCCCCGGCCCGGTACCGGGCCAGGCACTCGGCGTCGCGCGGCGTCAGCAAACCGCGATGCACCGCCAACCGTCCCGGAACCCGGTGGCCGGCCAGCAGCTCCTCGCGCAACGGCCCCGCGCAATGCACGCGCTCAACGCTCTCGGGCAGCGACGACCCAATCGCAGCGACCCAGGGATCCCCCAAATCGCCGACGAACCAGTCCGCACGTCCGGGAGCGTCCATCGACCAGGCCTCCCTGCCCGTTGCCGCAATCGCCGGCTCGATACGGCCGAGCCGGTTCGGTTCCATTCACGACGGACAGTATCAAATCAGCGCGCAGGGAGCAACGGGGAGTCACGAAACGACAGGACCGTTGCAGAGTCGACTGAGAACCGAGAAAGCCTCCCGCTCCCAGACCGCGGCGCCTCTCATCAATCGTCATCGACCTCGATCTCAACCGCCTTCCCGTCGGTCGACACCCGCACCTCGACGGACTGGTCCTTCGCGTTCCGGCCGTCGAACGAGTAGGCGACTACCTTGCCGTCCTGCGTCACCGCGCGGGCGCGGTCGATCTTGATACCCTTGGCCCTGGCGCCCAGGACGTCGCGCACCAGTTGGGGGACGTCGGCGATGGGGAGACCCGTCTCGATTTCCAGGACCTTCCCCGCGGGCGTGAGCTCGACCTCGATCTCGCGCCCTTTCGAGTCGGAGCCGGTAAGCTCATAGATCGTCTCATCATCCTCGGTCGATTTGAAGGCCTTGGCCCACTTCGCGTCGGGCACGGCCTTCGCTGCCGCCAACCGGACGGCGCTGGGGACTGTCGCGAGCGGGATCTCATCCTCGTCGAGACCGAGCGCTGGCCTTGCCGTGATGCAGAGGCCGGCCATGAGCGCCGACAGGATTGCCGCACCTCGCCATTGTTGAAGCATGGGCGCCTCCTACGGTGACGATCGGGGTGGCGTGACGAGAACGGCCCCCCAACGCGTTCATGACGTGCAGCACCCAAGATAACGTGCCCACCCGGCGCCGGATACACCAATACGGAAGCGTCGCAAAGTCGAGGAAACCGCCCAAGTCACTCCCCAATTACGACACACCCACCCAGTCCGGGCGGCCGCGATCATGGCGATCCCTTCGAAGCCGGGAGACCCTCGACGAACCGGCGGACCGCCTCGAAGACGCGCTGGCCGCCGGCGTCGTAGAAGTCGTTGTGCCCCGCGTCGTCGATCGTCAGGCGGGTGACCGGCGACCTGGCCAGGGCGGCGAGGCGGTCGGACATCGCGAACGGGATGAGCTCATCGCGCCGGCCGTGGCCCAGCAGGATGGGGCACGTCACGCGCGCGATCTTCGAGGCGTTGTCAAACCGGTGCCGCAGCAAGAGGCGGGCGGGCAGGAACGGGAAGTCCCGCCGCGCCATGTCGGGCAAGCTGGTGAACGTGCAGAACGACACCAGGCCGGCCACCGGCCGACGCGCGGCGAGGTCGATCGCGACGGCCCCGCCGAGCGACCAGCCCGCGGCGACGATCCGGGCGGGATCGACATCCTTGCGCGTGAGGAGGTGGTCGTAGGCCGCGTCCGCCGTCGCGATACAGCCCGACTCGCCCGCGCTGCCGCCGCTCATGCCGTAACCGGCGTACTCGGGGATGAGCACGTTGAAGCCCAGGCGACGCAACCGCTGGAACTCGTCGTCCGTATCGCGCAGGCACATCCCGTTGCCGTAGAAATAGAGCACGGTCGGCTGGTGCGCGGCCTGGGGGTCGATCACGCCGTCAGCGCGGAGCGCCGGGCCGAACAGCGCGACGATGGAGTCGCCCTGCGCGGTCTTCAGTCGAACGAGTTCCTCGCCGGGGCGCGGCCGAACGACGGCCGACGGGTCGCCCTGGGTCGCGGAGCCCGGAAAGATGATCCTCGTCTGAAGCGAGAACAGCACAGCGGCCACCAATACGTAGAGGACGAGGCCAAGCCGCAGGAGCCGGATGAGTCCGCGCCGAACCCGTGTACGCAACGGGAGCGTCTCGTGCGTTGTGGTCGAGGCGCGAGTCGCTCGTGGCGGGGCACCCATCGCACAGCATCCCATGGCACGGAAAGCCCTCCGTGGCGCGATCTCAACACCAGGCTAACACAAACAACGACCTGCGACAGGGCGAGACGGTCCGTGCTTTGAGTCCTGGGAGGGCGCCGGGCTCAACGTTGCGTCCTGCCGACCACCCATGCCGAAGACTGTGCGCAACTCATACCAAACCGCTCCAGGCTCAAACCACACCGGGCGTCCCCCGCGCGATCGCGCGGGAAACGCCCGGTGTAGGATGAGCCGAGAACCTCCGGCCCGGACCGCGTGGAGGAAAACGGTCCGGGCCATCGGAATATGCCGTCGTGCTTACAACCCGTTGCCGAAGCCGGCGGCGGACTCGCGGTCGGAGCCGACGCCCTCGGTCGAGCCGTCCTTGCGGGGCGGGACGTGAGGGCCGCGGAGCACGCCGTGCCCGTGGCCGCCAGCGCGGGTGTGCTGGGTGTGGCTGCGGAGCGGGCCCCGCCGGAGCGGCGGACCGTCCCCCCCGCCGACCGCCACCGTGCCGGACGCGGTCTCGGCCGGGACGTCGTACTCGCCCCCGTCCAGGTCGTCGTACCGCGACACGTAGCCCGGCAGCTTGGCGCGCTCGAGCTCGTCGGCATAGGAGGCGAGCACGGCCGACTGGATCTTCTCACGACACATCGAGTTGATCGGGTGCGCGATGTCGGCGTGCAGCTTGGCGCGGCCGTCGGCGTCGCGGATCGCGCGGTTCTCGTCCAGGCGGCTGCCGCACTGGTTGCAGAACCGCGAGCGGAGGTGGTTTTTCGTGCCGCAATGGTGGCAGCGGTCGGTCAGTTTGCGCGAGGGCATCGCGACGAAGAAGCCCTTTGCCCCTTCGATGATCTTCAGGTCGCGGATGACGAACATGTCATCGAAGGTGATGCTGCAAAAGGCCTGCAACCGCTCGTTGCTGCCCGAGTTGTCTTCCATGAGCTTGATGCGGACTTCGGTGATCTCCACAGCCGGTACTCCTTTACGCGTGGCGTAGTCTTCAATGCTCAGGGGCCGCTGGTCACGACCCGGACCCTTCCTAGTCCGAGCGTCTCAAGGCGTCGCGCGGCGTCCTCTGCCGCGCCCCGATCGCGGGCAAGGCCAAAGTAGGCCGAGCCGCTTCCACTCATCAGCGACCCGTCGAGCGACGGGCCGACCAGCTCCGCCAAGCCGTCGCGCACGTGCCGGAGCACGGGCGCCAACTCCTCGGCGGGCGACTGAAGCCGGTTGAACAGACAGCTCCCCAGCGCGGCCGTTCCTCCGCCGGCCAGCGCCTGGACAACCGGACCGATCGGCCTGGGCCGGGCGGGCGGTGTCACGTGACGATACACGTCGGCCGTGCTCAGGCCGACCTCCGGACAAACGAGCACGAAGTGCAGCGCCCGGGGTGGGGCGAGCTCTTCAACGCGTTCGCCCCGGCCCCGACAGACCGCCGCGGGGCCGTGCAAGAAAAATGGGACATCGCTGCCGATCTCGCCGGCCAGCTCCGAAAGCCGCCCGGGTGGTGTATTGAGCTCCCAGAGCCGGTCCAGGGCCACGAGCGCCGCCGCCGCGTCGGACGAGCCGCCCGCCAACCCCGCCTGCGCGGGGATCGACTTCCGCAGCTCGATCGCTGCGCCTCGCGGGCAACCCGACTCCGCACGCAGGCGCTCGGCCGCCTTCACGACCAGGTTTCGCCCGTCGGTCGGCAGGCTCGGGTCGTCACACCGCAGCGTGACCCGCCCCGACGCGTCGTCGGCGAAGCTCAGTGTGTCGTAAAGGTCCACGGCGACCATCAGCGACTCCAGCTCGTGATAGCCGTCCGGCCGTTTGCCCAGGACTTCCAGGAACAGGTTCAGTTTCGCCGGGGCGAGAACCTCCACGCCTCCGGCCGTCGGTCGGACGATCATCGTCGAATCATCCCCGAATCGGCCGACGTGTCGAGCATCCTGCCTTGGGAAACACGTACGGTGGGACGAGGGTTGGAAAAACGCCGAAAACCAGGGCTTCCACCCCCGGTTTCGACCGGCCGCCGTGCCGATTGTAAAAAACGGAACAGCTTACGGGGCGGCTCCTTCCGCATCGATCCCGATCGGCGGTGGTTCTATCGCGTTCGGAATATCCTGACAAGCCGAAAAAATGCTCAAGTCGCAAAACCGCGCTGCCGGACGACGCAAAATGCCCGGTGCGGCGCGATAGAAGGACGATTGCCAGGGTGAAGGCCCCGGGTGGGGCCCCCCCCCGTTTTTCATTGGGGGGGGGCCCCCCCCCCCCGGGG
>JARLIH010000422.1 GCA_031291845.1 Isosphaeraceae bacterium | reverse complement strand
TTCGTAAGGGGGGGAGTCTAGTAATTACTCCCCCCCTTACGAAGGGGGGGCCGGGGGGGGTGCATTGGTTCCGGCCCCGGCCTCCCATTGCAGTTGCAGTCGCGCTACCAAAGGGATCACTCCACCGTCACGCTCTTGGCCAGGTTGCGCGGCTTGTCGATATCACATCCCCGCAGGCGGGCGACGTGATACGCCAGGAGCTGCAACGGAACCACCGCGAGCAGCGGTTGCACGACCTCGGGCACGTCGGGGATGGGGAGGAAGACGTCCGAAAGACTCTGCAAGGAGTCGTCCCCCTCGGTGCCGACGGCGACGACCGCGCCGTGGCGGGCGCGCACTTCCTCGACGTTGCCGAGCGTCTTCGCGTGCAACGTACCGGTCGGCGCGATGAAGACGCAGGGAGTCTCGCGATCGACCAGGGCGATCGGGCCGTGCTTCATCTCGGCTGTCGGGTAGCCCTCGGCGTGGATGTAGCTGATCTCCTTGAGCTTGAGCGCCCCTTCGAGTGCGACCGGGAAGTGGATGTCGCGCCCGAGGTAGAGCGCGCTGCGGGCGTTGGCCATGCGCTCGGCGGCGCGCTCGATCAGCGGCTCCGTCTCGAATACGCGGCTCAGGGCGTCGGGGACGGCCTCGATCGCATCGACCACGGCCAACCCGTCGGAGAACGAGAGGTGGCGGAGACGTCCCAGGTACAGGGCCAGGAGCGTGAGCACCGTGACCTGCGCGGAGAACGCCTTCGTGCTCGCGACGCCGACCTCGGGCCCCGCGTGGAGGTAGATGCCGCCGTCGGCCTCGCGGGCGATCGTGCTGCCGACGGTGTTGACGATCGCGAGCGTCGGGTGCCCGCACCGCTTCGCCTCGCGGAGTGCGCCCAGGGTGTCGGCCGTCTCGCCCGACTGGCTCAGCACGAACACGAGCGTGCGGTCGTCGAGCGGGGCGTTCCGGTACCGGAACTCGCTCGCGTACTCGACCTCGACCGGCAGGTGGGCCAGGCGCTCGATCAGGTACTCGCCCACGAGCGCTGCATGCCAGCTCGTGCCGCAAGCCGCGAAGACGACCCGGCGCACCCGGCGCAACTGGCGCGCTGTCAGGTTCAAGCCGCCGAACTGCGCGGTGGCCTCAGCGCGTCGCAGGCGGCCGCGGCAGGCATCGCGGACGGTGTCGGGCTGCTCGCGGATCTCCTTGAGCATGTAGTGGGCGTGCCCGCCCAGCTCGACCGCGTCGGGCTTCCAGTCGATCCGGTCGATCCGCGGCGTGATTGGTCCACGCTCGCGGTGCTGGATCTCGAAGTCGGTCGGCGTGAGGCGGACAACCTCGCCGTCTTGCAGGTATGCCACGCGCGCGGTGTGGGGCGCGATCGCGAGGGGGTCGCTGGCCAGCAGGTGCTCCCCCTCCCCCAGGCCGACCACGAGCGGGCTGCCGAGCTTCGCGCCGATGACCTCGCCGGGGCACTTCGGGCTGACGACGGCCAGGCCATACGTCCCTTCCAGCCGAGGCAAGGCGCGCTGGACCGCCGCGAAGAGGTCGTCGCCGTCACGCGCGAGCTCGCGGGCGATCAGGTGCGCGATGACCTCGGTGTCGGTCTGGCTGGCGAAGTGATACCCGTCCGCCTCCAGCTCCCGGCGCAGGACCACGTGGTTCTCGATGACACCGTTATGCACGACGGCAACCTCGCCGTTCCGTCCGCCCACGTGCGGGTGCGCATTGCGGTCGCTCGCGGGCCCGTGCGTGGCCCACCGGGTGTGGCTGATCCCGCAAGAGCCCGCCGCAGGCTCCTGTTCCAGAGCCTCCTCGAGCGTGCGGACCCGCCCTGCCCGCTTGCGCACGACCAGGCGATCCCCATCGAGGGTCGCGAGCCCCGCGCTATCGTACCCCCGGTATTCGAGCCGGCGCAGCCCCGCCACGAGGATCGGGCTCGCGTCGTGCGCCCCGGTGTACCCGACGATCCCACACATGGCCAACCTCCGTGCGCCCCGGTGTCCGCCCTGGACGATCGAACTCCTGCGGCCAATTATAGGCGTACGTCGCGCACTTGTCAGCCGCGACCAACGATCCGGCACGACATCGCTAAACCGTGGCGTCGGCACGATGCGGCCGGCCCCCAGCAGCCTCCTTTTCGACAGGAGACGGTGCTGTTCCTGACGACGAACGACCCTGCCGACGCAACCCGCACCAACGCGGTCTCGCCTGAGTGGCACGTCCGGAGCCTTCGACGGGCGCGGTCGAGCGGGTTGGAAACCCGCCCCCTTCCGATGCACTCGGACGGCGAATTCAGCGCCCTTTGAGCAGGTCCTGCAGTGCGTAGACATTCAAACTCCCCGCCCGCAGCCGCTCGAGCGCGGCGACGGCCGCCTTGGCCCCGTTGATCGTGGTGATGCACGGGACGCCGTGGCTGACGGCCGACGCGCGGATGCGCCCCTCGTCGGTGCGGGCCCCTTTGCCGCTGGGGGTGTTCACGATCATCGCGATCGCGCCGTTGGCCAGGTGGTCGAGCAAGTTGGGCCGCCCTTCGTGGATCTTGCGGACCGGCGCGACGTGGATCCCGTGTGCACCCAGGGCCTTGGCGGTCCCGCTCGTGCTCATCAGGTTGTAGCCCATCGATGCCAGCTTCGCGGCGATCGGCACGACCGCCGCGCGGTCGCGCTCGGCGACGCTCACGAAGACGATGCCGGAGCGCGGCAGGCGGCTGCTCGCGGCGAGCTGGCTCTTGGCGAAGGCGCCGGCGAAGTCGGTGTCGATCCCCATCACCTCGCCGGTCGACCGCATCTCGGGGCCGAGCACGATGTCGACGCCGGGGAACTTCGCGAACGGGAAGACCGACTCCTTCACCGAAACGTAGGTCGGCACGGGCTCCTCGGTGATCCCCTGCTCGTCGAGCGTTCGCCCCACCATCACCCGCGCGGCGGCCTGGGCCATGTTCAGGCCCGTCGCCTTCGAGACGAACGGCACCGTGCGCGAGGCGCGGGGGTTGACCTCCAGGACGTACACATCGCCATCTTTGACAGCGAACTGGATGTTCATCAGTCCGCGTACGCCCAGGGCGTCGGCCAGCACATACGTCTGGCGCTTCAGCTCGGCGACGATTGCGTCCGACAGTCCGAACGGCGGGATCGCGCAGGCCGAGTCGCCCGAGTGGATGCCGGCCTCCTCGATATGCTCCATCACGCCGCCGACGATCGTGCGCGTGCCGTCGGAAACGGCGTCGACGTCGACCTCGCTGGCCTCCTCGAGGAACTTGTCGATCAGGACCGGGTGCTCGGGGCTGGCGTCGACGGCCTCGGTCATGTAGCGGGCGAGGCTCGCGTCGTCGTAGACGATCTCCATCGCCCGGCCCCCCAGGACGAAGCTCGGCCGCACGACGACGGGATACCCGATCTGCTGGGCGATCCGCCGCGCCTGGTCGAAGTTCGTCGCCGTGTCGCTCGGGGTCTGGCGCAGGCCGAGCCGCTCGATCACCAGGCGGAAACGCTTGCGGTCCTCGGCCAGGTCGATCGAGTCGGGGCTCGTGCCGATGATCGGCACCCCCGCGGCCTCGAGCGCCCGCGCCAGGTTCAGCGGCGTCTGCCCGCCGAACTGGACGATCACGCCGAACGGCTGCACGCGGTCGCAGATGTTAAGCACGTCCTCGACCGTCAACGGCTCGAAGAAGAGGCGGTCGGAGGTATCGTAGTCCGTGCTGACGGTCTCCGGATTCGAGTTGACCATCACCACTTCGTACCCGTCGGCCTTCAGCGCGAACGCGGCCTGACAGCAGCAGTAATCGAACTCGATCCCCTGCCCGATCCGGTTCGGCCCGCCGCCGAGAATCACCACGCGCGGCCGGTCGCCGACGCGCGCTTCGTCTTCGTTCTCGTAAGTCGAGTAGTAATAGGGTGTGACCGCTTCGAACTCCGCCGCGCAGGTGTCGACCAGCTTGAAGACGGCCTTGATCCCCCGCTGCTCGCGGTCGCGACGGACCTCGGCCTCGGACGCGTTCCACAAGTGCGCGAGCTGCCGGTCGGAGAACCCGTCGCGCTTGGCTTGACGGATCAGGTCGTCGCTTGCATCCTCCAGGCTCGTGACCGTCCGCAGGCGCCCCTCGACCTCCACCAGCTCGCGCAGGTTCTGGAGGAACCATGGGTCGATCCCGGTGAGCCCCTGGATCTGCTCGAGCGACAGGCCCGCCAACAGCGCGTAGCGGATGTACCAGACGCGCTCGGAGTTGGGCGTGGCGAGCTTCGTCTTGATGATGTCGATCGACGGCTGCAGCTCGGTCCCCCAGAGGTCCTTCTTGTCGCACCCCAGCCCGAACCGGCCCACTTCCAGGCCGCGCAGGGCCTTCTGGAACGACTCGCGAAAGGTGCGGCCGATCGCCATCACCTCGCCGACCGACTTCATCTGCGTCGTGAGGACCGGATCGGCCTCGGGAAACTTCTCAAACGCCCAGCGCGGGATTTTCGTGACCACATAATCAATCGTCGGCTCGAAGCAAGCCGGCGTCTCGCGGGTGATGTCGTTGCGGATCTCATCGAGCCGGTAGCCGACGGCCAGCTTGGCCGCGATCTTGGCGATCGGAAAGCCGGTGGCCTTGCTCGCCAGGGCGCTGCTGCGGCTGACGCGCGGGTTCATCTCGATGACGATCATCCGCCCGGTCTTCGGGTCGATCGCGAACTGCACGTTCGACCCGCCCGTCTCGACGCCGATCTTGCGCAGGATGGCGAGCGAGGCGTCGCGCATCCGCTGGTTTTCCTTGTCCGTCAACGTCTGCGCCGGCGCGACGGTGATGCTGTCGCCAGTGTGGACCCCCATGGGGTCGAAGTTCTCGATGGAGCAGACGATGACGGCGTTGTCGGCCCCGTCGCGCATGACCTCCATCTCGAACTCTTTCCAGCCGATGACGCTCTCCTCGATCAGGATCGAGTGCGACGGGCTGAGCTCGAGCCCGTAGGCGACCATCCGGTCGAATTCCTCGCGGTTGTACGCGATCCCGCCGCCGGAGCCGCCGAGGGTGAAGCTGGGGCGGAGCACGCACGGCAGCCCGATTTCGTCGCGAACGCGCCGGGCTTCTTCCAGGTTGTGGGCCAAGCCGCTCCGGGCGCTCTCGAGACCGATCTCGCCCATGCACTGCTTGAACAGGTCGCGATCCTCGGCCTTGCGAATCGCCTCAGCGCTGGCGCCGATGAGCTGGCAGCCGTGCCGGTCGAGCGCGCCGTTCTCGTACAGGGCGAGGCCGACGTTGAGCCCGGTCTGGCCACCGAGCGTGGGCAAGACGGCGTCGGGCTTCTCGACCGCGATGATCCGCTCGACGAACTCGGGCGTGATCGGCTCGATGTAGGTGCGGTCGGCCATGCCGGGGTCAGTCATGATCGTGGCGGGGTTCGAATTCACGAGCACGACCTCGAACCCCTCCTCGCGGAGGGCCTTGCACGCCTGGGTGCCGGAGTAGTCGAACTCGCAAGCCTGCCCGATGACGATGGGCCCGGCGCCGATGATCAGGATCTTTTGGATGTCAGTACGCTTGGGCACGGCGGGTCTCTCGTCTGCGGTCGGAATGGCCTGGTCGGCGGGGGCTCTGCGCGCGGCAGGCCGCGCTCGCCCGGATAAGGCGGCGCGGCCTGCAAAATTTCACGATTCTAGCAATTTCGAGCCGGGCGCGACAAGGTCGTGATCCGTCGAGCAGAATGATTGCAAAGTCGGTTGGCCGAGCTGAGTGGCATTCCCGGAGTCTGACGGGCGTGGCGCACCGTTCTGGCGCGTCGACCACACGGTGCGTGCTTTGCGCATCGTGCCGGAGACGCCCCGCGCAATTGTAGGGGCGGGTTTCAAACCCGCCCTTGTGTT
>JARLIH010000045.1 GCA_031291845.1 Isosphaeraceae bacterium | reverse complement strand
TGCTCATGGACGAACCCTTCGGAGCACTCGACCCGATCACGCGCCGGGAGCTCCAGGACGAGTTCCGAGCGCTCCAACGGAGGTTAGGGACCACCGTGGTCCTCGTCACCCACGACGTCCGTGAAGCCTTCCGCATGGCCGATCGGCTCGCCCTGCTCGACCAGGGGCGGGTCGTTCAGTGGGGAACGAGCGAGGAGTTGCAAGAGCACCCCGCGAACGACTTTGTCCGCGCGTTCCTGCAGGAGACGTCGTCCGTGAGCGCCTCCGCGATGGGTCGTTCGTCATGAGGTCCGTTCCGTGGCTCACTGCCGCCGAGGCCTGGGCGCTCGCCGCCGCGACGGCGGCCCACCTCGATCTCGTGGTCGAAGCGCTGGTGCTGGGAATCGCGATCGGCGTGCCACTCGGCATCCTCGCAACCGGCTCGCGCCACGCCGAGCGGTTGGTCCTGGGCGTGGCGAACATGCTCCAGACCGTTCCCAGCCTCGCCCTTCTGGGATTCCTCCTGTTTGTCTTTCACGGTCAGATCGGCAAGCCGCCGGCCCGTGCTGCGCTGGTGATCTATGCGCTGCTGCCGATCATCAAGAACACCATCCTCGGCCTGCGCAGCGTCGACCGCGGCGTCGCGGAGGCCGCGCTCGGGATGGGCATGACGGCCTGGCAGCGCCTGGTCCTCGTGGAACTTCCGCTCTCCGTGCCGATCCTAATCGGCGGTATCCGCGTGGCCACCGTCGCCGCGGTCGGCATGGCGACGATCGCCGCCGCCATCGGCGCGAAGGGGCTCGGCAGTTACATCTTTCGCGGGGTTGAACTCTCCGACGTGCGGCAGGTCCTGCTCGGCTCCATCCCCGCAGCGCTCCTCGCGCTCGCCTGCGACGCAGCGCTCGGAGAGGGCGAGCGCGCGCTCGACCCAGCGCGACCAAAGCACTCCCGCCTGCGCGCGGCCGCTGCGCTGAGTGCCGTCGCCGTCCTCGTCGGGTTCGCGGCGTGGGGCTGGTGGAACGACCTCCCCGCGCGGCACGGAAAGGCCGCGATCGTGGTTGGATCGAAGGACGGGAGCGAGATGATCATCCTCGGGCACATGCTGGCCGACCTGGTGGAGGCGAACACCCCGCTGACGGTGGACCGCGGCAAGTTCAACCTCGGCGGGACGCTCGTCTGTTACAACGCCCTCAAAGGCGGAGGCCTGGACGCCTACGTCGAGTACACGGGCACCGGGCTGACCACGATTCTCAAGGAACCGCCGGAATACGACCCGGCGCTGGTTTTGGAGCACGTTCGCAGGGGGCTCGCACGGGACGGCGTGGAATGTCTGGACCCGTTCGGATTTGAGAACACGTTTGCATTACTCATGCGCCGAGAGCAGGCGGAACGGCTCGGCATCCGGACGATCTCCGACCTGAGCAAGCACGTCGCCACGCTCCGTTCCGGCTTTGGTCCCGAATTCATGAACCGGCCGGACGGCTTTCCCGGCCTGTCGCGCGCGTATGGCCTCCGGTTCGAGCACGCTCCCCGCGAGATGAATCGCAACCTGCTCTATCAGGCGATCGCGCAGGGGTCGATCGACCTCGGCGCGGGGGACTCGACGGACGGCCGGATCGGCACGTTCGACCTCGTCCAGCTCGAGGACGACCGCCACTACTTCCCCCCCTACCAGGCCGTCCCGCTCGTTTCCGCAGCGGCACTCCGGCGCCACCCCGCGCTCCGCGATGCGCTCAACGCCTTGGCCGGCAAGATCGACGTCCGAACCATGCGCGGACTCAACCGGCAGGTGGACGAAGCGCACCGAGATCCCGCGGTCGTGGCGCGAGAGTACCTCAGATCGAGGGATCTCTTGCCCAAAGGGCCGTGAGGCCTGGCTGTGGGCGTCTTGTCGGGTAGCTCAGCCGGCCAGCACGCCCAACCACCCACCATCGTCGGCTCGGCTCACCCGCCGGCGGCCATGGGAGAAGGCTCGCTGGGCAGCGGCTCGCCCGGCAGCTCAGCGACACCGACCGGTTCGGACTTCTTCGGCGGATGGAAGAACAGCGCGAGCAGTACGGCCGCGAAAATCGCGATGCCCATCGGTACGAGGAAGAGCTGGTGGTAGGCGAACCCCTCGGTCCCACCAGGCGTCGCGATTTTGAAGACCCCCGAATCCTTGAGCCAGCCCCACAGCGAGTTGGACGCGAACGGCGCGATTCCGAGGATCATCAGGTTGAAGAGACTCTGCGCACTCGAGCGGACGTCTTTCGGGAAGTTCTCGTCGACGAAGATATAAACGGTTGCGAAGAAGCACGCGTAGGCAAAGCCGTGCACGACGTTGACGCCGATTACCAGCCAGAGAAGGTCCGGCGTGCCCAGGGAGTACATCCCGAACCGGACGGCCTGGCCGGCGATGCCGATCGTCATCGTCTTGCGCCAGCCCAGGTGCTTCAGGAACCAGCCCAGGACGGCCATCGCCGGGATTTCCATCACCTGCCCGATGCTCATCGCGGCGGCGATCCACTTCTCCGGAAGCCCCAACGTCTTAAGGTACGGGCTCGTCCAGAAGAAGTAGCCGTAGTGGGTCAGCGAGTCGAAGAAGGTCACGACGAACAAGACGGCGATGCTCGGGATCGCGAGCAGCCGGATCGCTTCCAAAGGCGCGAAGGACGAGCCCTCGTTCTTCGCGGGCGGGGTGTGCGGCAGCGTCAAGCAGTACGCGGCCAGGAGGAGCGACGCCGCGCCGGAGAAGACGAAGATCATTCCCACCGAGCCCTTCGGGAGGAACAGCATGGGCCAGCTTGCGGCGATCCAGCCGATCGTTCCCCAGAGCCGAACGAACCCGAAGTCCTTCTGTGCGTCCTTGAGGTTTGCGAACGCGATGGCATTGGTGATCGAGAGGGTGGGGACGTAAAAGAAGCAATGTAGCAGCATGAGTCCGAAGAACGGCCAGAACGACTTGACGTAGTAAAGGCCCAGGATCGACAGCCCGCCGACGAAGTGGCTGAATGCGAGAAACTTCTCCTGCGAGAAGTAACGGTCGGCGAGTTGCCCGCCGAAGAACATGCCCGTCAGCGAGGCGATCGCGAACGCGTTGAAGATCCAGGCTTGCTGACCGCCGGTGAACTTCAGGTAGTCGTCGCCAAGGTACAGAGCCAGGAGCGGCAGCCACGCACCCCAGATGACGTATTCGAGGAAGAACATCACCGACAGCTTGATGCGGTTCGTGGCATTCATCGACAGTTCTCTCGCTCAACGCAGCACGCGCTGGCAACCGGCGCGCGTCGTTTCGTGTGATGGTTGGCTGGAGGAGGGAAAGCGGATTGACGCAAGATTTCGCAAATCCCAAACGGCTGACGGAAAAGCTTACCAGCCAGTTCAGAGCGACGCGACGGGTCACTCAAAAATGGAGCCAGCATTCGCACCCGGCTCCAGACCGGAATCACGATCGTCCGTGCCGTGGGGACGAGTCCGCTTGACCGGACGCATGATCCGGCTCTCAAACCGGTAGCCAGTCCAACAATCGTTCCGCAACTCGCTGGCAGGTGTTGCTGCTCGCCCAGTCGAAGCGTTGAGGCGCCCGGCCGTCGTCCGAGCCGAGAGCGAGGATCTCGCGCACGGCGTCGATGAACTCGGCCTCGTCGGCCGCGACATGGAACAACTGGTCGTAGAGCCGGCACTCGGGCAAGGCCGTGGAGACGATCGGGCGCCCCGTGCTCATGTAATCCATGATCTTGGTGGGACTGCACGCTCGGTTAAACGGGTGGTCGGTCCGGTAAGGGATCAGGCAGACGTCGAACGACCGGTTGTACTCGTGGATCACGTCCTGGGGGCGCCAACCCAGGGCGTGAACGTTGGGACGCGCCAGGAAACGTTCGCAGTCGGCGTACCAGGCGCCGCGTTGCTTGGGCAACGCCTTCCCAACGACAACGACCGAGCCGTGTGGGAACGCGGCACTCAGTCGATCGAGGAGCCGCCAGTCGACACGGTCCTCGAGGTTCCCCACGTACCCGAGCAGCGGCCGGGGCATGGCCGCGAGGTCGGCGGGCGGAGTGGCGGGGTGGTCCCAGGGGTGCTCGGACAGCATGTTGGTCGGCGAGCCGTGCGGCAGGTGCCGGATCCTCTCCGCCGCCGCGGGGACGGCGGCCCGCAACTCCTCGGCCCGGAGCCGGGAAACGCACACCGTCACGTCCGCTTCACGCACCGCTTGCTGCTCGAGCACGCTCACCCGCTGCGCCCAGCGGGGCCAATACTGAGTGTAATCGTCTATGTTGAAATAAATCTGATAATCGGGTTTGACAATGTCGCGAAGATATAAGTAGTGAGGATAAGTCATGACGAGCGCGAGCCTCCCCGCGGGCGCGTGCTCTCTCCACCACGAACGGATCGACCGGCCGATCGGCCGCATCCCGAGCGCGGGGAACGACTTCATCCAGCCGCTGGGCAGCACCAGCTCCCGCTGCCAGAGCCGCGGCCCGCATTGAGACAGGGCGCGGCCCCAGGCCCAAGGTGGTATGCCTCGCATCCAGGCATTATAATAGTCGAAACATCGGAGTAGTAACGTCGAGACGCCGGGCCGCTGCACTTCGCGGAAAAGGTTCTCGGTCGTGTACCAATTCACGTCCGCCACGGCCAGCGCCAGGGCTGGCTCAACCGCCTGGCTGACCTCCGTTCGGCGGGTGGAAGTGATGGCCATTGCGAGTCCTGGCGCGCTGGCGCGGCGTTCGCTCTTGGAGTGGGGGGGGGGAAACATGCCTTCCTTCAGAACCACCGGCGGGTTCCGACCCGCTCATGCCGCCCCTTGGCACCTCCGCATGACCCTCAGCCCACCGGGAGGCCCGCACAGCTTAAGGCAGGACCCTTCAGGTGTCAACCGAATCGCCGGACGTCCGCCACTCCAGCCATACTCTTTCTTGCCAGCTCACTCGATGCTAGCGGGCACAGAGTCTGCAAACCTCTTGTCTCGCCCGAGCTGCTTCTTCGAGCCAATCGCATAGCTTCAACGACCTTGACGTGCGGATATTACCATCGGCTTTAAACTACGCATTTTAGGCAATAATCAGAGTTAATGGATTCCAAAAATTCGCCACAGAATGCCTCTTTGGAGGTTGGCGCCTCGCTGGTCGCCCCCTAGAATCGGCCCCGACTTGGTGGCAGCGGCCGGACCCGTGCGGTCGGTTTGTGTCGCCGAGCGGCAACCTGCGTCTGGGATGGACGGGGTCCAGCCATCCGCTTCGGTCAGGAAGCTGGTGGTCTGCCAACACGCCTATGGCCCAAGCCCAACCGGGTGAAGGGCACCCGATGCGGAGCCACTCCGCATTCACCACTCGAACTCGCACCATTGGGAAGAGAGGTTCCGCCGATGCATTCGATCGTGCTTTTGACCGCGCTCACTGCGACATCGGGCTTGTTTGGTGGCGGCCGCCACTGCAACACCGGGCACTGTGGGCGGCCGGCGTACATCGCACCCGTTCCGCGATACTACACCTACCAACAGCCTTGTGCGCCCTGCGCCGCACCTCGGCCCAGCGCGGCCCCAGCGCCCCAAGCCGCTCCGGCTCCGCAGGCCGCGGCCGCTCCCCGAACGGGCTACTACTACACCGCGGCCTACTACTACCCGGCCGCCGCTACGTGCCCGACGGGCAACTGCCCGAATCGTTGACGTCCGACGAAAGTGCCTGCTGCGCAGGCGTTTACGTTGAACCCCCGAACTGCCAACTTGAGCCTCTCCGGCCAGGAGAGGCTCTTTTTTTTGGCCTGGTACCAATCCGCCACGGTCCGGGAGCACTTTCCGGCAATCTGTAGGGCCGGCCATTGCCGGCCCCACAAAGGGCTCAGGGCGTAACCGTTGCGAACGCGGTGAGTTTCGTCGGGGGCTCGTCCTTCAAGTCGGTGCCGATTTCCATCACGGCGTTGAACGGACCCGGCTGGGAGGGCGCCTTGAAGGTCAGCGTCACTTTGTGAGTGGGCTGAGCCGTTTCGTTGTCGGAGGCGGCCGTCAGGTCGGGCTTGTCCGCCTTGAGCGCGGTCAGCTTAAAGTTTTGGGAAGATCGCACCACGACCGTTTTCTTGATTTCCGCCCCCGGTTTCACGTGGCCCAGCATGAGAATGCTGGGGGCAACCGTTACCGCGGACTGCACGACCGCGGTGACCGACACGGGGATGGTCGGGCTTGACGGGTCGTTCGTGTGGAGGGTGATCTCGTCTTTGAAGAAGCCGGTCGGCACGGTCGGCTTGAGCGTGGCGGTCAAAAGGTAGCTGACTTGCCCTTCGGTACGGCTCTGTTGCTCGATCTTGGCGACGACATGGGGGCTTTGGGTGACCATCTTGGTCACTCCCCAACCGGTCTGTCCGCCGTAGTAGTTGAGCGTCATCGTGACCGATCGTTCGCTCGAGCGCGGGGTGACCTGAAAATCGGCCTGTCCGGGGTTCACCAGGATGTCGCCGCGAATGAAGCACGACAAGTTCAGGTCCACCCGAGCGTACTCGGGCCGGTCGATGTGAAGGGTTAGCCCGGAAGGTTTGAACCCTTGAAATCGGGTGGTGTCGATGACCGCGTCGATCGTCGTCTGTGTGCCGGGTGGAATGTCCTGGGCGCCGATCTTGACTTCGGTGCAGCCGCACTTCGCCTGCCAGCTCATAATGTGGATGTCGTACCGGGTGCGGTTGATGAGCTTGAAGGAGTGATGAACCTTCGAACCCCGTGCCACGGTACCGAAGTCGTACTGGCGCTCAGGGAAAATCGAGTCGACCCACTGCTGCGCGGCGGCCGTATGGGCGCTCAGCAGGGCCGAGGCTGCCAGGATGAACGCGAATCGTCGCATGGGTGTCCAATCCCTTCTTACCGGCGATCCCTCGAGACCGTGGGCTCGCCGCGCCCAAATATACCGTCCGCGAATGTTATGCCATCCCCGCCGGGCCTGGTTCGCGCCGTTCGGGACGCCCATCCACGCTATGCTCTTAGAATATCATACGGCCGGCGTCCGGGAGGAGGACGATTCTCTGGCTTTTCCCGGTTCGCGCTTCAAAGCCACGCCAGTTCCTACGACCCGATCGGAACCCCGGCCCGAAGACGGGTCTTGTGATCACCATTCTGAGGTGTTACCAATAACCTTTCTCGACCCATTATCTCGGGAAGCGAAACCGGCTTCGCTTTCGAAGCGATGCCGGCCCGTGCCCCCGGTTTCCCTCTGGGCCGAGTTCTCTTCTCGCATCCGGGCGGATGGATTGCCCCGGCTCACTGCTGACAACCTAGCCTTCACGCGAAAGCCCCGATCCATGCTTAAGCCCATGGTACAGGTCCACAATATCGACGGGGTTCTGGTCGCGGAGTTTTGGGATTGTCTACGACTGGTCCCGGCGCCCATCCAGGACTTGCGCAGCCATTACGAGTCGCACATCCGGGCGCGGGGAAAAGCGGACATCGTGGTCGACCTCTCCGGCGTCGGCTTGGCCGGGTCCGCTGCGCTGGGGCATTTCGTCACGCTGCAGAAACTGATCCGGCAGCACGGCGGACGCGTCTTCTTCTGCAACGTCGACCCCCACGTGCACGAGTCGTTCCGGGTCAGCCGGCTGGTCTCGCTCTTCGTGTTTTTCGCCGACCGGGACGCCGCCCTCGCGGCGGTCCGCCGGAATGATAGCACCGTCGGCAACGAGGGGAGCGACGCGGTCCCGTCCGGCACTTGACCCTCTTGCCTCTCCGTTCGGCGGCGCACTCGGCCGGAATCGTCCGGTGAGTTATTGCCTCTCGCATGCGAAAGGCCGAAACTATCGTCGTTGCCCTTCACATCGCCTGGGAGCCTCGTCATGGCCAACGTGCCTCGAATCCAAGTTCAGGATGTGGAGGGGATCACCGTAATCCGCTTTCAGGACAATCAGCTTTTCGATGAACGCACCGTCCGCGAAGTGGCCGATCAGGTGGCGACGGCTCTCCCCAACGACGGCCGGCCGATCCGGGTGGTCCTCGACTTCACGAACGTGAACCTGATCTCCAGTTCTCTCCTCAGCAAGCTCATCCTCCTCCAGCGCAGGGTGGACGGCACGGGAGGCCGCTTGCGCCTCTGCGAGATCTCGCCGATCCTGCAGCAGGTGTTTCGCACCTCAAACCTCGACCGTTTGTTTGCCATCGACCGCGACCAGCGCGCGGCGCTTTCGGCGTTCTAGCTTCCCGCCCCGTTTTCGCGACCCGTCGTCTTGACCCCAGTCGCCGCCGCATCGATGATAAGGGCGGCCCCATGACCTGGCTCGACGCGGATTCTGAATCCCGCCCCCGCGCTGCCGTTTCCAGGCGGCACCGAACAAGCGCGGTGGATCGAAGCGCGTTCCCCCTTGCGGCCGTGAGGAGTTGACTGGCATGTGGGGTATCGCCGTCGCGGACGTACCGTTGGTCCTGGGAACGATCGCCTCACTCGTGTTTCTCGAAGGCCTGCTGAGCGCGGACAACGCCCTGGTGCTTGCCGTCATGGTCCGCCACCTGCCCCGGCACGAGCAGAGGCGGGCCCTGCGCTATGGGATCTGGGGCGCGTTCGTCTTCCGGCTGATCGCGATTGTCCTGTCGTCCAAATTGCTTCAGTTTTGGCAATTCCAAGTGGTCGGCGGCCTTTACCTGCTCTACCTGGCCGGGTCCCACTTCCTCGCAAAGCAGTCCAAGTCAGGCGACGACGGCGACACGGTCACGGAACGGCTCGCCCGCAGTTTTTGGGCGACGGTCGTCTCGGTCGAGCTCGCGGACATTGCCTTTTCGATCGACTCGATCGTCGCCGCAGTTGCCATGGCCCCGAGCAAGTTCGGGCCATTTTGGAGGCTCGCCGTGGTCTATCTCGGCGGAATCCTCGGTATTGTTGCGATGCGCTTCGTTGCGGGTGGCTTTGTCATCCTTCTCGAAAAATTTCACGGCCTGACCACGGGGGCCTACGTTCTCGTCGCGTGGATCGGCGTGAAGCTCATAGCGAGCGGACTGAAGAACGCGCAGTTCATTCCGTCAGAGTTGCCCGAGCCCGTCTTCTGGAGTGTCATGCTTCTGATCGTCGTTGCGAGCGTGATGTACCGCGGTAGGCCCGCCCCAAAAAAGGATGAAGCGCTGGTCGAGGTCGGAAAAAGCGAGTCGGTTCCCGGCGACGCCAACAAAGCCGGCTGATTCGTTCGCCTACTTGAGAGTGCCGTTCAAAAGCCAAGCGAGCCGGACCCCCGACCGGGCGATGCGCTCGCGCGCCACGACGAGGAACGTGTCCTCGTACGCTTGGCCCAGCTTGTCCCCCGCCCGGAGCAGTCGGCCATCGCCCGGAGCGCGGTATGCCTTCTGGGCGAGCACGAAGCTCTCGTTCGCCCATTCGATCGCGCTGCCGCTCGACCACTGCTCGCTTCGCTCGGGAGTGACCAGTGCGCTCACCTGGCCATAAAGCGTGCTCAGCTTGAGCTCGCCGCGTTCCAGCATCTCGAAGTCCCAGATCCGGTGCAGGTTTGTCCCTTTGCCGAAGTACTGAAGCTGCAAGTCGTTACCACCCCGATCGCGGTTGTCGCCCACGTGCACCGGCTGGTGCAAGTCCTGGACGAAGTGGGTCAAGAACCGCAGGGCCCTGGCGCGCTCAGCGCGCCCTGCGGTCGTGTCGGCGAGGGTGCGCTGGAATTCCGGGATCTTCGAGACGACGCACCCCGTATCAGGGCAGAAGCGCGGGTTGTAGCCAGTCTCGGTGATCGGGACGTTGACGTAATGCCAGGGCGCCGACTCCGGGATTTCCCGCTTCTGCTCGTCGGCCCAGAGGGAGGCATCCGCGAGCGTCTCCCCCGGTTCGAGCAGCTCCTGAACGGACCGGCGCGCGACGGGGGTCAAGCGCGATTCGGCCAGTTGGCCGGCGACTCGGTGTCCCATCCGGCCCCAGGCCCATGCGCTGCGCGTCGTAACCATGGTAAGGGCCAGCGAAAGCACGACCATGGACAGGACCAGGCAGCGTCGTCGAAGCCACACACGGCAACTTGGCGGAGTGGGCCGTTGGGTCGGAGTCGGTGACATCATTATCCCTCGCGCAGTGAGCCGGGTCAGAAGCGGAGGCCTTAGAGGATAGACGAGCAGCGGGGCGGTTTGCTACTGTGATCGACGAAACGAGTTGCGGCGGCGTGTCTCTCCTCCGGTCGAGGACTTCGTCTCATGGCGGCGGTCGATCCCTACGCGCCCTGCCCTTGCGGCAGCGGGCAAAAGTTCAAGTGGTGTTGCCAGAAGGTCGAACCGTTCGCGGAGCGGGCGCAGCGCCTGTTCGAAGGGGGCCAGGTTGAGGCGGCCTTATCGGTGGTCGAGGAGGGTTTGCAGAAGGACCCCGGCAACTCGTGGCTGTTGACCCGGAAGGCGCTGTACCAGCTACGACAGCACCAGCACGAGGAGGCGAAGGACACGTTACGCCAGGTACTCGCCAAGCAGCCGCAGCACGTCGGCGCGGCAATGCTGCTCACCCGGCTCGAGCTGGAAACCGAAGGTCCGGCGGCCGGAGCCGCTCAGTTCCAGCAGGTCTTGACCGCCCTTCCCCCGAACGGACGCCCGGCCACAGCGCCGCTGGCGCGCCTGGTGGGCACCTTCCTCGCAGAGGGTGGTTTTGCACTCGCGGCCCTGGCGCACTTGAAGCTGGCATCGCGCCTCAGTCCGGCCGAGGAGGCGACCACCAGCCCCGCCATCCGGACGGTCGAGTCGTCTCCCACCGTCTCGGTGTGGCAGAAGTACGACTACCCGCTGTCCCCTGCCCCGTCAGGTCTCTCGGCCGACGCGCGCCAGCGGTTTGGCCAGGCACTCCAGTGGGCCGAGGAGGGGCTCTGGTCCTCAGCGGCGGCGGCGTTCGAATCGCTTTCGGCCGATCCTGCGTCGAACCCGGCCGCGGACCGTAATGCCGGCCTTTGCCGGCTCTGGATCGCTGACAATGCGGGGGCGGCGGCAGCACTTGGGCGTGCCATCAACCGCATGGGCGAAACGGAGGACGCTGTCGATCTCGAGGGCCTTCGGCAGCAAATCGCGCCGCCGCAAGCGGACGATTTGGTGGAGGAAGTGCAGCTCATCTGGCCGTTGCGCGACCGCGAGGCGCTCCTGAATGCTCTCAACGCGGATCCTGCGGTCCACGAAGAGGAAACCGGGCCGATCGACTCCGAAGACGCAGACGCAAACGCCCCCGAGGTCGACCAATTCGGGTTGCTCGACCGGCCCACAATCAGTTCCCGCCCTGATTTGCGCGCTGACGAGATTCCGCGATTCGTGGGCCACGTGCACGTCGGACAAGACATCGTCGCCCTGGAGACTTACGACGACGGCCGGCTGGACGCCCTGGTCGACCGCTTCCGGGCCTTGGCGGGCACCGCGATCGCCCCTGCGCACCCGCGTACGAAGGTTGTGGACCAGGTCGTGAGGGGGACGCTCGTCCTGTCCTGGGAGTGGCTCCTGCCCGAGGGTGTGGATCGTGAGACGATTACCCGGCTCAATCAAGAGCAAGGGGTCAAGCTGATCCAGGACGTGTGGCCGCAAACCCCGCTGCCTTCGTTGCATGGTCGAACGCCGCTCCAGGCCGCTGCGGCCGGCAACGCCGCCGTCCCCCTTCGCGCTGCGCTCTGTCAGCTCGAGAGCTCGCGAGAGTCCTGGCGGGACAAGATCGACTTCCCGGCGATCCGGGCGCGCCTTGGCATCCGTTGCGAGCCGGAGATCGACCCCGAAACGGTGGAGATCAGCCAGCTCCATCCGGCTCGTCTCGGGCTGGTGCCGGTCGACCGGCTAAACGACGAGCGCCTCGCGGCCCTCTATCGCCGGGCCCAGGTCCTGGGGCTCATCGATCTCCTCAGGCGTGCGGCGAAGTTGCTGGCCGAGCGACCTGACGCCTGGGAGCGCGTGGGGATCCCGGCCGTCACGATCTTCTCCGACCTTGCGATCACGGCGGCGGCCCTGGGCCGGAACGACGAGGCGTTCGAGTGGATCCGGCGCGGGCGTCAGGCGGACGCCGGTCCCCAGCGCGCGGCTAACACGCCCCACTGGGACCTCTTGGAGCTTCGCCTCAAGGCGCGATCCGTCCCGCCGGAAACCTGGGTGCCCGAACTCGCGATCGCCCTCGAACGCTATGAGGGTCAGCCGGCGACGGCGCAGTTGCTGCTGTCGACGTTGCTCGACCTGGGACTCGTGGAATTGCGGCCGAACCCCGACCGCCCCGACGATGTTCTGCTCGACACGCGCGTGCTCCAGGCCGTGATGGCCGAGTATGGCCCGCGCGTGACCACGGCGCGCGGTGAGCTCGGTATTGCCGCAACGCGAGGCGGGCTCTGGACCCCCGGCGCCGGTGCGCAGGGAGGGGGTGGCGCCCTCTGGACGCCCGGTTCCGACGCGCCCGCGGCCCCGTCCCAGAGCGGGCCATCGAAACTCATTATTCCCGGTCGCTGAAACGCGGTCGGAAGGACGTTGTCCGCGCAGGGTGCGGAACCCTCGACCTCGGCCCAAGGAGCACCACGTCGCGTCGCGACTCGCGGCACGTCCAGCGCGGAGAGATATCCCGCATGTCGTCCTCCGACCATGCCACGGCGCAGTCACTGGTCGAAGAAGGCAAGGAGCATTATCGCCTTCAGCGCCCGCTCGCCGCCTGGGCCTCCTGGCGTCGAGCCCTCGGGTTCGTGCCCGATTTCGCGCCCGCGGTCCAGGCGCTTCAGGGTTTGGAGCGAGCGCAACAGCTCCCCGCCGCGGCGCGCACGGCACTTCGGTTCGAGCCCCCGGGGTCGCCCATCCGCCGGAAACGCTGGGACAAACTGTTCAAGGCGCGCGACCTCGACGACCTGTCCGATGCGAGCGAAGCGTTTGCCACACTCGCGGAACAGGATCCCGACGATGACGCCGCCCGCTACAACCTGGCGGTCTGCCTCGCCTGGTTGGGTCGGAATCAAGACGCCGTCGAGACCTTTCGCCAGGTGGTCTGCCTGAGGGCCGGCGCGAAATTCGAGCAAGCCGTCGCGGCGTGGACCCTGGCCGAAGTCCTTCGCCACGGCACCGGCGCGGAGGCATTGGCCGACGACCGTGCGTACGCGTGGACGCTCGAATGCGACGACGCGACGGTCGACAGTTGGGTCGCGTCTTGCCCCGGTCTTCATCCCGTAGCTGCCCCCGCAGGCGCGAGCGCCGGGCCTCGTGCGTTCACCTGGCTCGATCGCCCGATGCCGCCGGCGGGTCCGAAACTGGAGGTCGGCGACGTTCCCCGAGTGCTGGCTCAGGTCCTCAAGTTCCCTGGTTGCCTCCGGCTTTCGAGCCCCGACTCAGCGATGCTCGACCATGTGTACGGCGAGGTCACGTCCGCGCTTGGCGAGCGCGTGCGCCCGGTGCGCAGGGAGTCGGTCCCCCTTCCCTTGCCGCTGCTGGATGCCGCCCTCTGGAACTTCCGGCTCCCTGCCGACATCGAGGGGGAGGACGAGCACCGGCTGCGACGGGCGGCGGTCGAGCATTACTATGAGGATGTGTGGATCCATGAGCCCCGGCACGCGCTCGACGGCGTGAGCCCGCTTGTCGCCGCGCGCGTCGCACTCGGTGGGAACGCGATCATGCGCGCGCAGTTGACGGCGGTTGTACGGTTCCGCGAGCAACTCGGTGAACGCGCCTGGACCGCGAACCTGTACCAGGGCTATCCGTTCGACCGGCTCCGCCGTCGCCTGGGCCTCGATCCTTCCGACGCGGAGACAGTTGACCCGGCCGACACTTCGTGCATGAGCGAGGATGGCCTCGATCGCCTGGTGCTTGCGGACCTCGACGACGCGCGCTTGACCGAAGCGTACGAGTCGGCCGCAGCGCTCCGTATCGACCGGCTTTCGGCCCGATACGCCTCGGAGCTCACGCGTCGCAATGCCAG
Source organism: Isosphaeraceae bacterium (assembly GCA_031291845.1). Lineage (GTDB taxonomy): Bacteria > Planctomycetota > Planctomycetia > Isosphaerales > Isosphaeraceae > DAIDJG01. The sequence goes on along the minus strand of JARLIH010000045.1, from coordinate 27,313 downwards.
GAGTCTTGGCCGCCTCGACACGCCGGCGCTCGTGGCTCCGCTCGTTCGCGAAGCCCTGAGCGCCGGCCATGCCGACGAGGCCCTGCATTGGCTCGATCAGGCACGCAGCTTCAACTCGGGTCGCGACCGCCGGACGTTCGACGTCTGGTCGGCCGAGATTCGCGCACGGTCGGGCGACCCCGAAGGCGCCGTCGATCTGTATCAGCGATTGCTCGCGCACGATCCCGAGAACGCGCGCCTCGCCCTCGACGCGGCCGAGACCCTTCTCGATAATGGTTACGTCAATCACGCTCGCCCGCTCCTGGATCGTGCCCAACAAATTGCCGGCCGTCAGGACGACTCCGCACTCGTCGAGCGGGCCAGGTCGCTCCTCGAGGCCGCTGCCGGTTAGGCTCGGCTGCTAGGGAATCTCGGATCGGCTCGGATCGGCGCGGCCGGCAATTGGAACGAGGACGTTTTTTGTGAATCCGCTCGATGCCTCCGCCTTGTTGAACGACCTGAAGTGGACCGCCGACGGCCTGGTGCCGGCGATCGTGCAGGACGTGGAAACGAAAGACGTGCTGATGATGGCCTGGATGGACGAGACCGCGGTTCGCCACACGCTACGGACCGGACAGACTCATTTCTATTCGCGCTCGCGCCGCGCGGCCTGGCACAAGGGGGAAACGTCCGGCCACGTCCAGCACGTCGAATCGGTCGCGGTGGACTGTGATGGCGACGTGCTCCTGGTCGGTGTTCGCCAAGTTGGAGGTGCCTGTCACGAGGGATACCGGTCCTGCTTCTTCCGCCGTGTCAATGCGGACGGTCGGCTTGAAGTGATTGCAGAGCCAGTATTTCGGGCTGAGGACGTCTACGGGCCGGGCGTCGCGAAGGGCTAGGCGAGAAGAACCCCACTCCCCGATCCGGGCGCGACGGATTACACTGTCAAGGTCGTCCGGACCGGCGCGCGGCATGCGAGGCCAGGCCGCCGGGAGCCCCGCTGATGGGCTTGTCCTCCGGAGAGTACCCTGGTGCTTTGACCCACAGATACAAGGAACTTGCGATGCGGAAGCCGCGACTGATGACTCCCGGGCCGGCCCCGGTCCCCGAAGACGTGTTGCTCGAGTTGGCGCGGCCGGTCATCCATCACCGTTCGGCGGAAGCCAAGCAGGTGATCACGGAAGTCGCCGCAGGGCTCAAGGAAGTCTTGCAGACGCAGAACGACGTCATGATCTTGACGGCCTCCGGCACGGGTGCCATGGAAGCGGCGGTTGTGAACACCGTGCCGCCGGGTGGCAAGGCCATCATTTTGAACGCCGGGCATTTCGCCGCCCGCTGGGGCGATATCTGCAAGGCGTACGGCATCAGCGCGGTGATGGTCGACACGGAATGGGGCCAGCCGGTCGATCCCGCACGGGTTGCCGAGGCCCTGAAACAGCACCCCGACGCAGTGGCCGTCTTTGGGACGTTGAGCGAGACGTCGACGGGGACCGGGCATCCGGTCGAGGCGATCGGCAAGGTCGTTGCGGCGACCCCCGCGCTGTTCGTCGTCGACGGCATCTCGGGCGTCGGCGCGATGGAGTGCCGGGCGGACGCGTGGGGGATCGATGTCCTTTGCGTGGGCTCGCAGAAAGCCCTGATGCTCCCCCCCGGCCTGGCGTTCGTCTCCGTCAGCCCGAAGGCGTGGGCCAAGATCGACGCATTCGACGCGCACACCTTCTATTTCAGCCTCAAGGCCGCGCGCAAGAAGATGAAGGAGTTTGACACGCCGTTCACGCCGGCCCACACGTTGATTCTCGCACTCCGCGCGGCGTTGCGCAGGATCAAGGACGAGGGCATGGAGAACATCTGGCTCCGCCACAAGCGGATGAGCGAGGCGTGCCAGGCGGGCGTGCAGGCGCTTGGGCTCGAACTCTTCAGCGCTCAGCCGGCGGAAGGGTTGACCGCCTTCCGGGTCCCGGACGGATTCAAGGATACCGATATCCGGAATCGCTTGGTCGACAAGTTCGGCATCACCACGGTTGGTGGTCAGGGCAAGCTGAAGGGGCAAATCATCCGGATCGGCCACATGGGGTATACCGACGAGATCGACGTCGTTGCCGGCCTGGCCGCGCTGGAGATGGTGCTGAGCGACCTCGGCTTCGAGATCGAACCCGGTTGCGCCGTGACGGCGGCCCAGCAGGTGCTGATTGGCCAGAAGGCCGTGAGCCCTCGATGAGACGAGAGCCTGGGGCCGGGCGACCGTAACGCCGGCCGCCCAGGGGAATAACGGACACAGGACTTGGGTTTGCACCGTCGCCCGGCGCCTCGTTTGACGAGCCGCCTGGGCGACGGTGCACTGTTGTTGAACTTCATCGTACGAGGATGTTTGTTTACACGCCCGCAACGCGGGCCTATCGCGACGAGGGGAGCTGAATCGTGCCTTACCGTGTGCTGGTCACGGATAAACTGGCGGAAGAGGGGCTCGCGATTTTACGTGCCGAGCCGGGTCTGGAGGTGGTCGTCAACACGAAGCTGGATCCGGCCGGAGTACGCGCTGCGTTGGCCGAGGCGGACGGCATCGTGATCCGCTCGGGCACGCAACTGACGGCCGAGGTCCTGAAGGACCAACCGCGGCTCAAGGTGATCGTCCGTGCCGGCGTGGGGGTCGACAACATCGACGTGCCGACCGCGTCCCGCCAAGGCATCGTGGTCATGAACACGCCTGGCGGGAACACGGTGTCGACGGCCGAGCACACCTTGGCGCTGATCCTCGCCCTATCACGGAACGTCGCCAAAGCGAACGACAGCCTGAAGGCCGGCAAGTGGGACCGCAACAAGTTCACCGGCACCCAACTGGGAGGAAAGACCCTCGGGATCGTCGGCCTGGGGCGGGTCGGCCTGGCCGTCGCGCAGCGGGCGCGCGGGTTCGACATGCAAGTGGTCGGGTTCGACCCGTTCCTCTCTTCGGAACGGGCCGCCGAGCTGGGGATCGAAAGCGTCTCCCGCCTCGATGACCTGTGGGGACGTTGCGACTACATCACGCTGCACACGCCGCTCTCCGACGAGACCCGCAACGTCGTGGGCCCGGCCGCCATCGCGAAGATGAAAACCGGCGTCCGGATCATCAACTGCGCTCGCGGCGGATTGATCGACGAGGCCGCGCTTGCCGAGGCCTTGACGTCGGGCAAGGTCGCCGGTGCGGCGATCGACGTCTTCGATCCCGAGCCGCCGCCGGCCGGCCACCCCCTCGTCAATCACCCCCAGGTGCTCGTGACGCCTCACCTCGGCGCATCGACCGAAGAGGCCCAGGTGTCCGTCGCGGTCGAGGCCGCCCGGCTCCTTTGCGACTACTTCCAGCGCGGGCAAATCCGGTTCTCCGTGAACATGCCTACCCTCGATCGCGCTGAGGTCGAGGACCTCCGCCTCTATATCGACCTGGCGCGTCGGCTCGGAATGCTCCACGCCCAGATGGACCGCGGCACGGCGCGCGGCGCGACGATTCGCTACCGGGGCGAAGTCGCGCACAAGAACACCCGGCTCATCACCGCGAGCTTCGCGGCCGGTTGGCTCGAAACGGCCCTCGAAGGCCAGGTGAACCTCGTGAACGCCGAGATCCTGGCCAAGGAACGCGGCATCGCGCTGGTCGAAGAAAAGTCGACCGACCCGGGCGACTTCGGCACGGTGATCCAAACCGAGGTGACGACGGACGAGAAGACGTACGTCGCCGCCGGAACGCTCTTCGGCAAAGAGTTCCTTCGTCTCGTCCGCCTGGGGCCTTACCGCCTCGATGCCCAGGTGGACGGAACACTGCTCGTGTTCACCCACAAGGACAAACCGGGGCTCATCGGCTTCATCGGTACGCTGTTCGGCCGGCACAACGTGAACATCGCTCAGATGAACGTCGGCCGCGAGCACCCGGGCGGCGACGCGATCGGCGTTGTCAACCTCGACGCCGTGCCTCCGGAATCGGCCCTCGAAGAGGTGAAGAACCACCCCGATGTGCTGAGCGTCAGCCTGATCAAGCTTCCCGAAATGGGCGCTGTGCCGCCGTGGCTCGGGTTGTAAACACGCGGTAGGGCGAACGCAGGTTCATGACAAAATGTCTAGGGGCGGGTTAGATACCCGCCCCTAGACATTCATAAACGTGGGAACCTGGACCCTCGGCTCAGACCCAACGGCCCGGCCGGACACGCTCGCGGTCGAGGGCGTTGAGGGCCGTCGTGACCACGTCGCCGCGGTCTTTCGCGGCGTTGTGCATCGTGAGCCGAACCTGCCCACGCTTCGGGATCGCGACCGCCTGTGCGACGCGGTTCCCAGAAACATGGTCGGTCGGCGGCGCGGCGGGGACCGGCGGTGCCGTCGTGCTGGAGGCCGAGGCGATCACGACGGCCGCCGTTGGCTGCGTGCCGACCGAGGGTGGTGACACCGTGATGGGAGCACTCACCGACTTCCGCACGGCGGCCGGCGAGGCCGATCCACCAAGCTGGAGCTGGAAGGTCGCGTAGAACGGCGCGTTGGTCCCCACGCCGGCCGGCTGGCCCGCATTGTTCAACAGGGGGTCGGTCGGGTTCGGCGCACCGTTCGTGAGCGCGGCCAAGATGTTGGACAGCGACAGATAGTCGATCGCATTCCCGAGCACGTCGGTCGGCACGATGATGAGCTGGTTGGTGTTCGGGTTGAACGCCAACTTCGCATTGACGGGTGTGAAGTCGTTCGGGCCGATCGGGTTCGGAGTCAGAGTCGCCGAATAGCGCTGGAACGACGCAATGCTGACCGGCTGCGAGAAGGTCACCGACACATAGCCGAACTGCTGCGTAACCTGAGTGCCGTTGACCGGCGACGTCGCCGTGACCCGGAGCGGGGCGTTGCCACGGCCGACCGGGTTCGTGCTGACCTGGAAAGCGAACGAGCTCGTCACCCCCAACGGGACGCCCGGGCTCGGGAAGCCTTGGTCGTTGGTCAGGTTGCCGCTCACGTTGACGATGTACTTGACACCCGGCGACAGCGTGGTCGTCGGCGTCACGTAGGCGGTCTGCGTGGACGGGCTGTAGGTCACGACGCTGGGAACCGGCACGCTGTTCGAGCCAGGGCTCGGCAGCGCGACGAGGGTGACCAGGCTGGCCACCTGGTAGGGGTCCATCGGCTCGCTGAAGTGCACGGCGATCGTATCGGGCTGCGGGAGGATCGGCGTGGAACCGGGCGTCGGGTTCGGGAAGATCGTGGACGCGCCGTGGTTGGTGTTCACGCCGGTGATGGTCGGCGCCGCCATGACGGCGGGCGTTGGGCGATAGTCGAACGAAGTGTAGAACGGGCCGGAACTGCCGTTCAGAGTGACGGCGTTCCCCGCCAAGTCGGTCAACCCGCCCACGGAGAGGAGGTAGAGGTCGGTGCCGAGCGGCACGGTCGGCGTGAGCGTGATCTGCGAGGTGCCGTTGCTGTTGACGTGATAAACCAGCGTGCTGTGGAGCGGCAAGTCGCCGCTGTCGAGGCCGGACGGCCCGCTCCAGTACGTACCCGTCGAAGTGTGGGTGGCGGCTCCGTCGGGCCCGCTCGGGACGAGCATGAACGCGTACGGGTTACCGTTGAAGCCGCTGCCGTTGGCCTGGTCGGCACCCAGCCCGGCGAGCGGGTGGTTGAACGTGACGGTGTACGAGCCGGGCAGGGTCGCGCTCGTGTAGAAGTTGCTAGCCGTCGAGAAGCCCGTAAACGTGGTGCTGGTCTGGATCGTGACCGCCGTCGACCCCGAGATTGGCCCCTGTGCGCTCGTGCTGTTGGCCGCGGCCGTCGCGGCGAACAGGTGAACGCCGTCGGCCAGGGGCGTGCCGGATACCGTGATGGTCGCAACCCCGTTGACCGCCTGGACCGGGCCGGCCAGCAGCACGGGGCTGCCGGACGTGACCTCGAAGAGCCGCACCCACGTGTCGATCGACGGCGAAACATTCACTGTGAATACGAGCGGAGCGTTGGTTGACCCATTGTCCTTCGTCAAGCGGTCCGAGTTGCTCACGCCCGTATCCGACCCCGCCGTGAGTGCCGGCGCCTGCGGTGCGCCTGGGGGCGTCGTATTGATGGTGATCGTCAGCGTCGGGCTCACGGGGCTGGTATTCCCCGCGACGTCGACCTGTTGCGACTCGTAGTAGTACTGCCCGTCGGGTTGCAGCGGACCGGGATCCTGGATCGTCACGGTGCCGTTGTTGTTGAAGACGATCGGGTTCTCGGTGGCGACCGCCACGAAGGGGCCGTTCGGGCTGGTCGCCCGCAGCAGTGTTACCTGCTGCGCCGTCGACTCGATGCCCGAGAGGTCGATGAAGGGACTGATGACCGCGGTGAGGTTGTCGCCCTTCAGTCCGCTGTCGCTCGCCGGGTCGAGCACCGGAAGCGCCGGGGTCTCCGCGACGGTCTTGATCGTGACCGAAAGGGAGCCGATGCTGAAGTTGCCGGCGACGTCCGTCGTCTTCACCTCGTAATAGTACTTGCCGTCCGGTTGGACCGGCCCGTTGTCCTGGATCACCGGTGAACTGGTGCCTGCGCCGGAGACCACGGTGTAGGGCACGGACGTGAACGGCCCCGCCGCGCTGGTCGACCGCAGCAGGGTGATCGTGTACGGTCCGTCCGCCAGGAACGGCGGCGTGGTTGTGACGCCCGTGAGGTCGAGCGAGGGGCTCGTCACGTTCGTGATGTCGTCCTTCTTCACTCCGCTATCGCTTGCCGGATCCAGCGTTACCGTTGGGATTGCCGGAGTCGATGTCACGACCAGGACCTGGAGCGCTGCCGTGAGGCTGAAGTTGCCGGCGACGTCGGTCGTCTTGACTTCGTAGTAGTAGTACCCGTCCGGCTGGAGCGGTCCGGCGTCGTTGATCACCGGCGAGCTCGTGCCTGCGCCCGAGACCACGGTGTAGGGCACGGACGTGAACGGGCCACCCGCGCTGGTCGACCGCAGCAGCGTGACCGTGTACGGCCCGTCGGCCGGGAACGGGGGCGTGGTCGCGAGGCCCGTCAGGTCGAGCGAAGGACTGGTGACGTTTGTGATGTCGTCCCCCTTCACTCCGCTGTCGCTCCCTGCGTCGAGCGCGATCGTCGGGGTTGCCGGCGTGGCGGTGACGACGAGGATGTGGAGGGCCTGCGAGAGACTGGTGTTGCCGGCGACATCGGTGGTCTGGACCTTGTAGTAGTAGTTGCCGTCGGGCTGGAGCGGTCCGGCGTCGTTGACGACCGGCGAGCTCGTTCCTGCGCCGGAGACCACGGTGTAAGGCACGGAGACGAAGGGGCCGCTCGCGCTGGTCGCCCGGAGCAAGGTGACGGTGTAGGGGCCGTCCTGAGGGAATGGCGGCGTCGTGGCGAGGCCGGCCAGGTCGATCGACGGGTCCGTGACGCTCGTGATATCGTCGCCATGCACTCCGCTGTCGCTCGCCGCATCCAGCGCGAGCGTCGGGACCGCCGGGGTCGATGTCACAACCAGGATGGACAGGGCCGTCGAGAGGCTCGAGTTGCCGGCGACGTCCGTTGTCTTCACCTCGTAGGAATAAGTGCCGTCGGGCTGGAGCGGACCGGCGTCGTTGATCACTGGTGAGCTTGTGCCTGCGCCGGAGACCACGGTGTAGGGCACCGCGACGAACGGCCCGCCGTTGAACGATCGCAGCAGTGTGACCGTGTACGGCCCGTCGGCCGGGAACGGGGGCGTGGTCGCGAGGCCCGTCAGGTCGAGCGAGGGACTGGTGACGTTCGTGATGTCGTCCCCCTTCACTCCGCTGTCGCTTCCCGCGTCGAGCGCGACTGTCGGGGTTGCCGGCGTGGCGGTGACGACGAGGATGTGGAGGGCCTGCGAGAGACTGAAGTTACCGGCGACGTCGGTGGTCTCGACCTTGTAGTAGTAGTTGCCGTCGGGCTGGAGCGGTCCTGCGTCGTTGATCACCGGTGCGCTCGTGCCTGCGCCGGAGACGACGGTGTAAGGGACGGCAACGAACGGGCCGCTCGCGCTGGTGGCCCGGAGCAAGGTGACGGTGTAGGGGCCGTCCTGGGGGAACGGGGGCGTCGTGGCGAGGCCGGTCAGGTCGATCGAGGGGTCGGTCACGTTCGTGATGCCGTCGCCTTTGGTCCCGCTGTCGCTTCCCGAGTCGAGCGCGAGGGTCGGAATCACGGGCGTGGCCGTCACGATGAGGACTTGCAACGGAGCGCTGGCTGCGCTCGTGTTGCCGGCGACGTCGACCTGCTTGACTTCAAAGGTGTACGTGCCGTCGGGCTGCGCGGGGACCGGGTCCTGAATTGTCACCGAGCCGTCGGTGTTGAAGACGACCGGGCTCTCGGTGTTCACCACCTTGAACGCGCCGCCGTTGAACGATGCCAGCAGGATCACGGACGTTGCAGTGGCCTCGATGCTCGAGACATTCAGGAACGGCGTCTTGTCGTTGGTGATGTCGTCCGTGTTGCTGCTCCCGGTATCGCTGCCTCCCGCGGGATTGTTCGGGTCAAGCTTCAGGCCGGTAGGCGTCTGCGCGGATGTCTTGACGGTGATCTGGAAGACCGGGCTGCTGGCCGGACTGGTATTCCCCGCGATGTCTTGTTGCGTCGCGTAGTAGTAGTAGTTAATCCCGGCGGCGCTGCCGGTGAGCGGGCCGGGATCTTGGATGGTGACTGTATCGAACTGGGTGGTCGGATTAAGGGTCGGATCGATTTCCTGGTTCACCAGCGTCCAAGGTCCGCTGGGACTGGTTGAGCGGTAGAGGAACACCTCGAAGGGGGCCGCCGCGGCAATGACGCCGCTCGTGTTGGCGTTCTCGATGCCCGCCACGTCGAAGTACGGCGCCGTGACGTTCGTGATGTTGTCGCCCACCACGCCGCTGTCGCTGCCCCCCGGTGACGGCTGGGTCGGGTCGAGGGTAATCCCGGTCGGTGCGGTCGGAGTCGCGGTGATCAGCGTGTAGGTGAACAGCGCGATGTTACCCTGCGTTCCCGACGCGTCGGTGGCCTGGATGCCGATCGTCACTTGACCGTCTTGCAGCGTCGAAGTGTCGGTGATCTGGACCACGAAGTGGCCCGCCGAATCGGTCGTCGCCGTGCCGATCGGGCTACCGATCGGAACCGGGCTGCCGGGGTCGGACGACATGTTGTAGATATTGACTGTGACCGTGTTGCCAAAGGCGCTCTGCTCGCTATACCCGTCGAAGAACGCTCCCTTGACGTTGGTGACCAGGTCGGTGGCGCTTCGCCCGCTGTCGCTGCCTTGCGGCGGCGGTTGGGTCGCGTCGAGGGTCAGCGTGCTGGTGAAGACTTGCGGAGCAAGGCGGATCGCGTATTCGCCGTTCCCGTACGTGGTGGCCAGGAGGATGTTCGGTTCCTGAGCGTTCTGAATCGGGTGGCCCGTCGTGGGGTCGATGGCCCCGTCCTCAATTCCCAGGTCGGAGACGTTCGCGACCGGGAAGCCGCCGCTGCCCGCGGGCACGCTGATGTTGCTAAGACTGGTTGATGTGAACGGCGCCCACGTCGTGCCATTGTTGTAGGACACGAACACACCACCCGCGCCGCCAACGTAAAGCACGGGGTGGGTGAGGGTCGGGTCGGTCGTCTCGGCTTGACCGGGCTTGTTGGGGATCGTGTAGCGCCAGTCGACCTCAAGGGAGCTCAGGCTTTTGAGGAGCTGATCGGTGAGGTTCGGATTGCCAAAGTCGTTATGGGTGATGCTGAACAGGTTGCCCGTGACGTTCACCCACTGCGTGGCCGGCGTAATGACCTGGCCGGTGATCGGGTTGATGATCGGCACGGAGTTCTGGTCGAAGAAGACGCCGGTCGTCGTGACGAGGTAGACCTCGTGGCTCCCCCGGACCGGGCTGGGCACGATGGCCTTGATCGAGCCTTGATTGGTCGCGAGCGCGCCGTTGTCGAGGTTGATCCAGTCGGTCCCCGCAGCGCCGCCGCCGTCCTGGGTGACGAAGATGTTGCCGGCTACCGTTCCGGCGTAGATGAAGTTGTCGAGGCTGCCGTTGTTCGCGATGTTGGTGTCGGGGGCGCCGAAGGCGAGCGCATCGGCGTTCGTCCCGTCGAGCACCGAACCTTTGCCGATCACGAACCAGTTCAGGCCCTGGTTCTCGGTTCGGAACACGTTGCCCGTTGCGGAGCTGAGCACGATCTGATCGCCGTCGATCGGGTTGACCGCGAAGTTGAAACCCGCAACGAAAGGCCACTCGGGATCGGGCGTGTTGGCACCCCCCGTCGACGTCAGGATCAAGCCCGACGTGCGGGATACTCCGTTTACCTGGAAGAAGTCGGTGCTGGCGCTGCCGCTACAGCAGGGCCATTTGTACTGGTAGAGCGTACCCAGGTCGCTCCCCGCGGCCTGATCGGTGGCAACGCCGCTCGCGTCGCCGAGTGGACCGGTCCACGTGATATCACCCGTGCTCAGCACGTCCGCACTGGACGAAGGCGTGCCGTCGTCCTGGGCGCTCCCGAAAAACATGGCGCCGGCGCTGAGCGCGGCCGTGTTCGTGGGCTGGGCGGCACCGTAATAGAACTGCGTGATCTGGAGGTTGCCGTTCCTGCTCCCGGTGACGACGTCGGCGGTTCCGTCCCCGATGAGAAACGATCCGTTGTCATCAACCGCCGTGTACACCCCCTGGTCGTCACCGATGATGAGCCGCGGGAGCCCCGTGGTCGGATCGACCATCGTGATGATTCGGTGCTGGTCAGTGTTGGCGCTCGGCAGGTCGAATGGGATCCAGGTCACGCCGGCGCCGCTGTTGGCGAACGAGGTGGCCTTCGTGACGAAGAACGTCGAGTTCGAGGCGAGTGGGTTCGCGTTGTTGTAGATCAGGTTGATAAAGGGGCTGGTAAGAGGATCAATGGCGGGCTCCCCCGAAAAATCGTTGCCGCCGCCGTTGAAACCTATGCCCCCGGTGGCGCTAGTTTGGAGCGTGCCGCCGTCGAGCAGCTCGTTGGACAGGTTGAAGGCGTGGGAGTCGTCGACCGCCGTGGCGTCGATCCGGATGAACCCCGCGGGATTGCCGTCTTTTGTGCCGCCCAGGTACGTGATGTTGGGATTGGTCGGGTCGATTGCGAAGGAGATGTCGTAGTTGCCCTGGGCGAAGGTCGCGTTGCCCAGGGGGTCGTAGTTGGGCTGGGACGTGTTGTTCGTTGGCACCGCGTTCGGCGCGGCGGGCGTGCCTGGCACGGTCGCGATGCTAAGTTTGACCCAATTGGCGCCGAAGTCTTTCGTCTCGTAGACGCCTTGCAGATGGCTGTCGGGAGTCACGACCGCCACGTAGAGCCAGCCGCCATAGACGAGGTTCTCGAGCGTCGAGTTGGAAACCGAGGAGGGCACGAGCGCCGGGCTTGCCAGGACGATGCGGCCGAAGGCCCCGTTGGGGTTGACACCGTCGTTGTTGACGGCGATCGGTGGGCTCGGAACGAGGTCGCCATTGCGCATCAACGCATTGCCCGCCCCGCCGTTCATCATGTTCCAGGCCTGGCCCTCGTTGGTGCTGATGTAAACGCCCGATCCCTGGATGGCACCGTAAACGATCTGGAGGTTGCCCGTGGGGTTGCTGATCTTGTCAACGGTGCCGCTCATGTTGTCGAAGGCGACGTCGGTGGCCTGCCCGGGCAGGTTGGCCACACGCTTGCCTTGCCCGTTCAGGACGCCCCACGTGTTGCCCGAGTCGTAGCTGACCCAGATGCCGCCGGTGGGACCGCTGAGGGCCATGTAGACGACGACGTTGCCGTTGATGGTGGCGTGTGGGTCAACGATGATCTTGTAGGCGGAGTCGCCGACGAAGGCATGGTCGCGCGCCGGCGAGTTGAGCGGCAGCTCGTTGCCGTTCACATCGACGTTGACCGTGCTGTCGAGCAGGGTCCAGGTCTGGCCGCCGTCCATCGACCGCAGGACACCGATGCCGGGTGAGCCGGCATCGCCTTCACCGGTGGCCGCGAACACGATGGAATCGAGCGTGCTGTTGTTCCGTCCAAAGACCGCGATGCCTCCGATGTCGTAACCGAGCGTCGGGCCGAAGGCCGTCACCGGAACATAGGTCGGGCCTTGCGGGTCGGTCGTGAGGAAGTCCGTCGTCTTCCAGACGCCGCCGCTCGCGCCGCCGACGTAAACCGTGTTGCCCGAGGGATCGGAAGGATCGACCGCCAGCCCACCAATGCGTCCGGAGTTGGCGCCGCCGACAGACGCTGGGCCGACCGCCGTCCAGGTGCTGCTGGACAGGGGGTTGGTCGGGTCCATCGTGAAGATGCGGAAGCTCGCCGAGACCTGGTCCGCGACCGGAGAACCGAGCCCGTTACTGGGCAGGGGCTTGGTCAACGTCAGGTTCCAATCCTTGAGCGTCGCGGTGACGTTGGTCGTCGAGTTGTTGACGATCTCGAGCGTCCAGTTTCCCGCGGGGGATACGCCGTCCAACTGGTTGAGAGTGCCGCTCCCCACCCCCTCCTGCGGGATGAACCGACCGGTGAACGGCGACCCGCCGTTCTGGATCAGCGTGGTCGCATTGTCGTCGAAGACGGTAGCCGTGAAGTTCGTATGGTTGCCGGTTGTGCCGACTCCCGAAAAGAGCGTGATGTTCGGGACGTTCAGCCCGGGTGGCGGGATCAAGTAGGCCGTGAGGTTCGGATCGAAGGTGTCGAGGACGTCGAGGCCGAGCGTGATCCCCTGGAGCAAGTACGTGTCGGGGATCGTGATCACCGAGGTGATCGTCTGTCCCGGCGCGATCGACTGGGGCGTATCGGTCGAGTTGTAAACGACGGTCGTGGTGTTCCCGCCCGGGGTGAAGCCCCGGAGCGAGTCGAGCCCCGCATTCAGGTTCTCGTCGAGCTCGAAGCCGCCGGCGGACGTGATCGACGGAGCAAGAGAGACCGTGTAGGTGCCGCTGAGCGACTGTTGCGGGAACCCGATCCGGAACGTCTTGGAGGTGCCCGGGGCGGTGCCGTCGTTCTTCGGCGTGACGGTGTAGGAGGGCGTGGCGGTCAGCGACCAGGAGACGAGCGAGCCGACGTTGGTCCCGCTGCTGGACACGAGCTGAAGGGTCCACGTGCTGTGCAGGCTGTCGGGTGACAGGTCCGTGCCGTTGAGCGCGCTGAGAGGGCTTTGCGGCCGGTACGAGCCCGTGAACGGGGCGGTCCCGGCCGTGATCGACGTGCTGGCCGAGTCGGAAAACGTGGTCGACGTGAAGTTCTGCCCCTGGGCGCCGACGTTCTGGAACAGCAAGATTTTCGTGCCGCTTGGCGACACCAGGTAACCCGTCAGGTTCGAGTCCCGCGAGTCGGAGATGTTGACGGTCACCGTGAGGTTGCTGATGGGGAACGAGCCGTTGTCGGGCGGGATCAGCAGGTACGAGTTGAGCGTCTGCCCGTTTTGCGGGACGGACTGGTTCACGTTACCGGTGCCGAACGTTTGCGGCAGGTTCACGTTCCCCGCAGGGCCGGCGATCTGGAGGATGTCCGCGGGCGTGAACGAGGAGTTGAGCATGTCCCGGTCGAACGTCACGTCGAGGAAGCTATTCGTGGCGTTGAGGACCTCGTTTACGCTGGTGCCGGCGTTGGGCTGCGGCCCCGGACTGCCCGATGCCACGGTCGCTCCCACGTCCGTGCTCAGGACGTGCGGGCCGGGGATGATGATCGGCAGCGACGCGGTGGCGTACGGCGCAATGAACGGCGCCGCGCCGACGGTGGCTGTCGCGGGAACCTCGAAGAGGTCGGAGTTCCCGTTGCCGGCCTTCGCGTCCTGGTTCTGGTCCATCTTGTTGCCGGCGCTGGTCAACCGCGTCTTGACCAGGTCGAAGATGTTTGGGCCGATCGTGTAACTGAGCGTTCCCGGCGTTGAGTCGGGTGAGATGGTGATCGTGAATCTGTCGGCCTCGCCATTGCTTTCGTCGTTCGCCGTAATCAACTGCACAACCGGCTGCACGGCCAGCGCACCGCCGCTGGCGTTCCGCGCCATGAGCTGCACCTGCGACGCGAGGAACGACGCGACGGAAACGGGTCGGTCAAAAGTGACGACGATCGCCGTCACCTCCGGCGAGCCGTCCGGGGCGGGGTTGATGTTGAGTGTGTCGGCTGTCCCTGCCCCAATGGGGCCTGACGTCCCATCGATGACCCGCGGCCCCGCGGCGATGGTCACCTTGCCCATGTGGATCTGGAGCAGCTCTTGAGCTTTGGGCCCGCCGTTGTCGTTGCCCGACCAGACCGGGTACACCTTGCCGTCATAGACGGCCAATCCCTGGTGGGAGCCAAACGCGAACGTCGTGTCACGGTTCGGGTTGCCCGACGAGTCGTTGTCGAGAACGGGCTGGAGAGCGACCTGGCTGTTGGTCGCCTCGTCCGTGGCGGTCAGCGAGGCATTCGCGTACGTCGTGCCGCCGAACGTCTGCCCGCCATCGATGCTGGTGGTGATGCTCGTCGCCACGCGAGCCAGCGAGGGGTCGTATTCGGCGTCAAGGTAGGACACGACCACCGTGCCGGTCGCCGGGTCGACGGCCACCTCCGGCTGGTACTGGGCGCGCCCGCTCACGAAACCGTTGGAGTTGCCCGAACCGAGCGTGGCGGCCGAGGAGAATCCGTCCGTGGCCGCGTTGTCCTGGTTTACCATTCCCGTGGTGCTGCCGGAGCCCGCCAAGTGCGTGTTGTTCCAGGTGTTGCCGCCATCGGTCGAGTTGATGAGGTAGACGTCGGTGTTGTCGGAGGGGTTGTTCGCGTCGAACACCGGGATGACCGTGGCGTTCGCGCGATCGACGTACGCGATATAGATGTTCCCCTCGTGAACACTGAAGGCGCCGAGGGTGTTGTCCGAGGCGATCGCGATTCCGGGACCGATGCCCGTTGGATCTGAATTCGTGGCCATCCCATACGTGTAGCTCGCGTTGCCCCGGACGGTCGTCCGCGCGATCACCTTCTGAGTGACGGTCTGCTGCAGGCCCGTGCTGAACTGAATCTGTACATTCTGAACCGTCCCCCCGGTGTCCGCGGCCGTATCGATGATGCGGACGTCCCACACCTGACCGGTCGTAACCTGCGAGCCTTTGAGCCCGTTCAAACTCTGGAACGGGGCATAGTTCCCGATATAGGGTCCCGTGCCATTAGAGATGGGAATGCTCGAGGTGGAGTCAAAGGTCGTGCCGAGGTTGAACCCGCCGGTGCCGATGCCCAGGGTGGCGCCGGAAGCGCCGTTGTTGGCACCACCGTTGTTCGACAGAATCGTGATACCGCCGCCGGGCGCGATCAATTCGATGATGTCGTTCGACAAGGTGGCGCCGGTCACCGAGAGCTTAACCGCGACCTGGCTGAGGGTGAAGTTTACGCCGGCGGGTATCGTGATCGGGAAGTCCGTTGGCGTCGATGTAACCGGACTCCCAACGCCGGGTCCGAAAAAGCCACCGCTTCCGGAGAACGCAAGTTGCTGGCCATTCAACGGCCCCGCCAGGCCCGTGAACATCACCGCATCTTCGGGGGGGGAAGCCGTACTGAAGGTCCCGAAATCATCCCACGCGACATTGACCTGGCCGCCGGTCACGGTGTCGGTGCTGCTCCCCCCTGTGCCGACACCTTGACTGATTGCGACGACCGGCGACGTGTCGCGCTCCAACCCGCTGTTCGCGCCGGTGTCCACGACGATCGACGGGGAGAACGTCTTGCCGCCGTCGAGCGATTCGGCCATCCGGATCGTGTTGGGATTGAAATTGGTGAACCCGGCGGGGTTTGCGTCGCTGGTGGCCCAGGTCACGTACTCGTTGCCGCTCGCGGTGTCCGTCTGCGTCACTGTCTGGCTTGCGGCGTTCGTGTCCGTGAACGACGACACACTGGAATCAACGGCTACCTGCGGCTTCAACACCTGGTTCTGGCTCCAGGCGTACACGACCACATTGTCCGACGCCGGGACCGCGGTCGGGGCAGCACCCGAGAAGCTGAACTTGTTGCTAACGAGCACGCCCACGCTGTTGTCGGCCTTGTGCTCCGAAACGACGATGTAGAAATTGTTGGCGCCGTCAAAAGCGACGGTCGCGTCCGTCGAGTCGACAAACGGCACGGGGTTGGTCGTCGATGAGGTCGGATCGGTGAAGACACCGTTCGTCAGGGGATTGAACGTGTGCCAGGTTGTGCCGCCGTTGGTCGAGAACGCCCCGGCAGGGACTACGGGTTCCAACCCGTTGTCATTCGTGGGCTGCAACGACGTCCATACCGCGACCAAATCGTTCGGGTTCTGCGGGTTGACCACGACCGTCGGGCTGCTCTGGTTGGGCCCGTTGGTCGTCGACCCGTTGTTGGTCCCGTTGATCATCACCGGATTCGAGGTCACCGGCGCCGGCAGGGTCGCCAGCAGCGTCCGGTCCTCGAGCGTCTCCATCGCGAGCAGGCGCAAGCGCGCCCTGCGCAGCTTTTGTAGGGACCGGATCTCGAGCCCCACCGAGCGGCCATCAGTTTGCGTACCCGTCCTCGATGCAACGCGGCGCATGATTTGACTCTCTTGGTCGGGGAGGGAGGGCTTGCCGGAGGCGTCGCCAACTTGGAGACGAACGATGACTACTCACCCTAGATTACGGGAAAGATAAAATGAGAATGCAGGGGAGAATCGGTCCAGTCAAGTGCTGGATTAGTTTTATCCACCGTCACTACCGCTACAACCGGAAACCCGATAATAGAAATACAATAAATTATGCGAGATCGAAGCGAATCCAATCTGGAATATCTGTATGCTTATTGGGTCGACTTTCGCCGAGATCAGACAAGCGCTTCTTGTAAGGAACACTTACGCGACTCCTATCCCGCCGTTCCGCAATCGGAAGTTCATGGCTCGATTGTGCTTGAGCGGATGGATGCGAGGGCCGGCGCCCTCGCGTGAGCGTCGGTTGGCAAAGCCGGCCGGCCGGAGGCCAGGCGCTCCGGATGGAGCGATTCGAGCCCGTCCCGGCGGCCCGCCGGACAATCGCGTCTTGGGGCGCGGCTCGGAGTCCGAAAAAATCCCGGTGTCGAAAAAAATTTGGCAGGGTTGTGAGCGAGACCGGCTGAGCGCCCGCGCCCGGCGGCTCCCTTCGACGAATAACATCGTCGCGCCCCAAGGTGGCGTTCTCAAGGCAGACCCGTTCCCGTGTCGCCCCAGAGCAACAGCGTCGACGTGGGGTGCACAATCGGGCAACGATCGGCGCGTAAATTGAAGTCGAACCTCGGGTCGCGCCAACCATTCGCATCGTTGGCATGAGACCGCGCGTGGTCGACCCGAGCATCGCGACGATCGGTTCGTGCCGGCCGCGTACCGACGCACGCGTTCCGGAGCGCGCTCTGGCCGCATCAACAGAGGGCGTGTACGCTCCTGGTGATATTACTGGCGCAACACGTGGGGGAAACCGTGCCCTCATGTCTTCGGCCGAAGGGGCTCGTCCCGTCGTGAGTCACCCCGCCTTCCGCCGACTGCCTCCGGTTCACGAGGTGCTCCAGCAGCCCGAACTGGCCGGAGTCCGGGCAGCGCGGGGACGCGCAACCGTCCTGCGCACGGTTCGCGCTGCGCTCGCGGAGGCCCGGGAGCTCCTGGCGCGCGGGGAGGCGCCGCCGGTCGACCCAAGCAGCCTGGCGCGACGGGCGACTTCCTTACTCATGGCCGAACGCCCATCCCTCCGCCCGGTCATCAACGCGTCCGGCGTCTTACTGCATACGGGCCTGGGACGGGCGCCGCTGGCGGAGGAGGCCGTGCGCGCGGTCGCGGCCGTCGCTCGGGGGTACTGTAACCTGGAATTCGACCTGGCCCGTAACGAGCGCGGGCAGCGTACCGCCGGCGTGGCCGAGTTGCTGGCCCGATTGACCGGCGCCGAGGCGGCCACGGTCGTCAACAACAACGCCGGTGCCACCGTCCTGTCGCTCCGGGCGCTCGCGTCCGGGCGTGAGGTGATCGTTTCTCGAGGGCAACTCGTGGAGATCGGCGGCAGCTTCCGCCTTCCCGAAATCTTTGAGGTCTCCGGAGCGAAGCTCCGCGAGGTCGGCACCACGAACCGGACTCGTCTCTCAGACTACGAGCGGGCGATTGGTCCCGACACCGCCGCCTTGCTGCGCGTCCACACCAGCAACTACCGGATCGTCGGCTTTACCGAGGACGTTCCCATCGCCGGGCTTTGCGCGCTGGCGCGCGAGCGGGGGATCCAGGCCATCGACGATGTCGGTTCCGGCGCACTTCGACCGGGCCAGCCGCCGCACATCTCGGGCGAGCCGACGATCGCGGAGGGGCTGGCCGCGGGTGCCGATCTCGTGCTCGCCTCCGGCGACAAGCTGCTCGGCGGCCCGCAGTGCGGGCTGATCATCGGGTCGCACGAGGCGGTCACGCGAGTGGAACGCGACCCGCTGATGCGCGCATTGCGCGTCGACAAGTTGACCCTCGCCGCACTCGAGGCCACGTTGCGACTCGCCCTCGACCCGGACCTCGCCAGCCGCCGCATCCCGCTCTGGGCCTTCTTAAGCGCGTCGGCTGATTCGCTCGGAGCGCGGTCCGCGACCCTCGCCGAGCGGTTTCGCAGCGAGTTGGCGCTCGACGCAACCGTCGAGGCG
The DNA here is from genome assembly GCA_031291845.1 of Isosphaeraceae bacterium. Lineage (GTDB taxonomy): Bacteria > Planctomycetota > Planctomycetia > Isosphaerales > Isosphaeraceae > DAIDJG01. The sequence continues at coordinate 8,839 of JARLIH010000045.1, read as the reverse complement.
ACCCACGCATTTCTCGGAGGCGGCAGCGTCCCCGCCGAGGCACTCCCCTCGAGCGGGGTGCGCGTGGCTCCCCCCTGCTCCGCCGCGAACCTCAACGAAGGTGAATGGGCCGCCTTGCTTCGCTCGGGAGATCCACCGGTCGTTCCCCGCGTCCACCGCGGATCCGTCCTCATCGACCTTCGCGCGGTCCCCGAATCGAACGACGTGCACCTGTTCGAGGCCGTCCGCCGCGCGGCCGACTGGGCCAGGACCGGCAGCCCGTGAGGGGTGGCAAACCCGGCCGTGAGAATTCGGGACAGCCCGGCGGTGCCGTCATTCGCTGTCTTCGCGAATTCTACGTACTTTGGGGCAGATTCACGAAATCCTCCTTTCTGCCGCTATCGATTACTCTCGCGGTCGTTGTCGCATTCGCTCAAATTCGTTATCGTTTTGTCATTCAAGAATCGCCGGAAACACATAGAGGCGCTGCGCCGAACCGGCGGCCTATCACGTGGCCTGAGGAAAGCCGGCGCCTATTTTCGTGAACGCCGCGCATCCTGATCGCCGCGACGGGAGTGCTTTCGATGCGTGTATGCCGCTTTGCCATGGACGACATCGTATTGAATGGATTATTTTATGAAGATTACATCGTGCCGATTCATCAAGCAGCCGATGCCTACTGTGCCGAGGTCGATATCGAGCTGTTTCTCCCTTCGGCGGAGACTCTGCTTGACCTTTTGCCTCCCGACGGGCCGTCGTGCGCGACGATGCGCGACCTGGCAGGATGGGTCGACGAGCTGGACGTCGTCTCGCGCGACGAGCTGGCGGTCCCCATCGAAGAGGTGACGCTACTCGTCCCGATCGCGCAACCGAACAAGGTGCTGCTGCTGGCCGGTAACTACGCGGCCCATGTCGCCGAGCGAGGGGGCGTCGCGGCCGAACGCGAGGAGACCTTCCCGTACGTCTTCATGAAACCCCCGTCCACGACCCTCACCCACCCCGGTGCCCCGATCGTCATCCCCCGTGTGTCGCCCGACCATGTGGATTGGGAGTGCGAGCTTGGCGTCGTGATCGGTCGGCGCTGCCGGGACGTGCCTGAGAGCGACGCGCTCAACTACGTGGCGGGCTACACGATCGTCAACGACATCAGCGACCGGCGGTTTACGCCGAACGCCCAACGCAAGCCGCGCGAGCGGGACCGGTTCTTTGACTGGCTGCACGGCAAGTGGCACGACTCGTTCTGCCCGATCGGGCCGTGCCTGCTGTCCGCCGCCGACGTGCCTGACCCGCAGGACCTGGAGCTCGAGCTGACCGTGAACGACGAGGTCAAGCAAAGGGCCAGCACCGCCCAGATGGTGTTCCCCGTGGCGGCGATCATCTCGTTCATTTCGCAGTTCGTCACCCTGGAGCCCGGCGACGTGATCTCGACTGGCACACCCGCGGGTGTCGGCTCGTCGACCGGCACATACCTCAAACCCGGCGATCTCGTTCGCGCGACGATCAGCGGCATCGGCACGCTCGAGAACCCCGTGGTGATGGAGGAGTGACCGCGGCCGGCCTTTTCGACGCTCCTCGCCGACCTCTCTCGACACTTCGCACGTGAAACCGAGGCCCGGGTGCCGTGCCTACGTCGTGGTGCGCATGCCCACGAGGACGTGGGTAGGCATCTCACGCTGTTCCCACGTGGCGGTTGGAGCCGAAGCCGCCAGTCACGGAGGAGACCGGCGAGAAGTCTCGCGCTTCGCGGTGACGAGTCGATCCGCGTTGGGGAACATCGCGATCCAGATGTCTTTGAATTCGATCTCCTGCGGAACAGAGTTGGAGCCGGGTCGGGCCCACCTTCGTCCGTTTCGGCTCGGGTCGCGCAAGTCAAAGGCGACAGATGCGAACAACAGCGTCGAGCGCTGCGCCGGCAGGCGGTCGCAGGCGGTTCGCGGTTGCAGCCCGGTCGCGGTCTATCGACAATACGGGTCAGGACGTGCGAGGACGTGCCAGCGTGCCAGGGGGGGACCGCGTTTGCAAACGAAATATGATCGGTCGGGACTGCGCTCGCGACCGCGCCGAGGAGTGACGGCGGCCGAAGTCATCGTGGTGATGGCGCTCGCGCTCGCGACGGTGTTTCTCTTGGCGATGTTCCTGCCGCGACAGCGCGAATCCGCGCGGCTTGCGGGGTGCCGCCAGAATCTGATGCAGATCGGCAAGGCCGTCGCACTCTATGACCCGGCACGCGGGACTCTGCCCGCGGTCAAGCTCGGCGAGCGCGGACCACTGGGTAGTTTGCTCGTCGAGCTTTCCGTCGCTGACTTTCGTGCGCTCGATCTCGATACGCCGCGGGAACGGCGGGGGACGAGCCGGGAGCTCTCCGAACGTACGGTCCCCGGGTTCGTGTGCTTGAGCGACCGAAATGCCCTGGGGGGCATACACCCTGCTGCGATCAGTTACCGCGCGGCGACCGGCGACGAGTCCGACGGCCGCAACGGTGCCTTCGCACCCGGGCGGCAGACCCGGTTCTCGGACATCGAAGCCGCCGACGGTACCGGCTACACCGCGCTCTTTTCAGAACGGCTCGTCGGCGACGGCCGCCCGGCCGAACGCACCCCCTGGAACTACGCGCTCGTCGGCAGTCCCGTTGCCGGCCCGGCATGTAACGACGCGCCTTCAGCCACCTGGCGGGGCGATGCCGGTTCGAGCTGGACCCGCGCTGACTGGCGGTCGACGCTGTACAACCACGCCGTCCTTCCCAACGCCCCCACCTCATGTGTTGCCGATGACGGGAAGACGGCGCTGATGGGCGCTTCCAGCAGCCACGCGGAGGGGGTCAACGTCCTCTTCGCTGACCTGAGCGTGCGCACCTTCACTCCCCGTATCGATTCGAAGATCTGGCGCGAGTGGGCGAAGCTGGGCGACCTGCCTGCCGCGGCGCCCAAGTCCTCCCCTTGAACAACGAGGTACTTTGATGCAGCGGCCCGCAATCATCTTTGATTTCGGCAACGTCGTCGCTCACTTTGACTACCGCCGCGCCTGCGAACGTTACGGGCAGCGACTCGGGATCACGGGGGATGCCTTCCTGGAGCGACTGCGGGACCTGGGATTTTCGGACATCGTCCAGCGCTACGAGCGAGGAGCGCTCTCGTCGCGCCAATTCGCACAGGCCGTGTGTTCGTTAATCGGCCTGGAGATCTCCTACGAGGACTTCGCGGCGAGCTGGTCCGATATCTTCTGGCTCAATGAGCCGGTCGCCCGCCTGATCGGGCTCTTGAAGAGGGGCGGCTACACGTTGGTGCTCGGCTCGAACACGAACGACCTCCACGCGGCCCAGTTTCGTCAGCAGTTTGCGGAGACCCTCTCCCACTTCGATCGGCTCGTTCTCTCGTACGAAGTCGGTCATAGCAAGCCCTCGGCCGACTTCTATCATGCCTGCGCAGCGGCGGCGGGTTGCTCGCCGGCCGGTTGCGTCTTCATCGACGACCTTGCCGAGAACGTCGCCGGCGCCGTCGCGGCCGGCCTGCGCGGCATTCAGTACCGAGACGTTTCATCGCTGGTGCCCGAGCTGCGCGCACTCGGTGTGGACATACCGGAATCGCCTGCGCCTTAGAGCGGTCCTCCATCGTCTGTTCCTCTTCGTAGGGTGCGTAAAACGCACCACCGGCGCTCGTGTCGAGAAGACGGTGCATTTCATGCGCCCTACGGAGAGGAATAGAGAACGGTGAGCCGCTCGCCGTTATTCCTCGGGGGCATAGTCGGGGCACGCGGCGCAGGCGGCCGCTCGCGCTGTCCCGAGGCGTGTGAGCGCCTGAGCCAGCGCGACGTGCTTCTCGTCCTGGGGCGGGACGGCGGCCAACGTGCAATGCCGGTGGATCTCGCATGCGTGGACCCACCGGCGGGGACAGGCGCAATCGAGACGGTCGAGAACCGGTCCGAGATGGACACAGTCCACGTACTGTCGCCGGTCGGGAGGCTCGAACAAAACGAAGCCGGTTCCAGCGAGTTCCAGCCAGCGTTTCTGCCGTTCTTCGGGCGACTCCGTGACGCCCGTCGCCTCGGCGACAAGGGCGTCGATTTGCTCGCAAGAGCGGGCGTCGTCGATGTGAGCGACCATCAGGTGGGAAAGTTGGGCCACCTCGCCGACTGCGCCGGTGACGACGCGATAGGCGACCTTCGCTTGCGGGCTCGGAGCCTGCGGGGTCACGGGCTCGGCGAGGTGGGTGCGGTGCGGAATGAGTCGCCCGACGGCCGCGGGCTCGGAGCGGGACTCCTCGGTCCATGCCGGGACCTGGGGCTCGTACTCGGCAAGACACGCGTAGACGCGGTATTCGTCGGCGTGCAGCAGTGGGTCGAGGGCATCGACGAGGCACGCCAGTCCCCGGGGGCCGAGCCCGTCAACGCGGGCTTTCAGCGTTGCCGGAACCGCTCCTCCCGCGAGCGCGCGGTCGGCCCGCCAGGGCGCGCGCGTCGCCGCGAACAGGAACCGAAAACCGGCGGATTCCAACAGCGCAATCGCCTGAGGCAAACTCCAGTCGCGCTCGTCCTCGTTCAGATAGCCGGTGACGAAGCGCGCGACGCTCGGGACGGCTTTGCCGCTGTAGGCTTCCTCGTAGCGCCGAATGGGGTGATCGGGGCGCAGCACGCGGAACAGCTCGAGCCCAAGCTCCGCTTTCTGCTCGAGCGAGGAGCCCGGTGGGGCGATCGTCAGGACGGCCTGCCTCATCTGGCGGACCGGGACATGGCCGACCTGAGCCGGGAGGGTCACGTGCAACAACCCGCGATGGTCGAGCACCGTCGCGAGGTTCTTGAGCACGCGCGTGGGGTCGCCGCTCTCGGCGAGGACTCCTCGGCAGACGATGAAGTCAAACGGGCCCCACGCGGCGGGAAGCGGGTCGTCGAGGTCGTGAGCCCGAAACTCAACCTCGGCCGGCGCGGACGCGGCGGCCCGACTGCGCGCGAGCTCAAGCGCCCGTGGCGTTGCATCAACGCCCAGGACGTGTGAGCCCGGGTTCAGCCGCGCGAGCCCCAAGGTCGTCAGTCCGGTGCCGCACCCCGCGTCCAGGACACGTAGGCCCTCGGTACGGCGATAACAATAAACGTGGCGCGACCAGGACCAGCCGAAATGGAGGTTGTCGTCGAGGCGGTCGAGCTGGCCCGGACCGATCGGCACGACCGCCGGGGACGGCTCGGGAAAGGCTTCGTAGCGCTGACGGACCGATTCGAGCATCGCGCATTCCTTCGCAATCGCTTCGGGCCCTGGGCTCCGACGTTCTTCGTCGCTTGGGCCGGCTGCGAATCACCCGGACCTTCGAGCACCGCCCAACGCGTGCTGTGATGGAAAAGAGTGTTGTAAACGAATCGCCACACGAAAGGGAAGACCGACGGACCGGGCGCACGTCGCCCCGCGGCTCCGCTCTCGCACGGCAACGCAGTGATAGTGGAGTTGCCCTCCCTCGGGTTTCCCCTCCCTTCTCCCATCGCCGCTCCCGGTGCAATCGGACCGTTGCTCGAGACGGGCTCCGGCACCCTCTCGTCGTCTTGGCATGCGCATTGCAGTAACGCTTATTCCCATGAGCTTCTGAAAGATCGCCGATCATAGCCCACACCAAGGAGTAACCCCCGATGTTTTCCGACGTTCTTTCGAGACTGTGGCCGCGCCCGACATCCCGGAGCCGAACGCTACGGCAAGGCCGCGCGCCTGAGGTGGCGCTGCTGGAGGACCGTGCACTACTTTCGACGTTTCACGGACATGCTTCCTTGCACGCTCATGCGGCGCTCGTGCACCGAGCCCGCGTGCATGCGGTGTCCACGATGCACGTCACGGTGCAGACCACGCAGGCGAGCGTTCCCGCGACCACGGTCGTGGTGCCGGCCGCGGCGGTCGGCCCAGCGCAGTCACCCGCGGCGACCCCCGCGGCAGACGCGCCGAGCAGCCCGACGACAATCACGCCGCTCGCTCCGGGCCAGTTCGGGCCCAACCTGCCTGACAAGTTCCCGGGCATCCGGGACGGTGGCATGATCCTCTTTTGATGAGGTTGAGCCACCGCGGCCCGAGCAACGGAGTTGCGTTCGATCCCGCGTTCTCGAACGTTACGGCCCTGCATCTTCGGTCCGGCCGGAGTCGAGTTGCGGCTCGCTGAAATTTGGACTGCCCCCACGGTCACGTTTGACTTCGTGGGGGCAGAGGCCACACTGCTAGTGATTTGTCTTAATAACGCCACGCACGAACGCGCAGAATTCGCCCGCACAACCCCTCCGAACCCGCACCTCGACGAATTCTCCAAGAACGCACTTGACGGACCAGCCCCATGCGACAATGATTGACTGCATGCACGCAGTCAGTTAGCTTGTCGGTGAGCTCTCTTTTCCTGCGGTCCCCGATCGGGAACGTGGGGGGAAGTGTGCCATGACGGTGAGGGATCGTCAGGGCGCAGAACGGCGACCGTTTCCGGCTGTCGTTACTGGGTGGGCTGGCATTGCCGACGACTGGTTTTGAGAATGACGGGGCGGCCTTGGAGTGAGGCAAGCAACGCCGGGACGGATTGCCGGGCTCGTTTTTTCAGGGCGAGTCCCGGGCGCGGCGACTGTCGAATCACGAGCGGATCACCTGGATCATCAGGGCCTTCACTCTTGTCTCGCGTGGCGCGGCCGTTGTGCCGGGACAGCGGGGCAGAGACTCCAAAGCATAAGCGGGGAGCCTGTCGATGGCGAGCTTCAAGGGGAACGGGCGGAACCAAGGGCGTAACCGGCGTCGCGTCCTCAACACGGTCAACCGGCGCGGGTATCCGCGCTTGGAGGATCTGGAAGACCGTACGCTGCTCAGTGCAACACCGACCTACACGCCGTGGCACCCCACCGACTCCAACTTGGCGGATGTGCAGAACGGCCCGATGGCCAACGAAGGTCCGGACCTGATCCACATCTACGAGAGCAGCCAACAGGGGGACAGCACGGCACAGCAGCTCTCCCAGCTCTACCCGTTCTACCAGTTCCAGGGAAATGACGTCCTCGTCGGCGTCAACTCGTCCGGGGGAGACTTCAACACTTTCGTCAGCTCCCTGCAAAACCTCGGAATGCAGATCACGACGTCCAGCTCTTACTACGGCGAGGCGGACGGCTGGCTGCCGGTCGCCGAGCTGCCCACGGTCGCGGAGATGCCGCAGACGCTGGCGGCGCACGGGATCCAGAAGGCGATCACCTACGCGTCCAATTACCAGGGCGTGGCCAACAACGAGGCTCAGACCTCGCTCTTTGCCGACCAGGCGCGCACGCAGTACGGCGTCGATGGGACCGGGGTGACGGTGGGGGTCTTGTCCGATAGCGTGAGTCAGTACGCGGGCGGTCTCGCCGACTCGGTCAAGACGGGTGACCTACCGAACAACGTGGACGTGATCAAGGACGGCCCGGCGGGGAGCACGGACGAAGGCCGTGCGATGCTGGAAAACATCCACGATATCGCTCCCGGTGCGTCACTCCAGTTCGCCACGGCCGATGGGGGCGACCTCGCCTTTGCGAACGACATCCTGGCCTTGCAGGCCGCCGGGTCCAACATCATCGCCGACGACGTCAGTTACGGCGACGAACCGTTCTTCCAGGACGGCCAGATCGCGCAGGCGATCAACACCGTCGTCGGCAAGGGCAGCACCTATTTCGGGGCGGCCGGCAACCAGGCGAACGACGGCTACCTCTCGAATTTCCGTGCGACTACGGCCAACATCACCGGGCTTGGCCAGGGCACGTACATGAACTTCAACCCGGGAGGGGGCACGACCACCGAGCTGCCGATCACGGTGGGTGCACAGGCGTCTACCAATAACCCGGCGGAGATCGCCTTCCAGTTCGACCAGCCGTTCCTCACCCAGGAACCGGCGGGGAGCACGAACGGGCCGACGTCCGAGGTCGACATCGATATTCTGGACGCCAGCGGCAACATCGTTGCGCAAGGAAATGCCAACAACGTCGCGACTCAGAACCCCGAGCAGATCGTCGACATCACCACTCCCGGCAACTATTTTGCCGTGATCAAGGTCGTCAGCGGCTCCAACCCGGGGCACGTCGAGTTCCTCGAGCTGAACGAGAACGTCGACCTCACCGTCTCCCAGCAGTTCGGTAGCTCGGGGGGGACCGCCTATCCAACGAGCTATGGGCACCACACTGCGGTCAATACGATCGGCGTCGGCGCAACGCCTTGGTGGGCGCCGCAGCCGTACCTTGGGCAAAATCCCCTGGCCTCCGAGCCGTTCAGCTCGTTCGGCCCCGCCGTGTACGTTTTCAACGCCAACGGCGTCGCATTGAGCACGCCGATCACGGTGCAGGCCCCCGTGGTGACGGGCCCAGACGGCGGGAACACGTCGTTCTTCCCGCCGGGAGGGACCATCGACACGAGCAACCCGCCCTTCCCGGGGGAGCCGGCCACGACCACGAACCTGTCGCAAGACCTTCCCAGCTTCTTCGGCACCTCGTCCGCCACACCGAACGTCGCGGCCGTCGCCGCGCTCATGAAGCAGGAGGTGCCCACGCTGACGCCCGCCCAGATCCGCGCGGCGTTGATCGCGTCGACCACCCCCATGGACGGCTCCGCGTCCGGCGTCTGGAACCAGCAGGCTGGCTATGGCCTGGTGAACGCCGTCAAGGCCATCAGCGCGGCGGACGTGCTTCGCGTCGCCAGCAGCATTCCGACCAACAATGCGACGCTGACCGTCGCCCCCAACGGCATCGTCCTGACCTTCAACAAGCCAGTCGTGTTCTCGACGGTCAGCGCCGCCGACCTGACGTTCACCTCCACTCCCACTGGCGTCACCGCCGTCGTCGGCGCTCCTTACCCCGTGACCGTCGTGAACGGTAACGTCACCAGCGACGCGGGCGATGCCGACCC
>JARLIH010000421.1 GCA_031291845.1 Isosphaeraceae bacterium | reverse complement strand
GTGTTGCCGCGCGTGCTGGGGGCGGTCGAGCTGACCGAACGGGCGACCGAAAGCGACGTACGGGCCGTCCTCAGCTCTATGGTTTCATCATGAGCGAGCGGGAGAACGCGGGACCCGCCGTCAGTATCGGGCGAGACCGGCGTTCCCTGCTCGCGCGACGATCAGTTGCGTTCGGGCGCGGCGCTTTCCGACCCGGGCTCAGGATGTTCGGGGTCGGTCTGCCCCAACGCCCTGCGCTCGTTCCAGATTTCGACGAACGCCTGGGCTTCCGCTTCGTGCCAGGGGAGCCCGGTGTCCTCAAGGGCGTTCGCACGACGTCCCCACCGTTCGCGCCATTCGTCCGGCCAGCGCGCGAGCGCCATCCGGCAAGGGGGCGGGCCGGAGACTCGGGTCGCCGGAGCTGGCGCCGGCGGCGTCGCTGTGCCGGCGCCCCCCTCCGTCTCGGTGGCTTCTTCCCCTTCGGGAACGAGAAATGTGCGCTGGACCTTCCTGCCATAGCGGGCCACCTCCTTGCGAGTGCGGGTCGCATCGGTCATTGGAAGCCCCTCCACCATCATTTCTCAGTCTGTGCAAGCCCCCTGGAACGGCTAAAATATTCCCTCTTTAACACTATACGCGCTAATTCGCGGTTTTTCTCGCCCTTTATCTAGAAAACATAGTTCTTTCGCCCAGACTACCAGAATCGTGCTATCTAGCCGGGTCAATCTGGCCACGTGCATTGCTTCCTTCACAAAGGATAGGACGTGTCCGAGCCAGCCGAGAACGACGAGCTGAATGCGTTAGTCTGCCTGACGATGGTGTCCGGGGTTGGTCCGCACACCTGCCGGGCGCTCCTGGAGCGCTTTGGCACGGCATCGGGCGTGCTCGGGGCCAGCGAGTCTGCGCTACGCGGCGTGCCGGGCGTGGGTGCGAAACTTGCCGCGCGGATCGCGTGCGCCCGCCGCGAGCTGGACGTCGCCGCCGAGTTGGCGGAGTGCCGGCGCGCTGGTGTTTGCTTGGTCGCCCGGGGGGCGCCGGGCTACCCCGAGGCGCTTGAAGAGATTCCCGATCCCCCGCCGCTCTTGTACGTTCGAGGCGCGCTCGAGCCGCGCGACGCGCTCGCTATCGCGATCGTGGGGTCGCGGCGCTGCACTCCCTACGGATTGAGGATCGCGGAGCGATTAGGAAGCGCGTTGGCAAGGGTCGGCCTGACGGTCGTCTCGGGCCTGGCGCGAGGGATCGACGCCGCAGCGCACCGTGGAGCGCTCAAGGCGGGGGGGCGAACCTTGGCCGTCCTGGCGAACGGGCTGTCCCAGGTCTACCCCCCCGAACACGAGGACCTGGCTGCCGAGATCGCAGACGCGGGCGCACTGGTAAGCGAGATGCCGATGCGCCAAGGGCCGCTCGCGGGTCTGTTCCCGCAGCGAAATCGAATCATCTCCGGACTGAGCCTCGGCGTGGTCGTCGTGGAGGCCACGCCCCGGAGCGGATCGCTTTCGACTGCTCGGCATGCGGTCGAGCAAAACCGCGACGTCTTCGCGGTGCCGGGCCCCGTTGACAGCCTTTCGAGCCAGGGTTGCCACCGGCTGCTGCGGGACGGGGCGAGGCTGATCGAGAGCGTGGACGACATCCTCGAGGAGCTCGGGCCACTGGTGCGCGAGGTCACGCCGTCGCCCGACGAGACTCCCGTCCGGCGCCCTGCTGAGCTCGCGCTCTCGGACCTGGAACGCTCGCTCCTCGGCCGCCTCGGCGACGAGCCGCGCGGCGTGGACGAACTGATCGTCGAGACGCGTTTGACCGCGTCACAGGTTCTCGCGACGCTGAGCGTACTCGAAATGCGACGGCTGGTGCGGCGATTGCCCGGGCACCTTTTCGTGCGGGTCTAACCGGCCGGAAGCAGCCGGATACTGAGCCAGTTGATGACGTCCGAGAGCACCTGAGCGCGGCCGAGCTCGTTGAGCGGCTCGTGGAGCATCTTGGGATAGATCAGCAGCGTTTTGTCAGTACTCCCGAACCGATCAAACGCCTCGCGCGTGATCTCGGGGTTGATCACGGGGTCCGCCGCACCGAGGAGGACGAGAGTGGGTAGGCACACCTCGCCGGCGCGCGCGACGACCATGGCGCCGCCTTCGACCATACCGAAAAAGAGGGGCGCGCTAATGCGGCTGTGCCGTAGCGGGTCGGTCTCATGCTCTCGCTGCATTGCGGGGTCGCGTGTCATGCGGTCGGCGGGAATCGATGCGTTGAGCGTGACCCAAGGGGTGGTTTTACGCAAGAGACGGCCGATGGCGAGTTTATAGGGGGGGACTTCCGCCGCCAGGGCGAGCGACGGGTTCGAGAGCACCAGGCCGGTGACGCCAGGTGGCTGCTGGAGGACAAGTCGGAGTACGACTTGACCACCATTCGAGTGGCCGAGCAGAAAGCGGGGGAGACCTGGCCGCACGCGGCCAGTCCACTCGAGTACGCTCCGAAAATCGGCGACCAGGTCTTCGTAGTCCGCGACGACCCCTCTGCGCCCAGGGCTACGTCCGTGACCGCGCAGGTCGGGGGCAACGACTTCGACGTCTGCGCCGGGGCCGAGCACCTCGGCCACGTGCCGGTAGCATCCGCCGTGTTCGCCGAAACCGTGGGCAACGACAATGACTCCCCGCGGTTCGGGGCGTGTCCAGTGCCAGCCGCGCAACGGGAGGCGGTCGAAGCTGGGAATGGTAACGTCGCGAGGCGGCGATTGCGTCGTCAGCATCTTCGTTTCACTCACCCGACTTGGGCCGACCGAGAGCGCCGGCCGAATTCCATGACCCCGGATCGCGCAGTCGGCTTCAGACCGGCCGTCCTAATCGGGTCGCCGCCACAGCCAGGTCCAATGGCGGTCGGACGTCTGCGTCACGCATGCGCCCGCGTCGACAAGGCCGACGCCTCTGACGAGCGCGCGGAACTCGTCCAGTGTCAAAGCCGCGCGGAGCGACGCCTCAAACAAAGCGCGTGCCGGAGCGGATTCGCTTCCAGCGTAAGTTTGAAGCAGTTGGTCGATCTGGTCCAGGTCAGATGGGCGAGCCAGGTCCCTGACGAAAACGGTCCCTCCCGGCGCGACGAGCCGAACGATCTCGCACACAACGGGCGCGGGATCGGGAATGTGGTGAGTGATCGAGTTGGAAATCACCGCCTCGAACGCTCCGTTCGGCAGAGTAAGTTCCTTTGCATCTCCGTGGAACGTGCGGATGCGCGCTGCCAGCTCCGCCGCTGCGATGTTGCGGTGCGCGAGGTCAAGCATCGGCCCTGAAAGGTCCGTCGCCAGCACGCGAGCGTTGGGATCGGCCTGACAGAGGGCGATCGGGATCCGAGCCGTTCCCGTCCCAAGGTCCAGGATCTCGCCCCCACGGCAGGGGCCGTGGCCGGCGAGGAAATCGGCGACGAACCGCGCGTTCACCGCCGCATGGTCCATCGAATCGTATTCGACGGCTTCGTCGGGCGTATTCATCGCCTCGGGTTCGAGAACGCGGGGCAGCATCGGCGGTTCCAGCGAATTTCAGGGCTAAGGGCCCGGGAGACGAAGGCACCAGGTGCGCGTCCAAAGACGACCTGCTCCGTCGCGCCTTCGCTGCCGGGCACACTCCAATCAACCGTTCTTGATCGTCGCTGCTGCCTCGCGAACGGCCTTCAGGCACTCGCGCAGGTCGGCTTCGGGGTCTTCGGGGTGCTCCTCGTATTCGAGTGCCAGGCAGTAATTGTACTTGAGCCGGGCAAGCGTTTTGAGCAGCTCTGCAGTCCGCAGATCGCCCTGGCCCAGCACGGTGAACTGCTTGGCATCCTTGACGTCTTTGAGGTGAACCCCGTAGATCCGCTTCCCAAAAACCTCGGCTGCGCGGACCGGATCCTCGCGGGATCGAAGGAAATGGCCCGTGTCGATGCAGCAGCCGATTTTCTCGTGGTGGTTCTTGATCGCGTCGGCGATCACGTCGATCTTTTCATAACGGTGGCCCGGACCGTGGTTGTGGATGCCGATGGCGATCCCGAACTCGTCGACCAGCTTGTCGAGGCTCTCGAAGCTGTCCGGCGTCGGATCGGCCGAGAGGTACTCCAAGCCAAACTTCTTGGCGAACTCGAAGACCCGCCGGTTGGCGTCGTGGTCCTTGCCGAAGTGGTTGACCCCGTAGCCAATCACGCTGACCCCTTCCGCCTGGGCCAGGCTGCGGTACGCGGCGATGCGGTCGGCATCGGCGGTCATGGGGAAGTGGCCAGGGAAGGCCTCCCAGTAGTGCAGGCCGAGGGCCTTGGTGACGGCGAGGGCCCGGTCGACGTCGGGCTGTTTCCCCTTGGTGTAACCGCGGAGCGAGTAACTCTGGAGACCCATTTTGAAGGGCCCGTACGGGCTATCGGGCGTCGCCGGCGCCGCGGTTGCGCGCCCGCCGAGCGCCAGGGCCCCGACAGCCGACAGACCGGCCGCCAGCAGGTCGCGTCTGGTCAGGTCGTGAAAGGTTTCCGGTCGCATGCGCGTCGTTCCTCCAACTCGGGTCGTCGAAAGGCGGGGGTCGATGCCGCCCGGGTGCTCAGTGCCCGAAGCTATCCGAACGCCCAGGCGGGTGCCAGACCCTCACGCGGTTTCCTGGCCCGTGCCTCGGCCCGAGACGCCCTGTCGTCTCCCTTGAGCCGCACCCGCGCGTCGGGTTATCATGAGCAAATTGCCGGCTCCCATCCGGCGGGCCCTCCAGTCGCGCACTGTTGAGAGGACACCCCCATGCCGTCACAACCGAACGAACTTGGCGTGCTGAAGCCCTTAGGCGGTGGAGACCCTGTCCCGCTTCTCAAGACCGAGCTCGTCGTGGGTCGGCGGGCCAGTTGCGACGTCTGTCTCGACTTCACCAACGTCTCGGGCAAACACTGCCAGCTCCGCCTCATTCATGGGGTGTGGCACGTTCGCGACCTCGGCAGCACGAACGGGACGACCGTCAACGGTGCGGCGATCACGAGCGACCACGTGCTGATGCCCGACGACGAGTTCGGGGTCGCCGGCCACCTCTTTCACCTCGAATACGAGCCGAGCGGTCCCGAGGCGATGCACCGCACGAAGGAAGTGATCGACGAAGAAATGCTGGAGGACCGGAAGAAGACCTCCCTGCTCGAACTGGCCGGTCTCGACACCGATGGCGACAAGCCCAAGCGCCCGCGCCGGGCGACGCGGGCGCCCGAGATCATCGAACGCCTCTCCGCCGACGAGGCGGAGTTCGATGACGCACTGCCCGAGCACGTCAAGGCAGCGCCGGCGCCGAAGGTCGATGCGTCCGACGACGATTTCTTCAAGCTGATCGAGGAGTCGGTTGAGAAGCCGAAGCCGTAGGCCTCGGGGGCACAGAATGGCCTCCGTCGACGCGTCCAGAATCGAGACGGTCGGCAAAGCTGCACGGTGCCGGAGACCTCTCAGCGGCTGGTCCGGCGCACCGTCGCGTCGCGCAGCAGCTTGGCGAGGGCCTGATCGAGCACGGGCCCGCGCAACTCCAGGCGGGTGATGACTCCTTGAGGGTCGATCAGGAACGTGGCGGGAATCGATTTGACTCCGAACGCCTCGACCAGGTCGCCGCCGCTGCTTGCGTTATGAACCTGGCGCCAGGGTATCTTCCGTGCCTTCACGAAATCGGTGAGAGCGCCCTTCGATTCGTCGAGACTGATTCCGACGATCTCGAATCCCGCGTCACGATACTTCGCGTACGCGGCCTGGAGCCGTGGTAGCTCGGCGACGCAAGGGGCGCACCACGTTGCCCAGAAGTCGACGAGCACGTATTTCCCCCGCAGGTCGGAAAGGCGGATCGTACTCCCCTTCACGTCCGTCACCGCCGCCCCAGGCGCTGGTTTGCCGATCAGTTCGAGCCGAACGAGCTCGTCGCGGACCTTTTGCCGTAGCGTCGGGCTGTCGCCGTAGCGCGCAAGCAGCGCCTCGTAAACCTGCCGCGAGACGTTGTACTCGCCGGCCGCGGTGGATGCGCTCGCGAGTGAGTCGGCAAAGTTTGCGGCGAATTCCTCCTGCTCGGTCTTGCCGAGACTTGCCATCAGTTCCTTGAAGCGTGTCAAAGCCTCGTCGAACCGGCCGGCCTGGGCGCGGGACATCGTGCCAATGATGCGGGCGAGTGAGGCGACCGGCCCATCCGGGAACTTGGCCAGATACTCTTGCGCGATCGCCTCGTGATCGCTGAACCAGTCGTGCTCGATCACCTTGTCAAACAGGGCCATATACGCCTGGTCGAGGTCGTCGGCCTTCGGGTTCGCCGCAATGTAGGCTGCAAGGTCGCGCAGGAGCGCGCGGTCGTGGCTGGACTGAAGCTCCGCAACGTTCTTGGGCGGGCCGTCCGCCCACGCGGAACTTGGGACCACGACGAGCAAGGCCAGAAAAACCACGATGCGCGAAGTCATGGGAAAAACCCCGTGGCGTGCGTGAGACGCACCGATTCTTGTCTTCCTACCGCCGTGGTGCGGGTCACGCACCCTGGAGAGCGACTTCATCGTCGTAACGAGGCCATCATGATTCATAGGATGCATGAAACGCACCGGTGCGTCCCACGCACCCCTCACGGATATATCGCTCCGCCGCCCTACGAAGACGTAACCCCCACGCGCGGCCCGATCGCCCTCGTGGTCGACACCGTGGGCGGTACGGGAAGGAGGTCGCCGATAAGCGTGTTCCAGTGGGCGCAGCAAGACGTTTTTTCGTAGCCCGCCAGGAACGCGGCTCGTCCCCGCGCGCCCATCTGCTGGGCCAGCGCCGAGTCGCTCGCCAATCGGGAGAGCGCATCGACCAGCCCGTCCACGTCGCCGAGCCGGACCGTCAGCCCACAGTCGGCGTGCCGGATGGTGTCGGCCGACTCACAATGCTCAGGGCCCACAAAGACGGCGGGCCGGCCCGAGGCCATCACTCCGTAAAGCTTGCCGGGAACGACGATGCCCGTCATCTCCCTGCGCATCGAGATTAAGTGGGCATCCGCCATCGAGAGAGAGATGTGCAACTGTTCGCGAGGAAAGTAATCGAGCAGGCGGACGTTGTCGAGCCCCTCCCGTTCCTTGGCCGTGCGCACCTCCTCGAGCCTCGGCCCGCCGCCGACGAAGAGGAACACTATATCCTCGCGGTCGCGCAGCCGCCGGGCAGCGTCGAGAAACTCGTCAAACGAGTGAGCCAGCCCGAGGTTCCCGGAATACATCGCCACGAATTTATCGGACAGACCGAGCGAGGCCCGTAGCGGATGACCCTCGCGCGGGAGCGGATAGACCTCGTCCCGGCGGCTCCAGACCGCGACCTGCGTAACCCGGTCGGGGCGCGCTCCCTTCGCGGTGATGCGATCGGCCATGTAGGGGCCGAGCACGACGACCTTGTCGGCCTGCCGGTAGACGAAGTCACTCAGCCATGCGAAGGATGCTACCACCGGATTCGAACGTGACATCCGGCCCAGTGCCAGGCTGGCGTCGGGGTGGAGGTCCATGCTCCAGTAGACGTGGCGAGAACCCTTCAGACGCCGCAGGATCGTTCCCACCAGCCCGATGATCGGGGGGGTGGTCAAGGTGACTACAGCGTCGAACCGCGGCAACATCATGGCCAGCAAGAACGCGCGGGCGTAGAAGCTGAGGTAGTCGATCATGCGCACATAGGTGTTGCCACGGCCCAGCGAGGTTGCCGGGACGCGGTGGACGTGCACGCCGTTGCGGACTTCTTGTCTCGGCGGCCGGGCCGCACCGGGGCGGTAGGTGCCCTGGCCGCAGAGGACGTGGCACTCGTGCCCGTCCGCGGCAAGGGCTTCGGTAAGGTCGGCGAGGTGCTGGGCGGTCGAGGCGTGGTCGGGCCAGTAGTACTGGTTGATGAACAGCAAGCGCCGGGGGCGGTCTCTACGGCCGAAGCGGAGGAGGTGAGGGCGTCGCACCGTCTCCTCCGGCTGATCGGCCGGCCGGCCCGGTCGCGAGCCGTCCGTGGCCCGCTTCGCTTGGTTCACCATTTGGTGTCCGCCTGGGCCTTATTGGCCCGGTACCACGCGATCGTCTTCGCCAGGCCCGCCCTGAGGTCGGTCGGCGGCGACCAGCCGTCGAAGACCTTCTTCATCCGCGCGACGTCCAGGACCTTCATCATGGCCCCGTCGGGCTTCTCGGTGTTCCACACGAGCTTGCCCGAGTAGCCGGTCACGGCGTTGATCGTCTCGACCAGCTCACGGATCGAGGTGCCGATGCCAGTCCCAATGTTAAGCGGCGTCGCGACGTCGTTGTACTTTTCCGCCGCGAGCACGATCGCGTCGGCGCAGTCTTCCACGTAGATGAACTCGCGGACCGGCTTGCCGGTTCCCCAGACCTCGATGCTGGGCGCCTTCGCGAGCTCGGCCTCGACCCACTTGCGCACGAGGGCAGCCACGACGTGGGAGCGGTCGGGGTTGTACGAGTCGCCCGGCCCGTAGAGGTTGGTGAGAATCAGGTGAATCGCGTCCAGGCCGTACTGGCGCTTGTAGGCCTGGGCCTGGACGGCCAGCATCTTCTTGGTCAGCCCGTAGTTCACCACGCTCGCGTGGCAGGGGCCGGCCCAGAGGTCGTCTTCCTTGAGGTGGCCTTCGAGGTAGCCGGGGTAGCTGCACGCCGTGCCGACGTTGACGACCTTGCTCACCCTGGCGAGCCGCGCGGCCTCCATGAGGTTCGCGCCCATGACGAGGTTCGTGTAGTAGAGCTTCCCAGGCTCGGTCTGGTTGATGCCGATGCCGCCGTAATAGGCCGCCGCGTGGACGAGGACGTCGCAGGGTTGCTCCAGCAGGCACTTCAGGCAGGAGTCGAGCGCCGTGAGGTTGTAGTCGCGCTGTCGGGGGACGAACACCTTCGCCCCATAGCTCTCGAGGCGCTTGACCAGGTGCTGCCCCAAGAAGCCCGCGCCGCCGGTAACGGTGACGCGCTTGTCCGACCAGAAGCCTTTCATGGCGTTGTCCTCGTGTGGTGGAGGGCGGAAGATTCACCACAACGGCACAACGGAAGCACAAAGAAGAATAGAGTCCTTCTTCTTTGTGCGTCCTTCGTGCTCTCCGTGTCGTTGTGGTGAACCCTGCTCGTTAGACGTTGGCAAACGGGTTCTGGAACTCGATGAGCTGGGCTGCGCGGACGAGCTCGGCGACGCCACGGTCGAGGTCGACGGTGGTCTCGAAGCCCTTCTGGCGAATCTTCTCGTAGGAGACCTCGTAGTTGCGCTGGTCGGCGTCGGAGCCGACCTCGGCGAAGTGGAGGTAGTAGTCGACGTGTTCGAGGATCTTGCGGGCCACGTCTTCCTTGGTGAAGTTCATGCTCTCGTGGCCGACGTTGTAAACGTCGTCCTTGACCGTGTCCCACTTCTCCAGGGCGAAGATGAACGAGCGGGCCATGTCGCGCACGTGGACGAAGGTTCGCTTGAAGCCCCCCTCGTACACGATGAGGTTGCGGTTCTTGACGGCCTGGTAGGTGAAGTCGTTCGGCATCAGGTCGAGCCGCATCCGGTTGCTGACGCCGAACGCGGTGGCGAAGCGGTAAGCGACCGAGTTGCCGGCGTCGAGGATCATCTGCTCGGCCTCGGCCTTGGTCTCGCCGTAGAGCGTGATCGGAGCGCGGGGGGTCTTCTCGTTGCAGATGTAGTCGGGGACCGACCCGTAGATCGAGCCGGTCGACGCGAACGCGATGCGCTGGTCGGGCTTGCGCATGCGGAGCAGGGTGCGCGTCCCCTCGACGTTCGTGGCGTGCGCGACGTGCGGTTCCTTCTTGCACGCGGGGTAGCCGACGATCGCGGCAAGGTGAATTACGGCGTCGACGCCGTCGAGCGCCTTGGCGACGGCTTTTTCGTCGCAGACGTCACCCTTGATCAGTTCAAAGAACCGGTTCTGGCAGCAAGGCAGCAGGCCGTGGCCGCCGAACTTGAGCGAGTCGAGCACCCGCACGCGGTGCCCCTGTTCGAGCAGCAGCGGGACGAGCGTGGAGCCGACATACCCGGCGCCGCCGGTAACGAGAATACGCATGGTGAGACCCATCCTTGGCCGTGTTGGACGCGCCTGAGATCGTGGTTGGAAGAAGCGTCGGGGCGAAGGGCGGCAGGATGGGTGGGCGTGGACCAGAGAGTGACACGCGCGGGCCTCATCCTTGCGGCCAATCCAAGTTGCGTTGCGCGGCAGCCGAATCCCAGTCCGTTCCCCAGGTCGCTGACCCGGGGTTGGACTCGGCCGGGCGATACTATTGTCAAGTCGTCGGGACCTGTCAACCGCAATTCACCGACCTCCCCGACCGGCAGGGGCGACCGCTCCGTATCGGCCCGTCCCTCTTCCAAATAGATCGAAAATCCCCTCGGGTCGACGACCGCGGCTCGCGACTTTTCCGGTGAACCGCCCGTTGCGATCGGCGAACGGGCTGCGTGGGACCGATCCGTTTGGTATAATCAAGCAGCTTGCCCACGATTCCCGCCGAGGACCATGCCGATGCCGAACTCCCACCACGCGCCGCGGATCGATCACACTGGCCTGACCCGCCGAGAAGCACTTCGTCGCGGCGGCATGGGATTCGGGGCCCTCGCACTGGGCAGTTTGATGGCCGACGCGGGCCTGCTTGCACCCCCCGCGCACGGTGCAAACATTGCCGACGGGCTCAATCCCCTCGCGCCCAAGCTGCCGCAGTTTGCCGCGAAGGCGAAGCGCGTCGTTCACCTGTTCATGAACGGCGGACCCTCGCATGTTGATACATTCGACCCGAAGCCGTCCCTGACGCGGCAGCACGGCAAGGCGGTCCCGTCGAACTTGCCGACTGAGCGGAAAACCGGCGCGGCGTTCGCTTCCCCGTTCCGGTTCAAGAAGTACGGGCAGAGCGGCATCGAAGTGAGCGAGCTTTTTGCGAACGTCGGCGAGTGCATCGACGACATTTGCGTCATCCGCTCGATGCAGGCCGACGTCCCGAACCACGAGCCCTCGCTGATGCTCATGAACTGCGGCGACGCCCGCCAGGCGCGGCCGAGCGTCGGCTCGTGGGCCTTGTACGGCCTGGGAACCGAGAACCTGAACCTGCCGGGGTTCCTCGTGATGTGCCCCGGCGGCTATCCGATCGCCGAGTCGCAGAACTGGCAGTCAGCTTTTCTGCCGGGCGTCTACCAGGGCACTTATATTGATAGTCAGCACACCGACATCGAGAAGCTGATCCAGAACATCAGGAACCGGTACGTCACCCACGACACCCAGCGCGCGCAGCTCGACCTCCTGGAGCGGCTCAACCGCGAGCACCTCGAGAAACGCCAGCGCGAGGCCGCTCTCGAGGCGCGCATTCAGTCGTTCGAGCTCGCCTTCCGCATGCAGACCGAGGCAGGTGACGCCTTCGACGTCAGCCGCGAGCCCGCAACGGTACGCGAGCAGTACGGCCCGGGCGTCCAGGCGCGGCAGTTGCTCATCGCGCGCCGGCTGCTCGAGCGAGGCGTGCGGTACATTCAACTCTGGCACGGCGAGGGGCAGCCCTGGGACAGCCACGACGACATCGCGACCGAGCACCGACGCCTCGCCGGCCAGTGCGACCGGCCGATCGCCGCGTTTCTCAAGGACCTCAAGAACCGTGGCATGCTGGACGAGACCCTGGTGATCTGGGGCGGCGAATTTGGCCGCACGCCGACCGTCGAGCTCCCGACGGCGGGTGCAAACCAAGGGAAAATGAACGGTCGGGACCACAACCATTACGGCTTCACGATGTGGCTCGCCGGCGGCGGCGTGAAGGGGGGCCACGTCCACGGCGCGACCGATGAATTCGGGTTCCAGGCCGTCGAGAACAAGGTTCACGTCCACGACCTGCACGCCACCATCCTACGCCTGCTCGGCTTCAACCACGAGACGTTCACGTACCGCTACGCCGGTCGCGATTTCCGCCTGACGGACGTCCACGGGAAAGTTATCAACGAAATCATCGCGTGAGGCCCGGTTTCCGCCGCGGCTGGCCGTAAGGACCTGGCACGGCGCTAGCTGACCAGCGCAGGATTTCGGCGCCTTGCGCGGGGCCGAGTCGACGTGCGCCGTGCATTGACAGGCGGAAGAGCCGGCCGATAGCCTTGAGTGCGTGGACGCGTTCGTTGTTTTGAGCGTTCTGGGGCCGGTGGGCCACCTCTCGTACGGCGTCCGAGTCCGACCGGTCCTGCCTGCTGGCGTCGAGGATGGTCCGTCGTGGGGAAGAAAAAGAAGGTGCGTGTCGCGTTCAAGAAGAACCGCCAAAAGCGGACGCGCGCCAACGATTACACGCGCCACTTTCAAGACGGAACGTCCTCCGCGCCGGAGTCACCCACCGGCGAGCGTGTACGCGCCAAGGGGGACCTCTCGCGGCACCGCACGATCATGACGGAAGTGGGCGATGCGACCGGCGCCAGCGCGAGCAACCCCGCTGGCGCCGAGGGAGCGATCGCGCAGCGCGTGGTCGATCTCGACTCGTGCCTCTCCGGGCGCGTCGTGCGTATCCACGGGCTCCTTTCCGTTGTGATCACTGACGACGGGCGCGAATACCCGTGCCATGTCCGGCGCCTGCTCAAAACGCTCGCTATCGATGGCCGCAACGTGGTTGCCGTCGGCGATCGCGTCTGGTTCCGACCCGGCGGTGCAGGGGGGGATGAGGGCCTGATCGAGAAGGTGGACTCGCGCCGGGGAACGATCACCCGCGGCTACCGTAAGCGCGAGCACATCCTCGTCGCGAACGTCGACCAAGTGCTGATCGTCTCGGCCTTCGAAGAGCCCGGGCTGAAGCTGCCGCTGGTCGACCGGTACCTGATCGCATCGGAACGGGGCGGTGTACGACCGGTGATTGTCTTGAACAAGGCCGACCTGGTTGACACCGCCGAATACCAATGGGTCGTCGGCCTCTATACCCAGCTCGGCTACGAGACGCTGCTGACCTCAGCGGCAGACGGACGGGGCATTCCGCGGCTCCGGGAATTGCTGGTCGAGGGGACCACGGCGATCTCCGGTCAAAGCGGTGTCGGCAAGAGCTCGCTCTTGAACGCGATCCAGCCTGGGCTGAACCTACGCGTGCGCGAGGTGTCGGACTGGACCTTCAAGGGCAAGCATACAACCACGAACGCCGATCTTATCCGGCTGGACAAGGGTGGTTTCGTCGTCGACACGCCCGGCTTGCGGCAATTTGAGCTTTGGGGTGTCGATCCGGGGGAGTTGGAAGGACACTTCGTCGAGTTTCGCCCCTATATTCCCCACTGCAAATTCCCAGACTGCTCCCATACGCACGAGGCGGCGTGTGCGGTCAAGGACGCGGTCCACTGGGGGCAGATCCACTTCCAGCGGTACGAAACGTACCTCAAGCTCTACTATCAGCAACCTCTCGAGGGCGAGTGAGGCGATTCGCTCGGCCTGTCTTCGGTTCACCGGTGCCACCACTCTCAACACCGCGGTCCGATGGAACGCTCCGAGCGGGCGTCTGACCGTGCAAATTGACCGGACCAACGGCAATAGATGCACGAAAACTGACACCGGCTGCCTAGCGCCGGTGCAGACCAAAGCGGAGCCGATCGGTCGACATTCACCACAACCAAGGGCGGAAAAAAGACTTGCGTTGAATTGTGCTGGGCCCGGGAGCTTTGGCATGCGGCTCGCTTTTCTTTCAACCCTAGTGGCATGATGTGACGGCGCGAGGACGCGCAAGAATGTCAGATTCGACCAGGGACGATGCGCCCACCGAGGAGACGCAGGGTGAACGTGATTATCACTCGATAGCATAGCCAGTTGCTATCGAGCCGCCATCTTCCCCCCTCCTTCACTACCTGGCGGCTGGGCCTTGCGGCCCGCTGGATCGCCTCTCGCTGCCGATGAGTCCTCCCCCCTCGACGTGGCGATGAAGCGTTGTTTGATGTTATGGTCGCATGAATTTGGCCCTTGCGGGTACAAACGATGCGACGGAAGCTCAGGCGGTCGCCCTCTCGACGGGGACAATCGCCGGGGTACGTCTAGGGGTGAGCCAGCGTCGTAGAGGTCGTGCTCTGCGGCGATCGTTGTGATCAGAAACGCCGCGCCCGTGGACTTGGGCGTTCGAGGCGGCTCTGCGCACTGGGCATGGTTCGTCACGAGACCAACTTCCACCGAGAACCCTTGCGGGATCCTCAAAATGCCAACGATTGACTTGGAGAATTCGACGTCTCTTTACACGTTGCCCCCCTCCGGGTCGTACCATGAGCCGGACCTGTTGCGGCTCGAGGAGTTGATCGAATACGTGGCCCGCCTGCTTCCGGCGGAAGGGCCGATCGCTTCGTTCGTCTTTCAGAACCCGCTGCACGCCTTCGAGTACCTCCCCTTCGACGCGGCCGTCCAGCAAGGGGCACGGGCCTTCCGGTGCCAACCTTATTTGTCGGAGGCGCGCTATCGCGAAGAGCTCGGCAAGAAACGCATCGAGATCGTCGACCTGCGGTCGGTCCTGGAAGAGGACGAGGTGGGAGACCCGTGGGAGTCGGTCGCCGGAATCGTCCGGCGCCTGAACCTCCGGCTGACGATGCTCTTGAATCCGTTCTGTCTCGGCTCCGTCGAGGAAATGCGCTGGTTCGTCGCCGAGACAGAGGCGCTGTCGCGCTTCCGCGACAACGCCCCGACGACGGCGCGGGGCCAGATCGTGGCGGACGCCAAGCGTTGGGTCGTGCGCGACCTGATCAATGCCGGCTCCGACAACGGAGCGTTTCAAGCACCAGGCCCGGATGACCCAAGGCGCAAGCACTTGCTCTGGCCGTTGCTGCCACAGCTCGGGAGTCTGCTGTCGGGCGAAGACCGGTCGTCGACGGACGCATGGTCCGACTCGGTCTGGGAATCCTTCTCGATCCAGTCGCTCTGGCGGGTCTGCTGCGAGGGGGTCCGACGTGTTCTGCCCGCCGGGGAGTTCGGCCCCCAACGTAAAATGCGGCTGCGGGAAGCCCTGCTCGAGGCGACCGGAGTCGACTCCGACTTGCTCGTCCACGACATGCTGATACGGTTTTGCGCGGCGTTCACCGACCAGGGCCTGGCGCACTGGGCGCTGCCGAAACGCGACCAGGGTTTCTTCCGAACGTTCTGCCACCTCTACGGTCAGCCCGGCGGTCCCCCGACTCCGTGGCTCCGCGGACTCTACCGCGAGCTCGTGCATCTGCAGGAAGAGCGCATCGAGCCCATGGAGTCGATCCGGGAATCACTGGACGAGCTCGGGGTCTGCGAGGACGAATGGGAGTGGTTCCTGCCGGCCACGCTGCTCGCGCTCAAAGGCTGGGGCAGCATGATCCGGCAGATGGAGGTCCGCCCGGACCGCGTCCCCTCTCCGGTCGCGCGGGGTACGTTGATCGAATTCCTGGCAGTCCGCCTGATCCTCGAGCGTCAGGCCCTGACGCACGTCGCACGTCAGGAACTGGGTTACGACGGTCCGCTCTGCGACCTTCGGGGCGTGCTCGAATCGAAACGCCAGCGCAAGGCGCCCGACGTCGCGCAACGAGCTTTCCCGGTCTTTCAGCTCGCGCAGGTCCTGGGCTGGCAGCCCTCGACGCTGTACAGCCTGTCGCCCGAGCAGTGGACCGCACTGGTCGGCGAAATCGAAGGTTTTTCCAATGTCGAGCGCCGGCGTGTGTTCCATCGAGCGTACGAGCGGCGCTATCGCCTGCGTGCGCTCGACGCCGTAGGGACCCGCGCCGGGATGGCGCAGGACCGTCCCGAGCATCCTCCTTTTCAGGCCGTGTTCTGCATCGACGCTCGCGAGGAATCGTTCCGGCGCCATCTCGAAGAGCTTTGTCCTAGCGCCGAGACGTTCGGCGCAGCCGGGTTTTTCAGCGTGCCGATCTATTACCGAGGCGCGGCGGACGCGCACGCGGTCGCCTCGTGCCCTATCGTCGTCCGGCCGCAACACTGGGTCGAGGAAGAGGTCACTTACTCGCTCGCCCACACTCACCGCAGCCGTGCGGCTGCCCGCAAGCTCCTCGGCGAGACATCGCGCCGGTTTAACCTCGGGTCCCGCACGTTTGCCCTGGGGGCAATTTGCACAGGTGGATTGGGAATCCTCGCGTCCTTCCCGCTCATCGGCCGGGTCTTGTTCCCCGCTTGGACGGCGAAACTGACGAAATTGGCGGGCAGTATCGTGGCGCCTCCGTCGATCACGCGTCTGGCGATCGAGCGCATCGATGCGGTCGCCGGTCCGGACGGTGATCATGTCGGGTTCTCCGTCGACGAGATGGCGACCATTGGTGAGCGCGTCCTGCGCGATATTGGACTGACGTCCAACTTCGGCCGGCTGGTCTTATTCCTGGGCCACGGCTCTCAATGCCAGAACAACCCCCATAAGTCGGCCTACGACTGCGGGGCCTGCTCCGGCAACCCGGGCGGGCCGAACGCCAGGGCGCTGGCGAGTATGCTCAACGACCCGCGCGTCCGCCAGACGTTGGCCGGCCGCGGACTCATCGTCCCCTGGAGCACCGTCTTCCTCGGCGGCTTGCACAACACGGGCGACGACACGATCACATTCTATGACGTTGATCTGATGCCGCGATCGCACAGCAAGGATTTCGAGGCCATGCGCGAGACCTTGGAAAAGGCCTGCGAGCAGAACGCGCGCGAGCGCTGCCGCCGCTTCTATTCGGCCCCGCTCAACCTGACGGCGGACGCGGCTCGGCGGCACACGCACGCCCGCACGGAGGACCTCGCTCAGACACGGCCCGAGTTCGGCAACGCGACGAACGCCCTGTGTATCGTCGGCCGTCGCGAGCGGACGCGCGGGTTGTTCTTGGATCGGCGTTCGTTCCTGCACTCATACGACCCGACCCAGGACCCCGATCACTCGATCCTGGCGCGGATCCTTGCCGCGGTCGTCCCGGTGTGCGCTGGTATCAACCTCCAGTACTTCTTCTCCGCGGTCGACCCGTCGGGCTGGGGTGCCGGCACCAAGTTGCCGCACAACGTGACATCGATGCTGGGAGTCATGGACGGGTCCTCGAGCGACCTGCGCCAGGGGCTTCCTTGGCAAGGCGTCGAGATCCACGAGCCGCTTCGGCTGCTGTTCGTCATCGAAGCGGAACCCGAGACAATGCAGAAAATCATGAGCGATAACCCTGTCATCGGCCGCCTTCTGCGCAACGGTTGGTCGCAGTTGGCGGTTCTGTCTCCCGAGTCGTCAGAGCTCCGCATCTTCCAGAATGGAGAGTTCGTTCTCTACCAGCCCGGTGGCCAGCCGTTGCCGGTGGCAGGCTCGTCAGTCGAATGGTACACGGGCCGCCGTGACCACCTGGAGTTCGCCCTGATCGAGAACTGATCGCACGGGCGTTGTCGCTCGCGCAATATGATCGACATATTTTCACGCGAATGCCTGCTGCCGCTCCAAGCGGCCGTGGCGCTCAGAGTTCGTCTGCGCGCCTTTGACGATCGAAAGAACTAACGAGTTCCTCGGCGAGACATCCGATGATGAGACGCTTTCGCAACGCCGTGAAGTCCCTCGGCGCGAGCACCCTTGGAGTACCTTGGCGCGTTGGTTCGTCCCGGGTTCCGCTTCGGCGAGGCCATTCATTCAGCCCGCTGGACCGCCTCGAGTGGTCGCTCCGGGGGGGCGTCGCGGCGCCTCTCGACCTTTTTCGTACGCGCGGTGCCGACGGCGACCTGGACCTGCCTCCAAGCTTGTACGCAGCGCTCCGCGCTGGGGGTATCATCGAACACCGCGGTGGCAAGCTCGCGCCGCTCCTCGAGTCGATCGCGGCGGGACATTCATCGGACTTCCGCCACGGCCGTGCCGAGTTGCTCGCAAGGCTACGTTCACAAGGCGCCGGCGGGTTCCTTCTGACGCGCGGCCGCGTGGCGATTTCGCACCCGAGGCGCCCGTTGATCCTTCCGGTCACGGAGCCGAGCTTGACGGTCTGCCTGGCCGACGAGGCGGTCGAAGGTGCGGGCGACGAGTTCGGTGGCGCAACGACTTTCCTGGTCCTGGTATGTCCAACCGTCGGCGTCCACCTGAGTATGCTCACTGCGCTGAGCCGGCTCATCGCCGCCGGCCGGTTCCTGCCGTTGGTTGAAAGCCGGGCGGCGGACGAAGAGGTGATGGACCACGTCTGGCTGCACGACTGCGGCCTCGACAACGAGGAATTCTCGATCCCCCTGGGATCCGCCGACTGATCCGTCCAGGCAGCGCCGCCGGTCAGCCGGACGCGCCGACGACAGGCTCGGCACACCCCTCGATGTGGTTCTCCGTCAGAGTAATCCCGTGAGTCTTCGGCCCGACCCGGATGCCCACGCGGCGCGACGGCCCGCGCGTTTCACGCACGTCGTTTCGAATAATCGTCACGTTTTCGGTCTCGCCCCGCACGTCGACCCCCACCCCGTCGTCGGCGCCGCTGTCGACGATTCGGTTTCCTTCGATCCGGTTGCGATGCCCACCGAACACCCGGCCTTCGTCGCGAAACAGCACGCCGACCTTTCCGCTCGAGCGGATCGTGTTGTCGCGGACCACGTTGTCGGTGTCGCGATGTCCGATCGATACGCCGGAACCGCGGCAGGCGTCGATGACGTTTCGCTCCGCGAGTCCGAAGCGCACGCCCCAGCAGAAGAACAGGCCGATATCGCAGCGCTCGATTTTGTTGTTTCGGATCACGGGTCGCTGCGAGCCCGAACCGGGGTGCATGCCGAGTCCGGCGTGATCGTGGCTATGGCTGTCTTCGACCGAGACGTCGTGGCAAATCTGCCAACTGATTCCGTCGCCGTTCTGGTTCCGCGCGGTGACGCGCCGGATTGTGATCCGGTTGCAGTCCTGAAGAAAGATGCAGCCCGAGTAGTTCCCGTCGAGATTTTCGTTCTCGGACCGATTGCCGTCCAGAGCGAGGTCCTCGATGACCAGATCGCTCACGTTGTCGCCCGACACCAGCGGGAACAACGAGGACGCCGTCGGCGTGCCGGCGAGCCAGAGGTTCTCGCGGAGCGGGCGGTCGAGCTTGAACCGATCGCCCGAACGGGCCACGAGCGTGCGCTTGAGGACCGTGGCCCCTCCGTGATGCGGGTTCTTGGCCCGCAGACAGATCCCGTCGCCCACCTTGAACCCGCGCGCGTCCTCGAGCGTGATCTCCTGGTCATACCAGTCCGAATCCGCGCGGAGTTTCGTCGTGACGGAAGGCTCCTTGATCAGCACTGAGTCGAGACCGCTGCCGGCCAGCCGGACGCGCGCGGCCAGGTAGACCGAGTTACGCAAGCGGAAGGTGCCCGGAAGGACACGCACCGTGCCGCCGCCGAGCCTCGCAACGTAGTCGGCCCCGGCCTGGATCACTTTATCGTCGGCGCCCGTCAGGTCGGCCCCCTTGGGGCCCACGGTCACGGTTAGCCGGTCGGCCCAGTCAGGTTCGTGCGTATCGCCGGAAGTGGCCCGGGGTGAGTTCCCCGGGCCGTCGCCGCTCGCCCGTTGCTCGCCGCCCCACGCCGGGGTGGCGAGGCAGGCGGCCGTGACGCTCAGGAACCGTCGGCGGTCCAACAACAAGGAACCTCGCTCGCTCATCGGCTGCCCTTTCCTATCTTGTGGCGCGCCCCTGCGCTATGGGACCAAGGCTGTCTGTAGGGCCGGCCATTGCCGGCCGTATTCTGGCCGGCCCTACATGAATCGAGCCGCTGCGCTATTGCCCTACGCAGGTCCGCGATTGAGCGCCCTGCGCAGCAGGTTGTGCGTGATCCGCTGCACTCTCTCGTCCGGTCCGTGCGGCCGTGACCAGTGTGACCACGGCAAGGTATGACCGGGTGGCGCTGAGAGTCCCTGGGCCCAGAAAATCGTCGAGGCATTGAAGACGAAGTTTCCCTTGGGCCCCGGGTAGATGGTCGCGGTCCACTGCTGTGGCTTCTCGCCCCCGACCCACGCGGTCCCTTCCGCCACGACTTCAAGGCCGGGGATCTTCGCCGGGTTGCCGTGGTACTCCCAGCCGATGAGGCCCGGAACTCGGTCCCCTTTTTTCACGCCGGTCCCCTCGAACATCCAATGGTCGGGCTTGACGATGATCCAGTCGCCGCCGCCGTTGACCGGCTCGACGTTGCGGGCCCCCATGAGCATCCCCTCGTCAGGTCCGTGCTCGGGGAAGGGGCCGTTCTCTTTCTGTCTGCGCTCGGCGTAGTCGTTGTTGCCTCCGTACGGTCCACCCCGGAACATGATGCGATTGGCTCGCCCGTCGCTGCTCTCACGGAAGGGCGTGACCCAGCAGATGGTGTTTCCCGAGAGGAACAACAGGCTGACTCCCTCGTCGCGCATTTTCTCGACGCTGTGGTACTGCCGGATGTCCCAGTACTCGTCGTGGCCGACGCTGATGAACGCCTTGCACCGCAGGCCGTGTTCGGGGGTCATCATGTCGGTGTTGGCGCAGTAGGTCACGTCGTAGCCGTGCTGTTCCAGCCAGTAGGCGAGCGGGAATTCGAGCGGCAGGAACTCGCCGGAGCCGACGGTTAGAGGGTCGTTGACCACGCCGACGTACTGCGCCTCGCGGCCGTACGGCCGGTCGAAGCTGACGTCGGCCCAGGGTCCCTGGTTCCCCTTCGGGTGCGTGTACACCGAGTAGTTGTTGGGCCAACGGTTGTAGGCCTGCCACGTGTTGTCCGAGCACTGGAAGAGGATGTCGGCCGGCCTTGGACTGAGGATACACCGCGTCGAGGGCCGCCTTGAGTAAGAGTAGAGTCTACTGAGCCCCGGAAGGGCGCTCAGGATTGCTGCGTCCCATCCCCCGTACAGGCATT